>JAKPTE010000039.1 GCA_029571215.1 Bacteroidota bacterium
AGCTGATGAAGTGTGAAATGTACGGGAGTAGGCAGGGATGTTATCGTTTGAGTTTCCGTTGCGGAGCATCCTGCGGCATCCATTATCTTCACCAGATAACTGCCGCTTTCAAGCAGGTCAAAGGTTACGCTTGTGTCAGACATCTCTTTCATTAGCCGTTGCTGCGGCAACGAAAAGAGGGCAAACCGGTAAAGTCCGTCAGTTGACACTCCAAATCGGGCGGAAACAGTAATTTTCCCGGTGGCAGTTCCCGGACATAGAACCGGGGTCGTTTCCATCTGGCTGATCCTGAGACTGTCAGGGCGAACGGGTACCGTGAAACTTTCCGAAACCATGCATCCGGCATCATCCGTGAGCGTCAATGCGTATGCGCCAGCCCGCAAACCGGTTACCATGCTTGTATCAACGGTGGATAAAAGTTCTTCCTTATAGTCTGAAGAGTTTTCGGTACGCAACCGGTAAGGAGGAAAAGGCCTTTCTCCCGGATCGAAAACGACATTTATCCTGCCGTCGGGAACAGCATAGCATGATGCTGGCCCGATGGTAACCACAGTCAATCTGAGGGGCTTGCCGGAGAGTTTCACTTCGGTGATTTTTTCTGCCACGCAACCGTTGGAGTCGGTGACGGTCAGGTAATAGTTCCCGGGCGACAGCCCCGTGAAGATTTTCAAAGGCAACCGCTCCGTAATTCCCTTTACCGGCATGCAGATGTCGTACTTTTGCCCGGCAAAAGGGGTTCCTCCTTGCGGAAAAAGAGTGATCATTCCATTTCCTGCTCCGGCACAGCTTACATTAATAACCGAATCGTACAGGACAAGGGCAGGAGGAGCCGGCGGGACGACAACGGAAATACTTTTCCGGCATCCATTTGCATCGGTGGCTTTTATCTGGCAGCTAATTCCCGGTTCAACAGAACGCAAATTTCCGCTTACTGGAATGCTGTCGTTGAGGGTACAGGTCAGGTATCCTGTGCCTCCGGTTGCCTGAATATGAAGGATGGCCTGATCGTCATGGCACAGGGCAGGTTGCACGGCACAATCCAGCAGAATATCCGGCGGTTCCGTTATGGCAAAACTTCCCGAAACGGCCTGCCACGGATTAGCCGGATCTACCGTAGTATCCTGTACCGATACTTCATATCCATTGCCGGCAGTAAGGTTACCGGAGGTAATGGTGATTGTCCCCCTGGTGGTTATTTTTTGTGAAAAAACTGCGTTTCCATATTGTTTTACAGTGGCATGAAGCGGGAGAACTCCACCCGAAACATTTACGGTAACCGCTCCGTAGCCATGGTCTCCTTCGGTTGCCGAATGGCAGAGTACAGGATCCGTTTCTGCAATCGAAATGCTGATGTCCGGTGGTTTTTTCATGGTAATACGGCTCTGTACCGCGCAATTGTGTGCATCCCTGATGGTATACCTATGCTCACCCTCAGCAAGGCTCAGGGTGGCCTGGTGTCCGGTTACAGACAGGTAGCTGGTCGTTCCCGTTGGGCAAATGGTATAAGGTTCCGTACCTCCTGTCATTTGTAAAATGGCATTTCCTTTTTCAGCCCCGGTGCGTATCTGGTATGCAGTGTTGTTGTCGAACCATTGATTTTCAGGTGAAAAGGAAGCATTAAGTGGCTCTGGCTCCGGCATACTCACCAGGAGCAACTGATGGCAACTGGTGTCGTCCACAAAACGGGCATTGACAGAGTATTTCCCGGCACCCAGGTTAAATCTCGGATCTTGTATAACCGTGCTGTCAATGACAAGCAAATTTCCCGGAACATTGGCCGCAAAGGTGATGGCATCGTAAAAATAGTATGTGGCCGTATCGCCGGGGAAGGTGACGGGCTGGTAAAATGTATTGATTTCGCTGATCGGGTGCAGATCATATTTGACAATCGTAACAAGGATTTTTACCTCCTGGTTGTTGAATGGGGAGCGTTCAGGAAAAGAAAGGGTTATTTTCCCATTTTTCATCCCATAACAGGAGGGGGGAGTTACAGTTGCCTGAACGTTCATTGCCGGCAGAAACATGATTCGTTCTATGTTTCCGGCTATTTTGTTCCCGTTGAACAGTTTGAATGCCCTGATTTCTATTTCTTTTCCGAGCCAGGAGGGATTGTTCAGATCGCTGAAATAAAGTTCTGTTGATGCATTGAGGATTTTCGAAAGTTGGGTCCAACTGGTAGTACCCCTTTGCCTGGCTTCCAGAAATGCACTAACATCGGCTGTTCCGAAAAGTCTGTAACCACCACTGAGCCTGATGCTTTTGTTCTGGCATACCAACCTGATACCATCCGGGATCGAAAGGGTCACCGTATCGTAAAACTGAAAGGGGCCTGCAACATTTCCATAGGTTTCGCAGGTAACGTTATTTCCAACCGTTTTCAGAACACGAAAGGAAATGTTGTTGTAAAGATCGGCAGCCGTGAAAAGGTTTTTCGGTGAAAATACAATCTGACCCCCTGAACCAAAAAGGGTAAACGGTAAATCCTTCCACTCGCCATTGCCGCTCTGATACTGAAGGCGCGGCTGAAGGTAGCCATAGCTGCCTGGTGCCTTGTTGAAGGGGTTGTAACAATAGGCACTGTAAGTGATTGTATTATTCGCCCCTGCATAGGACGATATGTTAGTGTTTTCAATGTAAACCGGATTGTCAAGTACAATGTTGCTATGGATTGTAAAGGTTGTTCCGTTGCAACTGAGGTTGGTATAACCACCAAAGGAACAGGTGCCGCCGGAATAATTGGTTTCGGAGGAAGAAGCGCAGGTGGAAGCTCTGTAGGTAGTTCTGAATTTTTGGAGACGTCCGTTCAGGCTTTTCAGACCCAGCGTACTGCCGAGAAGGACTTCCGACGGGCTGCCATCGGTTACGGCAGTAAATATGGCCGTGCCGCCGGCAGGGCTGGAAGTGCAGGATGCTTCATAGTACCATGTATTGATCAGTTGCCCTTTTACCGGCCATACGGCGAAAAATCCCAAAACAAACAAAAGTCCGTTTCTTTTCATTTTCCAGGTTTTTATTCAATTGCAGATTGGCGGGATGTGAATACGGGCAATGCGGTATGCTAAAGGTTGATATCCAACGGGTCGCTGGGTGTAAGATGTTTTCCGTCCTTACTGACGGGTTGAATAACATACCGGTACTTTTTACCGGTTGAAACCTGGTTGTCGGTAAAACCTGATATATTCCCTGCTACGGAGGTATATGTGCAGAGAGTGTCTTCCCCTTCGGCGCGGTATATAACCACTTTCTTTGCCTCAGAAGGAACATTGTTCCACCTGAGCTCCACAGAGCGCTTTCCGGTTCCCTTTTTCCCCTGGATGACAGGCTTTAGGGTGGGGGTTCTTCCGTGAGGCCTTACCATCGCTATTTGCTCTGATATGGTAGAAATGTTTCCCGCGCTGTCGGCTAGCTGTATGCAATATGTACAGTTCCTGCCTGGTATGGCTGCAGTATCAACCCATACCAATGTGTCTGCGAGTACTGGCAAAATGGTTATCAGGCGAAGACAGCTATCCTCATCACACGTCCGGTAAATTCGGGCCTCTTTGACATCATCTGTAGTTCGACAGGAGAATGACAGTACGATTCCTTTTTCTTCTCCTGATGCAGCAAAAAGTATGGGCGGAGGAGGAGGTATTCTGTCGGGCTTTTCAACTTCAGCAATATCAGACAGTGCCGAATAGTTCTGCCTCTTATCAACGGCCACCAGCCGGTAGTAAACTTTTCTGGAAAGGTTGTTCAAACGGATGGAATCGTAAAAGACCGTATCGGCGATTGGAGCAATGGTAATCTGGGAAAATTCTTCTTTCCGGCTGTTCCCGCGATAAATCCTGTATCCGTAAATATCTGGTTCAGGATTTTTTTTCCATGTAAGGGTAACAATCCCGGAGGTATCAGCAATTCCATCGATGCCGCCGGGAGGGGAGGGAGGAACTGTATCGGTAAGTTGTACGAGAACCGGAAGGGAAAAGTGGGTTTCTCCGGTTGTGGTTCTGATCGAAAGTTTGTAGTAATTGGTTTCTGCAGGCTGATTATCGGTAAAACTGGTATCCGATGACGATATTTCACCGATGCAGGTGTAATTATTCCCTTCCAGAGCCGATCGCCAGATTTTTATGCTTGTGAGACGGGGATGATTCCGGTCTTCCGGGTTCAGGTACATCCAGGACAGAACTACCCGTCCATCGTTTGTGGTGGCAGATGAGATAAACGGAATGGCAAAATCCCGTTCGCAGGGAACTGCCCTGGCAGGTTCTGACGGCGGACTGACTTCCCCGAAAGCATTGATTCCCCGAATGCGGTAGTATAGATAACCCGAGTCAAGTATCAGTGTATCAGGAAGAAGAATTGTTCCGGTTTCTCTGTCGGTTGCCGAAAAGGAAACAACGGGTTCTTCTGTCAGACTGTGGTAGGGACCGGTGCTGTCGACCGACCGTTCTGCCAGCCAGGAAGTGAAGATATGCTGCAGAAGGTTGGTATTCCAGTGGAGCGTGATGCGCCCACCCTCGCACAGAGTTTCGGGGGCAGGTGGTTTGGGTAGTGGAAATATTTCATCCGGTCCGATGAAAACAAACCCTGTATCAGATGACCTGTCTTCAGGGTCAGAAGCAAAGAATATCCGGTAGAGGTATTTCTCTCCTTTATTTACATTCCGGTCGGCAAAGTACAATGCGAGTGCCCTGGCTGCGGCCGGTGACATGTCGGCAGCCAACATGGCCAGGGAATAGCGTTGTTTCTGTTCTTCAGCTTTTTTACGGATATCCCTGATGGTAGCCGTCGGGGATATAATTGTTCCGTACAATGCCTGGGCTGCAATCGCCTCGTATTTTTCCTCTCCGGCTCTTTTTTCCCACTCAGAAAGAGGATAGGGCAGGATGGGTGCGGGAGTGAGCAGGGTGGTATCAGGCTCAGACAGAAGCCTGTCGTTGCGCATCAGTGTGTAGCGTACAATTTTGTAACCGTAACGGTTTCCTTCAATCCATCCTTCATAGGAACCGGGAGCCCAGCGAAGGCAAACCGAGTCACCATAGGCACGCGCCAGAACATGAATTTTTCTCTCAGGCGTTTGTGCCCAGAGCAGGTTAACCAACCCCGACAGGATAATAAGCAGCATTCCTTTCATGAGCATCGGTTAGTTTATCATTAAGGTTGCGGCAGGTCAAACGGGTTATGCAGAACAAGAGTTGATGTAAGGGTGGGTTGGGTTTTGCCTGGCAGAAAATAACCAATACGAACCGGATAGTTGCCGGCACCAATAACCGGCCAGTAAAAGCGACTCAAGATTTTCTCCACTTTTTCGTCATGCGGACAGCCTGACAGGCAGGCATTGGCCAGTTGGTTCCGTACATCCGAATAATCGCGGCTCCAATAATAGGGAAGCAGGTACATGATATGGGCAAACTGCGCCCATGGCTGAATCTGTCCCGAAAGTTCCTCCTCGTTGGTCAGTAAACGATTGTAGTTTTCCTGCCATACCTGAATTTCTCCGGTTGGAGGAATACCCAGTGGCTCTTTGCCCCGCCATCTGATACTACCAATACCTGCTACCGGATAATTTTCATAAATCGTTGGCTTCATGTTCTTCAGGAACCACGGGGTTTCTTCCGGAATAGCTCTTATGCGCAACAGAGGCCCGAACTGTTCTCCTCCGTATATCTCGAATCGGTCAAATGTTTCATCGCGGTAAAAGGTGGCCCCCGGAAAGAAAACATAGGGTGCAAATTCCTGGATAAACCGCACTTCAATGATGCTCTGGTTTATTTTTTCACTCAGGTTTTTGTATTTGCTGGTGCGGAATGGCATGCGCAGAAGGACGGTTTCTTCCTTCCGTGCAACGTTGCCAGAAGCTGTTCTGTTCCGCATTTCAATGGTTACCGAATCGCCATCGTAGCTTGTTTTTCTGGTTTCTTCGGTAATTCCGGCGTCGGGGGAAATGTTCAGGGGAATATTCACCAGTTCCAGATGGTACACTGTATTGCGCTGAAGATAATCTGGTATAGCAAAGAACAATGTATTTTGCGATGGTTGATAGAAGGGAGACACTTCAATGGCTTCAGCTCCCGAAACAGGAGTGAACCGCACTACCTGCTTCCATTCGTTTCCGGGTCTGAAGAAAGCACTGACTCCCTGACGAAAGGCGACATACCCTGTATCGGCTTCACCGGAATATAAATTCATCATGCGTGACACCGGGTAGCTGTAACTGATCAATGAGGGAGGTATTTCTTTCGGCAGCGGGCCGGTGGTGAAGGTCTCCTGCCGGGTTTCGGTGATAACTTTCCCGTTTTCAGTAAACGGTTCCCATTGTCCGTTCTTCCATTCCTCGAAACTGATCGACACTTCGAAGGTATAGGAAGAAGACGGAGTGAGAATTTCAGACGATTTGAACACCAGTATGTCCCTGGCCTGGTTCCATTCGATTTGTCCGTCAACTGGTTCCGTACCAAGCCGGAGCTCGCATTTTTCAAGTTTTATGCGGTATTTCTCATATATCCCTGGCTCAGTACTTAGTTTAATTTCGGTACCTACCGGAAGATTGAAGACAACCCGCGGTGTAATAGCTATGTCTGCATCTTTTGTTCCTGTTTCAGGGGTGATACTACCAATCAGTTCCATATTGGCAGGGCTATGTTCGGGTACAACTACCTCGCATTGTTCACCGGCGGTAATCTCAAACCGGCACTGACCCCGGACCATTCCTCCAAGGATGCTGTATTTTCCGCCAACAGTTCCGCTGAGGTACATAGGATTGGGGCCTCTGGCTTCCATGAGGGCGGCACCTGCCAGGTTGAGAATATCAAATTTTTTCGGCTTTTTCAGAACGGTAACCACTATACCCAGCCTTCCCAGCAGATAGGCGTATAGTTGCCCCTGTGCATACCAACCATTGATACCCGGAGGGCCTGTGTGGCCGGCACAATGGGCTTCCCTGCCAAAATTTGTCAGCATCAGGTCAAAACCTGCCCCTACGTCAAAATATCCGTAAACAACCCGGGTTTCTCCTCCGGCCCTGAAATCAAATCCTGAACCAAACATCACGCCTTTTGCATTGTCCAGCATAGCCTGATTCCGGTTTTTCTGAAATTCAATCACCGGCAGGTTCAGAATCCCGGCAACTCTTCTGTTCATGGGCAATGCATCAGGAAGATGCCTGCCAGCCATCAGATAGCCGTACGCTCGTCCGAAACCCGCGAAGTTCAGCCCCACGGGATTTTGAACAGTACCAATGTACACATACCAGTCATCCTCGGCCACATGCAGGGTTATCCTTCCGGCCAGATTCTCCGGTCCGTCGCCTCGAAGGGTTCCGGCAACGTTGATATAGATGCGTCCGTCGGCATGAAAGGCATGTTGGGTGAAATCCATTTCCATCGACAGGCTGCCGGATACCATAGAAGCTTTGTTGCGCCCGGGGATCCGGCCACTGGCAACTGCTTTGATTTTGTCCGTAAGCCCTGCCAATACAGTCTGTTCTGGAAGAGTAAGGCATTCCACCGCCCCGTCAAAGCCTATCCGGTTAATTCCTCCATGGGAATTAAAGGCAATTTCAAAGCGGGTATCGGCCGAGACAAGATTCTTACCGGCTACGGTAAACCCGGCCTGCATGATCAAACCCAGACCTGTTTCTTTATCGGGAATATAGACCAGTTCTGAAGGAAGAGTAATTCCTGGCATCATCCCGGGCACGGACTCTTTTTGCTTCATGCGGAAGTAAATTCCTCCGCCAAGCTGGTTGATGGTGATGGGACCGGCCGGAATTCCTACAGGGGAGGAAAAGAGAACATCCGCACAATAATACCTGAATAAACCGTTGTTTCCGAAAACAGCCATTCCATCCACCAGAAATTTTTCGGCTATCCGAAGATGTACATTCCCGCTGAATCCATTGCCGTACAAAGGATCCTCATTGATGAGCCGTATGTTCCCCCGGAGTTCAAAGGCCGAGGGTTTTGATATGTTGACGGACAATTCACCTATATCTGCTCTTTCATAGAAAAAATGATGGTTTTCCCAGCGGCTTACAAGCAGAATGTTTGTCTGCGCGGCAAATCCTTCTTTCTCCTGTTCCATCAGGTTCACAGCAGCATCGATTTCAAGGGCATAGGCGGGGCGCATTGCTTTGACCCCGATATGGCTGATGGTAATTGGAAAACTTGCCAGCATGCCTTGTCTGGAACCGTCAAGCGAAAGGTATTCGATGGAAAAAAACGGTTCCCTGGTTGTTATGCACATGTTCTGAAACCGGATGTCGGTTAACTGCATTTCCTGTTTTCCTTTCTCCCCCAAAGGAACCTGGAGTGACATCCTTCCGTTCAATAATGCCGATGGCAAAAAGGTATTGTTGTTGTCTTCCACAGTGATTCGGGAGGCAGGATCAAGAACCAACCGGGTTTTTCCCCAGAGATGAACAGGAATGCTGTCTTCGGTGCGAATAGAAAATGCATAGTGGCCATTGGCATCAATGATCGCCGAATAGGCAAATCCGTCCGGGACATCAAGGCAGGGGATACTGATACGCCCTTCCATTCGGCCTGCTGTTATATGGTTTTCAACAAAAGCCACGCTGAGTTTTTCCACGGAAAAATTCCATCCGTTCATGTTGCCTTCGCTAAAAGGCAGAAGATTGGACGCCTGTATGGCTCCGGTAAATCCGTGGTCGTCCAGTAAAAAACCCGAGATACCGAAGCTTACCGGTAAATCATCCGACCTGCGGCGGAATCTTTTGCCCAAGACCACCTCAGCGTCACTGATGTATATTCCCTGCCATAAACCGGTATTACCTTCCGGAAAATCCCCCTTTCGATCCGGCGGAAGAAAGAGCCCGGAAGGATTGACCCGGTCGCTCATGTCGAATACGAGATGATGGCATATAAAGGTGAAGTCGGGCAGATTTCTGAGCTGAAACGGGCTTAGGGAAATGTCAGCCAGCAGATCATTCAGGGAATAGGCCGTAATGCGAAAATCGGTCTCAACAGGACCTTCCCGTGCATTACCTTCTTCGTCGGCCGGGATGAACAAGCCGGATTGCAGCGAAAGCCGGCCCAGAACGGTTACCGATTCGAAACCGGAACAACCGGCTGAAACATAACTTCCTGCAAGGATTCTGATATCGGAAACCGGCAGAAAATCGAGGGAAACTTCTTCTACCAGCATCAGTTCAAAGGGGCCGGCAATGCCGTCATCCAGAGAGAAAGGTACCTGGTAGGCTGCAAAATATAACTGTTTTCCATCGGCCGGATTCCTGAGGCGAAGGCACGCATCAAACCTGGCCATCCCGGGTATAAAGGTAACTCCCGTAATGAGGAGTGCATAGTCAGGGTTATCCCCTGGACCTTTTATACCCGCCGGGAGATTAAAAAAAACCGTGGTGTCAATTTGTTCTGCATACCGGTTTTCCTGTTCTACCAAGGCATAGATCGAATCGATTCTTCCGGGCGTGAGCAGAACAGAATCCTGGCTGGCCGTTAACGGGCAGGATAAAAGAAACAGGAATGCCATGAAGTGCGCCGGATAAAAGAATAACTTTTCAGCGCGGGGAGTTCGTATTTCAGTAAAGATCCTGGAGGATGGCATCGGCGTTGTATTTTTCTTTCAACCACTTCCTTACCAATGCAATAGTCTCTTCTGATGACAGAGAACTGAATGCGGCAGTATCCTGCACGGGAAAACCAGCAAGGTACGGAGCAATCATTTCAAGGATCTTGGCTGTACAGGACACTGCCTGTTCGTTGTCAGGATTGGAATAGGAACATCCTGACGGGCGGTCCAGGGCAACTTCCAACAGGTAATCAACTGCTTCCTTTCGGCGTATGTAAATCAGATCGGGAAAGACGTCCTCAATGGTTTCATCATTGACCGGAAGCTGTTGGATTCTTTTCATGCAGTACCGTATTGCTTCCCCGTCACCCATGCGGGCGAGGGCCAGATAATAAGCCCATTTTCTCTCTGCTTCCTTTTCCCTTATATCCCTGATTCTGCTTTTAAAATCAGGAATCAGGCCAACACAACCGGCAAAACCTGTAATTTTAATCAGCTCCTCCGACGGATTTGCGGTGGTTCTGAAAATATCTTCCAGCACTTTTTTTGCCTGAGCATCAAACAATGAACGGTCGAAGTTCTTCAGTTGGGCCAGGTTTTTTCTGGCAACTATCGGATCGGAATTCCGGCTGCCCTGAAGGAGCAACATCAAAACCTGTTTTCTGATGTCGGGTACAACGGTTCTTCTGCCTACGGCTGCTGTAAGGTACCATGCGGCTTCCCTTGCCCTGTCATTTTTGTCAGACTGGTACTTCTGAAGAAGTGAAAGCACCTCATTATCGTCTCCCTTAAGAATTTGCCCGGCCAGGCCTGACGAAACGGAACCTTGCAGCCAGGCAGTAATAAATTCCTGGATTAGAAAGTCCGTACTCTGTCCCCTGATTTGAAGGCAGAAGCTCAGACAGGCAAAAAGAATCAGGAAGATTCCCTTTTTCTGTTGCATTGTCTCTGAACAATTTTGGTTTAATGCAAAAGTTTTAAATCCTGGCAGGTTTCAACAATCGGTTCAATCATCTGAAAAAAGGATCGCAGCTACCGGCGCTGCGATCCTGCCTTTTTCAAGGCTTCGCTCCGTCAACTCCGAAGCGACCAACCAGGTTCATTTATTTATACCCAAAATGGAAAAATCTCGCAGGTTAACTGAAAAAATTTTATACGTATATTATCCAATAAATTGAATATCAATACAATAATTTTTTTTGCGATTAAATTTTGCGCATAAGTATGTATGGAGAATAGGTTTATAGCACCCTGTTTTCTGAACAGTTTTATATAAATATTTTAGGATAAATCCCTTGTCATCCTGTAATGCCAAGATTGCCTACGTTTCGAATTTACTAAGAGGAAAACAGGAGATGATAGGTTGTTTGATTTTTCAAAGGTATCATCGCCGTTGACAAATTCACCCCTTAATGCTTTTGGTGGCTTAACTGATTGTTCCGGACAAATTGCGGCACGCTTTTTAACCCGGATTATTCATTAGGAGAGAAGCGAACTAATGCATAGAGCGAAAGCTATGCGCGGTGGCATCCGGGTTAACCCCGATGAATCGGCGATTCCAATGGCCCGGAGGGTGATGCATGTATTTTTAAAGATAGATTTTCTGGGCAAAGAGCTATGCGGGGTTTCACCCCGAACCCTGAGTTACTTTTTTGTCAGCCACACAAAAAAGTAACCAAAAAAAGTCACCACGATTGAAGGCTGAGGCCTCTCCGTCAGGTACTCACACAATCGTCCATAACCAACCCGGCCTCAGCCCACACCAATCGTGGACATCCTCCCACAGGCTTGCAATGTGCAGGAGTATGAGCAAGAGCTTATTTCCGTTCTATAAGGAGCTGACCCGTTGAGCTTATACATCATGGTTAATTTAAATGAATCGGCGATTCCATCGGCCATGAGGGTGATGCATGTATTTTTAAAGATAGATTTTCCGGGCAGAGAGTTATGCGGGGTTTCACCCCGAACCCTGAGTTACTTTTTTGTCAGCCACACAAAAAAGTAACCAAAAAAAGTCTCCACGATGGAAGGCTGAGGCCTCTCTGTCAAGTACCCAAACATCCGTCCATAACCAACCCGGCCTCAGCCCACACCAATCGTAGACATCCTCCCACAGGCTTGCAAAGTGCAGGAGTATGAGCAATAGCTTTTTTCCGTTTTATAAGGAGAGGAAACGTTTAGCGATTGCATCAGGGTTAACCCCTATGAATCGAAAATTTAATCGGAGGTTATATTTTATCCAGTTAATTAGGGGGTTAAGACAATGTTTAGTCAATGGACAGTCGAATTTGGATTTGCTGTAGTCTTATTTGCGAAAAAAACTTCCACTTCAAAGGTTGGCAGCATAAAAAAGGCTGCCTTTTTAGATAGCCTTTTTCATTAGATAAAAGAAGCTAATCGAAATTGTCGGAACCACCGGAAAATCAAAATCAAAGTTCCAGTTTGAAGGATTTTTTTCGATTTTCTTTTCCCAAAGTTCAAATGACAGCCCTATATCCAGATCCATGCCCAGCCTTTCAATAAAATAAAAATTGCGGCCAATGCGGGGAGACAGAAAAAACGAATGCCAGATCGCTTGTGTACTTTTTTCATAACCATAGCTTAGAATTGCTCTTGCATACCAGGGTGGAATCAGATTATGACGGGATTTTCCGCCGAAGTGGTATCCTCCCTGCACAAAGACCGAAAAAACGGAATGATCGTATCCCGGCAATGTCCCTGCCCCGGCTCCTATCTGAAAGGTGTTCCGATATCCCTGCACTCCGGCATAAACAAGTTCAGGGAAACCAAAACCCAGTGAAAGTTTCAGAGCCGGGAAATTGGACATCCCATGGCCCGCAAGCAGGCAGGTTTTATTGTCCGACAAAGCAGGTAACAGTTTGGTTGCATCACTTCCCGGTAAGGATTGATAGCCGGAAAAAGCCAGCAATGAATCTGCAGGAGCCATCTCCTGAACAGAACCGAAATTGTTCCTGGAATAGGTGCAAACCGGCATTATGATCATTAAAACCAGCAGGATAAACTTGAGTAACCGGCTGACAGGTTGTGTTTTCATTTTTTTTGTAAGAAATAGTAAAGGTACATCGTTTTTAGCCAGAATGTAGTTTTATTTATCCGGTATTATACAGGAAAAGTTGAAGACTCTAAACATGGGGGATCAGCATTAGTTGATGGAATTCGGGAAAAAATGCAGGATTCAGGTTAAAAGAGTATTTGTGTTTATGGAATAATTTGATACTTTTATAGTCTCCGGAAAGATATAAGGCAGATCATGAATTACAGACGGGGATATATACATTCCCTTTTCGTTTTTTTTACGGTAACCGTTTTCAGCTTGCCACTCTGTGGTCAGAATCCGGACATGGTAAAAATATCCGCTGTTTACAGCCATACGGCAGTTTTGGATGCCTTTCGTGATCTTACCGCCCGGTATGGAGTGCAGTTTTTTTACCGCGACAGCATATTTGCCGGTGATACCATTTCGTATGCGGGTCAGGAGTCTGACCTGAGTGTATTTTTGCAGGAGGTTCTAAGGGGAAAACCCCTCGAATACCGGATAGTTGGTTCGAATAAAGTAGTGTTCCTTCCTTCGGAAAGAGTTGCTTTGCTTACCGGAGCCATGATCAACATGGCCGGAAACGACATGACAAAGGGAATGATAGAAGTAGGTAACCCTGCCGATGCCGGGAAGTACAGGAGGGCCGAAATCAGGGGAAGAATACTGAATGGGAAAAACGGAGAACCCCTTCCGGGGGCATCCCTGCAGGTGGAAAATCTTTCCGTTGGGACCACCAGTAATATGGATGGATCCTTTTCTCTGGTATTACAACCAGGAATCTATAACCTGCAGGTAGCCTGTCTGGGTTTTGAGCAGCAGAAGTTTTCGCTTAAGGTAATTGGACCGGGAGCGGTTGACCTTGAACTGTTCGAGGAATCTGTCAGGCTGGAAGAAGTGAAGGTTTTCGCCAAAATGGCCGACCGCAACGTCCGCAGCAATACCATGGGATTGATTGACATGGATATGCGCGACTTTAAATTACTACCTCCTGTGGGTGGGGATAAAGATATTATGAAAAGGCTTTCCATGATGCCGGGAATTTCTTCCGCCGGCGAATTTGGGTCAGGTATCAGCGTGAGGGGGGGAGGCGATGACCAGAATCTCTATCTTCTCGAAGGAGCTTCAGTGTACAATACTTCCCATGTCTTCGGGCTTATGTCGGTGATCAATCCGGATGCCGTTGCCGGCATGAAACTTTACAGGGGTTACATTCCGGCGGAGTTTGGAGAACGGGTATCATCCGTCATCGATATCCGGGTGCGTGATAACGCCCGCAAGGGGTTTCACGGACAGGGAGGTATCGGACTGTTCAACAGCAGGGTAATGTTCAATGGTACACTTCCAGGAGATCATTTCTCCTGGATGCTGGGGGGAAGAAGCAGTTATTCCGACTGGATACTGGGCCGCCTGCCCGATTACAACCTCCGTAGCAGCCATGCTTTATTTCATGACCTGAACGGATTGTTTCAGTATAAAAACAGCAAAAATCATCTCACTTTCTTTGCCTATACGGGTTTCGACAGGTTCCGTTATGCCGGAGAATTTACCTACCGCTACGGCAATAACCTGGCATCGGCCCGGTGGACGCGAATCTTTAATGCCAACTGGAATACGGAACTTACTGCTTCCGTTTCCGATTATTATGTTGCCAGGGATGATCTGGCAGAAGCCTCACTGGTAAAACAGGTTTCTTCCGGAATCCGTTCTCTTGATGCCAAACTGGTGCTTAACTGGAGTAAGTTTCACAATCACAGGCCACTAGCCGGTGTTCAGGCCATCCATTACACGGTTTATCCCGGATCACAGAAACCATTGAATTCATTCTCCCTGATCAATCCTCTAGACCTTGAAAACAGCAAAGGATATGAAACTGCCTTCTTTGCCGGCGATGACTTCGACCTTTCCGACTGGTTCGGAATCAGTGCGGGCCTGCGTTTTTCAGTGTACCAACTTACGGGTCCTTACCAGAAATTTCTGTACAGTGCAGAAGGTCCGTTGTCACCATCCCGTATCACTGACACCCTTATGTACACAGAAGGCCTTCATATCGTTACCTTTCACAGTTTTGAGCCTCGGCTGGCAGTGAAATTTATGCTGAACCAGAGAAGTTCCGTTAAGTTTTCCTTTAGCAAAAACACCCAGTACCTCATGCTTCTTTCCTATACATCCATTCCTACACCGAATGATGTCTGGAAACTTGCCGATCCCTATATTCGTCCGGTTAGTTCCCGGCAGCTGGCAATGGGATATTTCCGGAATTCGGCCGATAATTTTTTTGAGTTTTCGGCTGAAATATATTACAGATGGCTTGAAAATTTGCCGGAGTACAAAAATGATGCTTTGCTTGAAATGAATCCCCATCCTGAAACTGAGCTGATAAAAACCTCCGGCAGAAATTATGGTATTGAATGTATGATCAGAAAAAACGGGGGAAGAATAGATGGCTGGATCAATTATACGTATTCCCGGGCATGGAGGAGAACAAACGGACGTTACTCTGAGGAAATCATCAATAAAAACAAATGGTATCCGTCGATGTTTGACAGGCCCCATGACCTGAATGTGTCGGGAACCTATTACTATAACCGCCGGCTTCGGTTTACAGCCAATTTTTATTTGTCCTCGGGTCGTCCAACAACCCTGCCGGAATACCAGTTTGATTTCGGAAATAATATGCTTGTATGGTATTCTGACAGAAATGCATACCGCTTACCGCCTTACCATCGTCTCGATCTTTCGGTCAGCCGGGATGAAAGCCTGCACCTGCGGAAAAAATGGAAAGGAAGCTGGACCTTTTCGGTTCTTAATATTTACGGAAGGAAAAATGCCTATTCGGTATTTTACAAGAAGGCTCCGGGTGGTTTGCAGGACAATTATGATGTTTCAGGACTTTATAAAATGTATCTTATCGGCCGGCCTTTTCCTGTGGTAACATATAATTTTATCTTCTGACCATGCGTTGCAGAACTTCTCTCATACCATACATTCTTCTGCTGCTGGCTGGAACGGCCTGTCAGGAGCCTTATGATCCAGGGCCTCTCAATAGCAACGAAATGATTCCTGTAATTGAGGGTTCCGTTTCGAATGGCCCGGGACCCTTTCCAATTTACCTTTCCTGGGCTTCTCCTTTTGGTAAAAGACTGAACAGACCAATCAGCGGTGCATGGATCATGCTTTCCGATAATTTCGGCCTCAGCGAAATTCTGGCCGAAAATGCCCCGGGCGTTTATGTAACTTCATCCAATGGAATTCCTATTATTGAGGGAAGAAGCTATCAACTGACAGTTAAATTGCCCAACGGAGATATCTTCGAATCAGAACCGCAGGAGCTTCAGTATCATCCTCAGGTAGATTCTGTTTATGCCGAAATAGGTACCTCTGTCACCGTTACAGAAAATCTGTATGGTGACCTGATCGAGACCAAGAGCTCCGGTCTGCATGTTTTGGCCGATGTCACCGATCCTTCTGATAGCAAACGGTTTTACCGTTTTTCAACCCGTCTGCTGATTGAAAAATACCACACTCTGAATCCTAATACACCGGATGCCATTACTGTTTTTTGCTACGATATTTATAACACCGATCAGATACCAGAGGTATTTGCCTCGGTCCCCAGAGAGGGAAACCAGTTGCTCAGAAGTACCCGGTATTCCTTCCTGCCATATATTATCTATCCTGAACCCGAAGATCCAATGGTCAGCAAAGATCTGATGACAGCCTGGATTTTGCAGACAAAGGTGTCTGTTTTTAACCAGAAAGTATATGATTTTTACCGTCTGGCTGCAAAACAACTGCATGCCGACCAGCAGATCTTCGATCCTATACCTTCTCAGATAAAGGGAAATATGATTTGCAGGAATAATCCGGATAAATTGATGATCGGGATGTTCGAGGTGGCTTCCGTAACCACGCTGTACCATATTTTTACCTGGTTCCCCGGTTCACAGATTTATCACAAACGTGAACTGAACAATTACCAGTTTCCCGATGGACCTGACTGTAAAGAAGGTTTTCCTCCTCCGGGATGGATATATTTTTGAAATTGCATACCAGAAATGTTTCGGATGATGCATAGAACCTCGTTTTTACTTCGCCTGATGTTGCTTGCGGCATTATTGCCTTCGGCACTGAATCCTGGAATTGTTATGGCGCAGGGCGGGAGCAACAAGGGGGCTGGCATCTATCTGGAACAAACTATTGCACAGACTGAGAGGGATTATTATGTAACCGGTGAATGGATAAAATACAGTATTTTCATTTTTAATCCGGTAGCTCCCGGAGAGAATGTAAAAAGCAAAATACTGTATTTCAATCTTTTCAATCAATATCTGGCACCCGTTCTCACCTGGAGGACAAACTTTTCCGATAATGTATCTGCCGGTGAAATTAAGCTCCCTGACACCCTGTCTTCCGGAATCTATTATCTGGCTGCCTATACATCTTTTATGCGAAATCTTCCCCTTTCCTATATTGCCATCAAACCGCTCTATGTTTCCGGTCTGACGGATGACAACTTTACTGAATTCCAGGTAAGGGAAATCATCGCTCCTGAAGAAGCGGCGGGGATGGCAGCGGAAAGCGGTTCTTTTACCACTTCTTCTGAAAAAAAATCCGTCCGGGGAGCAGTAGCAGCAAACAAAGAGGAATCTTCCATCGTCAGTCTCACTGCAAGCAAGGATACTATCTCTACCCGTGAGGTACTTCCGGTAATGATTCGTCCCGGAACTTTATTCCCCGGCGAAACCGTGCGGTTATCAATACGGATGGTACGGAAAATGCCTTTTTCGTTCAGTTTTTCCGAAAACGTGAAAATGGATATTGCTGATTCTTCCGCACAGGGAACTAATGAAATTAATGTTCCATGGTTAGGAGAACACGTTCCACCTGCCTATGCCCGACAGACTATGCCGTGCAGATACTTGCCGGAGGAAGCAGGATATTTGCTGAGCGGGACAGTCTCAAACCCGGTCACCGGCACCCCGCTCAGCAGCAAGTTGGTTACATTAACAGTGCCTGACAGCATACCTTATCTGGATTACTCTTTTACCGATTCATCCGGAAGGTTCTGTTTTGTGCTTTCTCCTCTTCTTGATAACCGGTCCCTTTGTTTACAGGTGCTCGACGGTGATACCATACGGGAAAATGTACAATGGCAGACTGACAGCAAAGTTCTGCAAATGGCTTCGGGCAGAGCATTGACTTTTTTCTGGAACCAGGACCAGATGAAAGCCTGGGACGAAATACGTTCGGTTGGTCTCATCAACCTGGTTTATGGTCCGGATACTATGCCTGATCTTGAAAAAAGAACATCTTTTTTCAAAAAGCCATTTTATTTTACGGCCGACCGCAAGGTTGTTCCTGCCGATTATTCACCTCTGGAGAATTTCAGGGAGGTGGCTGATAATCTTCTTCTGTCGGTTCGTTATCGGAAAAAGGACGGCAGCTATTTCATCCGAATACTGGAACCTGGAAGACAATCGTTCTGGCCACCCGACCGCAGAATCCTTCTGAACGGGGTTTTTTACGATGACCTTGCTTCCATTGCAGGCAAGGGATCAAAGCAAATCCGCTATATTGAAATAATAAACCGCAGGCTGTTGTTTGGTGACCTAACGTTTAACGGACTATTGAGCCTGGTCACGAACGATGGAGAAATTTCTCCGTCCTATCTGGCACGACATGCCTACAGAATGGAAAACAAAGTGTATTTTTCTGAGAGTACAACAGGAGAGATGTATGTTCCTGATTACCCTCTTCCTGATTTCAGGCTGGGCCTGTACTGGAACCCTGACTTAAGGTTGCATTCCGGGGATTCTGTACAGTATGTAGTCCATGCATCGGATGTACCCGGTACGTATCGGCTGGAGATCTGCGGCTTTACCTCGTTGGGACGGAAAGTGGAGGAGTTCAGGGAAATTGTTGTTC
Organism: Bacteroidota bacterium; assembly: GCA_029571215.1. GTDB lineage: Bacteria > Bacteroidota > Bacteroidia > Bacteroidales > JAAYUG01 > JAAYUG01. The sequence continues at coordinate 18,518 of JAKPTE010000039.1, forward strand.
TGGATAATGGGAGTCAGCATGCCAGGAAATAAACGACATACAGAAAAGAAGTGGTGCCTGATGGTGGCAACATGTTTTTTAATGTACCACACTGATGCGTTTTACACTTCGGCTCAGGAAAGAACCTGTGCCTGCAACGACAGTGCCTCCCTGGCCGGTGCAGTGAAGGAGAAACTGGTTGCCCGAGCTTTCTGGTTTCCATACGGTATGGACACCATGCAGTATTTTTCCTATTGGATGCCGGGAGATATTTTCCTTTCGAGCGGAAAGGTACTCAGGAATGAAAGTATACGGTATCACGGGATAATGGATGCTCTTCTTTGGTTCCGTTCATCGGACCATCAGACTGCTGTTGTTGAGAAGGATCAGATTGCAGGATTCAACCTGTACAAAAAGGATGGATCCCTGTTTGCATGTTTCAGGAAAGTTCGTATGCGCAGAGAATTATCCTCCGATTCGGCTGATTTTTTCCTTCAGGTGCTGGTTGAAGGGCCTGTGAGCCTTTATAAACTGAACAGGGTGGAACTTATCAGAAATACAGGACGCATGGAGAAAAGGCCGGTGTACTATTTGTCGTACAAAGGCGAAATGAAGCTTTTCAGGCCGGGCAGACGCAACCTTTTCACCCGAATGGGGGAGCAAAAAGAACAGATGCGCCTTATTATCCGCAGGAACCATCTTTGGGTTTCCCAGGAAGACAAGTTGATCAGGGCACTGAATCTTTTTAATTCTGAGGCACAATGAAACAGATACTATTTTATCTTCTTCCAGCTCTCTTTAGCCTGTTTTCCTGCAGCAATGTCAACATACCGGAAGAACCAAAAGAAAAGTCTCCGGAGGTTATTTACTATATTTTTACCCGAAGTTTCTATGACTCTGATGGAGACAGGCAGGGAGATCTCAAAGGGATTCAGCAAAAACTTGATTATCTGCAGGACCTGGGAGTAACTTCCATTCTTACAACCCCTCTTTGTTTTTCGTCCTATTATCATAACTATTTTCCAGTCGATTTGCGAAAAATTGATCCGGAGTATGGAACAAAAGAAGATTTTGAAAACCTGATCAAAGAAATCCATAAACGGGGCATGAAGTTTTATCTTGATATGGAGCCTCAATACATAACCGATGAACATATCTGGTATAAACTGTCACGGAATGCAAAACCTACATGGTACGACAGTAGTTTTTTTTCGTCAACAGCCTTTCCGTTGTTATCATATGACGGGCAGCAGCATCGCATTTTTATGGTAAATCTTCATCATCCCAGGGTGAGGAGGTATATCTATGATGTGTTTCGTTCGCTGGTTGATCCAGACGGAGATGGGTTTTTCAATGACGGAGTGGATGGTTTCCGCATCGATCACATGATGGACAATCTCGATCATCTTGGTCTGGACACCAATCTGTTTACCGGTTTCTGGAGACCACTCTTCCTTGAGCTCAGGAAGATGAATCCGGAACTTAAAATTATTGCTGAACAGGCAAACTGGCTGTCTTTAGGTAAGGAATATTTTGAGAATGCGGATGTTGATATGGTGTTCGCATTTCGTCTGCGGTTTGCCATTGTCTCTTTTGACAGGAAGCAGATTATGGTGAATGTAGATTCGGCATTGGCCAATACCCCTCAGGGGAAACAACAAATAGTTTTTCTTGAAAATCATGATCTCGACCGTATCCCAACAGTTGTGGGGTCGGAAACCGGAAAACTGAAGGTTGCTGCAACACTGAATATGTTTTTTCCCGGGACTCCCATGATTTATTATGGTCAGGAGTTAGGCATGAGAGGGAGAAAACTTCATGTTGCCAGCGATGGGGACATAATTCCATGCAGAGAAGCATTCGAGTGGTACAATGATTATGAGCACCCCGGAATGGCGATCTGGTACAAAAATACAGGTCCCTGGTGGGACAGTACCTTTCTGCGTAAGAATGACAAAATATCGCTGGAGGAGGAAAGAAATGATTCTTCTTCCCTCTGGAATTTTTACAGAACTTTGATTTCACTCAGGAAAAAATTTCCTGCCCTATCTTCAGGATCCTATAGTTCCTATCCCTGTGATCAAGATCAGGTATTTGTTTTTAAACGCTGGAAGAATCAGGAAGAAGTACTTGTAGCTGTCAATCTTTCGGATTCTGTCCGTTGTCTGTACCTGAATGGTAAACTTAACAGGATGTTCCTGAATAGGTCGCGTTATATTCTGGGATCTGACCAATGCACACTGGAAAGAATGAGGGGGGATACAATGAAGATTGTATTTCAGCCTTTTGCTACGGTTGCTATCAGCCAACCCTGAATGTTATTTCTGATTTGTCGAGTCAGGGTTTGCATAATTTTTCCTCACACAGCATTTGCGGGTAATAGTAACTATGTAATTTTCCACGTATTTGTTATACCAGAGATATCCGGCACACAGGTCACCCCGGATATCAATAACTTTTATATTGTATTTCAGTTTCCAGTCTTTGACCATATCGGCTGATGGGCCATATCCGATATAGAAATACTTTATGGTGCCTTTTTTAAGGTCGTCCGAGAATTTCGTGGACGCCTCCTTTTCGTTTTTCAGTTGGCAATATTCGCTACGTATTTTATTATCTCTGTATCCTGCGCAGGATAATAAAACTAAAGCCATAATGGCAATGGCGGTGTGCCGGAGGTAAGGGTTCATGAAATTCTGAAGCAGTTCTTTATCAATTTTTTTCAAGTAGCTTGCTGACTTCTTCCATTTTCTTTTCGCGGGCAAGGTCGGCCGGAGTTTTGCCCAGGTTGTTTTTGACGGAAGGATCGGCTCCCTTTTCCAGCAGCATCTGAACAATGCGCGCGTGCCCGTTGGTTACAGCAATATGAAGAGGAGTGTTGCCATCCCCCTGTTTTGCATTCACGTCGGCTCCCCTTTCAGCCAGAAGGGAGGCAATATCACCGTATCCGGCCGCAACAGCCGAATGCAGCGGGGTAACTTTGCTGTCGTTTTTCGATACGGCATTTATATTTGATCCCTTCATAACAAGATATTTGGCCACTTCATAGTGCCCGAACCATGCGGCAAAATGCAAAGCCGTGTACCCATCAGGTGAATATTCAATCAGGTTGATTTTGTTTTTGATGACATTCCGTTCGACTTCTCGCAAGACCCCTGTTGCAGCTGCTTCGAATATATCAAGATGTCGTTTCCTAACTACCAGCACTTCCAGGAGTTTGGAATAGCGGTGATAAGCAGCCAGCATCACCATGGAGATACCTTCCGGGGTTACGGAATGAATCAGGGTGGGGTTCTCATCCAGCATTTCTTTTACGGCCAGCATGTTGTTGGCTTTAATAGCTTCGGCAAAGGAAGTGAACTTTTGCATGTTGGTAATGTTTTAAGTCCTTCTTCTTTTTTTTTCAGCGATAAAATTAATGATTTTCTTCAGGATTTTATTGACGCTGCGAATCGGGGGAACCATACTGCTTCCTATTCCAATAGTTTCGAGCTGACTGACCAGTACAAGAGGGTCAATCTCTTTCCGTGCCTGATATAAAAGAACAATGTCATTCGCTGGTAGTTCCCGAAAAAATTTCTTGTAGAGATTATCAATGACAGGATGGGAGGAGATACACCCAGGGGAGGCAGTAAGCAGAATGAGCAAATCATTCGTTTCCAGCATGGGTATGATCTGTTCATACCCGGGATAACCCGGAAAAGAAACACTGCGATGCACCACGGAAGGATTGATTTCGCTGAGAAAACTTTCCGTTTTGTGAATTGCATTGGGAGCCCCTGCAAAAAGGACAGGGCGGTGAGTGTTCAGGGCCAGATGATAAACTGTGAGGAGCGAATCATCAAAACCACTCTCAAATTCAGCAAACGGTGGATAAAAAACAAAAATTTTCCCTTTCAGATGCAGGTATCTGATTTTACGGGTAATCAGGACCATCCGTTCCGTGGCTGAAACAATACTGTCTCGCAACTGACCGAACAGAAAGTCGGTGCCGGTGTTTTCACTCCATCCCATGATAATTTTCGATGCCATCAGTTCATCTGCACTCCGCAGGATGGCCTGGGAAATATTGAGATCTACCCGTGAAACAGGGTGGACCATGTCATGCTCAAACCCCAGTTTTTCCGCTGTATGAAATACCATCCTAAAATTCTTTTGTATCTGCTCAGAAAACATGCTTTCCTCTGTTCCGATGGCTAGAAAATACACCGGATCAGTACTTCCGGGATCTTTTATTGAGAAAGCCAGGTTGGTCAAAGAAGAGATGGTTTCAGGATTGGCAACCGGCACCAGAATTCGTTCCGGTATCTTTCTGTATGGTTCTTTTTGAATTGGTTCGGTTATGGCAAGTTTTTTCCCGCTCAGCTCAGTAACATAGGAGCTTACCAGGCAACTACCGAGAATAAAAATTAGGGTTCCGTTCAGTACTTCGTTGTTGATTAATTCAAGACGATATCCTACCAGAAGAACGGCAAGAATAGCAGCAGCGTGAGAAGAACTTAGTCCGAACATGACGTCTCGTTGAATTCGTGACATTTTGAAGACAATTTGGGTTGTCCATGCGGCAAGGAACTTTGAAAATAGGCCAATCGAGAGCAATATGAGTCCTATCTGCAGGGATGCTAATGAACCAAAGATAATAGAAGGATCAATAATCATACCTATGCTGATCAGGAAGAAAGGAATGAACAATGCATTTCCAAAAAATGCTAGCCGGTTCATCAATTGCGATGTTGCCGGTATAACCCTGTTTAAAGCTAACCCGCTCAGGAAGGCTCCTATGATAGGCTCAATGGCAAGAAGTTGGGATATAAAGGCAGACAAAAAAACGATTGTAAGCACATACAAAAATTGATTCTGGGCGTCACCTTTATTCGCCTTGAAAAACCACCGGCTAATCGCAGGAATTCCTATGAGACTAAAAAAAATCAGCAGAATTAAAGCAAGACTGATACCAATAACACCTGTGCTTTTCATCTTTCCTGCCAGATCAGTCAGGAAAGTTAGAACCATGAGTACAGCAGTATCAGTGATAATGGTTGCTCCAATCGTAATGGTTACCGCTACGTTTTTTTGTATTCGGAGACGTCGCACAATTGGATAAGAAATTAAGGTATGTGTAGAAAAACTGGAAGCTATAAGCACCGAACTTAGTATATTGTATGACAGAACGTAACGAAAAATAATGAAACCTAACGTAAAGGGGATGAGAAAGGTAAGAGCACCAAAAGTGGCGGTTTGAATGAGTTTTTCTTTGAATCCATTGAAATCCAACTCAAGTCCCATCAGGAACATCAGGTATATTAAGCCAACTGATCCGAATACGCTGTAATTTACATCATTGGCTAATAAGTTCAGGCCATGCGGCCCGACAAGAATCCCGGCCAGAATCAATCCGATAATTCCCGGAATCTTTAGCTTTTTGAAAAAGAGGGGAGCAACCAAAACAATCAACAGGGTGAGCAGAAAAATTTGCACCGGGTCGGACAGTGGGAAAGTAATATGAAACCACTCCTGCATGTAACGCGAAAGTATTTATCACTCAAATTTGTGAAAATATTGCATATCAATCACCATGAAACAGTAAAAAAAAAATCGCATATTTGCCCAACCTGTTGAATCATGGAAAGTGACAGCGCAATCTGGTATTTTGTTCTATTCACACTAACTGTATTTGCACTGCTTATCCTGGACCTGACGGTGATCGGACGAAAGAGCCATGTCATCTCTTTTAGGGAATCGTTGCTATGGACGGCAGTTTGGGTTTCATTTGCCCTGGCGTTTTATTTTTTTCTTTTGTTCCATGCCGAAAAACTGCACGGGATACAGTCGATGGAGCATCTCCGGCAGGTAGTTCGTCAGTATGCTCCTTTTCTGAAATTGCCGGAAAATGACTTTTCGGCAGCACTTTCGATGTACAGAAAAAACCTGGCACTGGAATACATCACAGGGTATCTCATTGAATATTCCCTTTCGGTAGACAATATTTTCGTGATCCTGATGATCTTAACCTCTTTTTCCGTAAAGGAGGAATACTATAAAAAGGTTCTTTTCTGGGGAATACTGGGTGCCATTGTGCTGCGTTCCATTTTTATTTTTGTTGGTTCTGCCCTGATCCAGCATTTTGAATGGATCCTCTATCTCTTCGGTGCATTCCTGGTTTATTCCGGTATAAAGGTGTTTCTTGAACGCAACAAGGAACAAAAGACGGAACCACAGAATCACTGGCTGGTACGTTGGTTCTCCAGTCATTTCAGAGTTATCAAGCGCTATGTTCAGGGGAACTTTTTTGTCCGTAAAGAAAACAAATTGTTCATCACCCCATTATTTGTTGTTCTGATCCTGATCGAATTCACCGACCTGATCTTTGCCTTTGATTCTATTCCTGCTATTTTTGCCGTTACCCGTGATCCGTTTATCGTCTTTTTCTCCAATATTTTTGCTATCATCGGACTTCGTTCCCTGTTCTTCCTCCTGTCCCGCATTGTCAGCATGTTTCATTACCTGAAGGTCGGGATTGCAGTTCTTCTTTGTTTTGTGGGTGTTAAACTGCTATTTCACACCTGGCTTGAACATATCGGGTTCCGTACCGAGTATTCCCTCCTGTTTATTCTTTCTGTTCTCCTGCTCAGTATAATGCTTTCTGTTCTTTTCCCGGCGGGCAAAAAAACGGTACCAGATTCTCAAGAGTAATGTTGGCGTGATTGAACAAACATGAAATTTCAAGTACATGTATAACCGAATCCTCTGCCTGCATTCTGACTACCCAGACCCTATTCAGAGCAAGAAACACGGAACACTTTAAATTTTATATTTTGGGGCTAATAACCTTTAAATTATCTGAAGAAATGAAAAAAATCCTGTTCATTTTCCTGGGTTTTGTCCTTGTTTCCTGCAATCAACAGAGCAATAACCTGCATCCGGATGTGCAGTACAGGGAACTTCAGGAAAAACTGGCTGCCGGCTGGAATACATGGGACACCTACAGTTGCCTGACGCATGTGTTGTTGCCGCAGGGATTCGGTATTAATTTGCAATTTGCTACTCCTAATGGTAAACATTATCTCCGCGAAGCATATATAAGCCGGAATTATGATGATGCCGGCATTGCAGGTATCATTCCCGGCCCCCATGCGTACGATGGATCTTATACGGATCTGAGTTTCCTCTGGAAAGGGATGCACATCAGGGTTCAAAGCGCCTGGTATCCGAAGGGTAATATCATATACGTAGAACCCCTTGAAACAAGTTCCGCAAATGTCATTATCAATGCAGGGATGTGGTGGAACCGGAAAGGGAAGGTAACGTTTTCCCAGACCGGATTTACTGCTTGTCTGCCGGGTGATACTCTTCCGGTTTACCTCCATTCCTTTGATGGCAGGCTCGTGAAGAGTGAGTCAGACAGTATGTGCAGGAAGGAGTTCTCTCTGGGAAAAGGACTCCTGATCGTTGCCGGAGATTCCCTTCCTCCTGGTCTTGCCCTCCGGCTGGTGCAACAGAGGGCTGATTCTCTTGCGGATGCAAAAAACCGGTATGAGGATCACAAAGAAATATATGATGCTATGCAGACGGTGCTTGCCTGGAATGTCATTTATGAGCCAACCCATCAAAGGGTGGTTGCTCCTGTGAGCCGCATCTGGAACAAATGGTGGGGAGGGTATGTTCTCTTTTGCTGGGACAGCTATTTTGCATCCTATATGCTGGCAGCCGAGAACAAAGAGCTTGCCTATGCCATGGCAACTGAAATTACGGCAGAGATGACTCCGGAAGGATTTGTTCCCAATTTTGGCGCTGCCCGAAATTACTCAAGCCGCGACCGTTCGCAACCACCCGTTGGCTCGATGATGGTAAGGGAAATCTACAGGAAGTACAGAGAAAAATGGTTTCCTGCCCTTTTGTATGATAAATTGCTGAAGTGGAACCGCTGGTGGCCTGAAAACAGGCAGTATGACGGGCTCCTGTGCTGGGGATCCAATCCCTATGCACCCGGTCCTTCAGAGAAACCGGTTGGAGTCAACAAATTGCTGGGAGCTGCTCTTGAATCCGGTCTTGATAATTCTCCCATGTACGATAACATGCCTTTCGATACCGTCCGGCATATCATGCTGCTGGCTGATGCAGGCCTTACTTCATTGTACATTGCCGACTGTGAGGCACTGGCCGATCTTGCTCAGTTATTGGGTCGTAAAAAGGATGTGCAGGAACTGAAGAAACGGGCCGCGTTATTCCGCCAGAATATGGAAAAACTATGGGATGAACAATCAGGCCTTTACCTGAACATGCGCCTTGACAGCGGGACATTTTCCCGCAGGCTTTCCCCTACCCATTTTTATCCCCTCATTGCGTATATCCCCGATCAGAAAAGGGCAGAAAGAATGATCAGTGAACATTTTTATAACAGCAATGAATTCTGGGGAACCTGTGTTCTTCCTTCTATTTCAAGGAATGACCCTGCATTTCATGACAATAATTACTGGAGGGGCCGGATCTGGGCGCCTATGAATTTTCTGGTGTACCTCGGTCTGAGAAACTATGATCTTTTGGCCGCACAGCACGATCTGAGTAAAAAATCGGCCGAACTTTTGCTAAAAGGGTGGAGGGAAAAACGACAGGTTTATGAAAACTATAATTCCGTAACCGGCGAAGGAGGAGATGTTTCAAGCAGCGACTGGTTCTACCATTGGGGTGGACTGCTCGGGGTAATTTCACTCATTGACGACGGTTTTTTGCCCCCTCCGGAAAAACCATTGTAAAGCATTTTCTATGTTGTTGTACTTCAGGTATTCATTAAAGGCATTGTCCACTGTTCTCCAAAGCAGGAAATACCTGTCGTTCCGAAATTCTATTCCTGCAGGTGCATGTGAAAATGATACATGCAACTACCTGAAGGGCAACCGCAGAAAGCAATATCTGTATGCTCTGTTTCTTTATGGAAGTGCCTGGGCTGTTCTCCGGAAAAAAAAACTTACCGGGACCGAAAAGAAACGGCTGGCTCTGCTAAGCATCGCAGCTCCACTTTTTGACGACCTGTACGATGCCCGTCATCTGTATCCTGATTTGATCGAGTCATTGGTAATGGACCCGGACGGAACCGAAACAGACCCTGACGACTCCCTGCTTTGGTGCTTCAGAAATGTTCTGATCTGTTTGTACAAAACCCTGAATCCCCCGCAGGAAACCTTCCGGCAACTTATTATGCAGTTGATGAGGGCACAGGAGAAAAGCAGGAATCTTCTCTGGCCTGCATCAGATGCTGACATTATATCCGTTACAGAAGAAAAAGGCGGATTGGCTGCAGTTCTCATTCGCAGCATACTCGACGACCCTCTAACCCTGGAGGAGCAACGCGTTGCTTTTTCACTGGGATTTCTGGCCCAGCTGATGGACGATTTGTTTGATCTTACTTCCGACCAGGTGGACGGAAGGGCAACCAGTGCCTGTTTGTTTCGGAATGCTGATGAAGCCCGAAGGTTTTTTCTTGAAAAGGAAAAAGAGTGGCATGCGCTGTGTCAGGAGCTGCCCTTTGCCGCCGAAAGAAAACAACACTTTGTACAATACATACATTTGCTGCTGTCACCTGTCTTTGTTTGCCTTGATCGGTATGAAAACTTCACCAACAAAACAGGTATCAATCTTTTCGACAGAACCTTTCAAAATCCTGTCCTGATATGTGATATGGAAAAATGGTCCAGCCGTTTTCGCCTTTTGGTTCTTGCATCCCGGAACAGCAGGTTTATCCGCGATCATGCATCGGAAGTGGAATGAACACATGCACATAGATAAGCAATATCCAGGTCAGAAACGTACTTCAGGTTAATCGTTCCCTTATTTTATAACAGCGTTTTTTATTCCTTCTTTTTTGTTTTATTTGTAACAGGATTTGTATAGGTAAGCATGTTAAAAAAATGGAAAGAGTATTTTCTGAGCCTTTGCTGCTGAATGATAAGAGAGATGATCGGTAAACCAAATCTGTTATTTTTTTCCCTCCTTTTTCTGGCTGGGAACATGGCAGGCCAGACAGTTGATCATTGGGAAACAGCAGTGTTTTCAGACGATACGTTTGCCTACAGGGTGAATACTTCCATGCCGCCTGCCGGATGGTTTCAGCCCGGATTTGATGATTCTGGCTGGGCAAAGGGCAGGGGAGGATTTGGATACGGAGACGCAGATGATAGTACTCTGGTGGATACCAGTATTTCAGTGTCGGTACGGAAAACCTTTCAGGTTCCCGACAAGAACGCAATTCTCGGAGCCATACTTCACGTCGATTATGACGATGGTTTTGTTGCCTGGCTGAACGGAGTTGAAATAGCCCGCTCTTCAAATCTGCAGGGAAGCATCCAATGGGATACTCCGGCTTCCCCTGATCATGAAGCCCGAATGTATCAGGGCGGTACCCCGGAACCTTTTACTATTTCGGCTGACAGGCTAACCAGTATCCTGGTTCAGGGAGAAAATACTCTTGCCATTGAGGTGCACAATTCGGGCCTATTATCATCCGATCTAAGCCTCATCCCGTTTCTTTCTTTCGGAATAACTACCGGAGGAACGTTTTTCCGTTCAACTCCCGCATGGTTTACCCCTCCTCCTGACAACAATTTTTCGAGCAATTTGCCCATCGTCATTATCAATACAAACGGTCAAAGCATTTACAAGGATCAGGATATCATTGCTTCCATGCGGATCGTCGACAATGTTTCAGGGAGAAATTCCCTTTCTGATGCGCAATTTACCTACGATGGACTGATTCACATCGAATACCACGGGCAATCGTCTTATTATTTCAACTGGCCAAAGAAGAATTTCAACATTGAATTAATTGATGCATCGGAAAATAATATTGATGCACCCTTGCTGGGTATGCCTCCGGGAAACGACTGGGTCCTGTACGGTCCTTACAACGACAGAACCCTGATGCGCAATGCTTTGTGTTATGATCTGGCCCGGCAGTTCGGGCGGTACGCTCCTCGTACTGCTTTCTGCGAGGTGATTCTGAACAACGAATACATTGGCCTGTATGTGCTGATTGAAAAAATTCGCCGTGATAAGAACCGTGTCAATATCGCCAAACTTGATTCTGCTGATATTCAGGGCGATGACCTTACCGGAGGGTATATTGTGAAAATTGACAAGGGGGAAGCCTATGAATATGCATGGACTTCTCCCTATCTTGCTCCGACCGGCAAATCGGTGAACTTTCTGTGGCATTACCCGAAATATTATAAAATCAGACAGGTACAGAAAGATTACATCCGAAACTATGTGACTTCATTTGAAAATGCTCTTAAATCGCCCGATTGGAATAATGCCGTTTCTGGTTATTACCGGTTTATTGACTTGAGTTCCTTTGTCGACTATTTTTTGTTCAGTGAGCTGACCAAGAATGTGGATGCCTACCGCATCAGTGCCTATATGTATAAAGAAAAGGACAGCAAGGGAGGGAAACTGGTAATGGGGCCTACATGGGACAATGATCTTACGCTTGGAAACGCGAATTACTATCATGGATGGGAAACATTTGGCTGGGTCATTCATTCGATTGACCCAGGGGATTATTTTCCGGTTCCCTTCTGGTGGTCGCAGTTTCTGCTCGATGCCAGATTTACTTCCGCTGCGAAATGCCGCTGGGAATACTTGCGCCGGCATTTTCTGCACACCGACAGTATATTTGCGGTAATTGACCATTTCAGCGAACTGACTTCGGAAGCCCGGCTGAGAAATTTTGAGAAATATCCGGTTTTTGGTCAATGGATTTGGCCCAATTATTATGTTGGAAATACCTATTCGGGCGAAATAGTCTATATGAAAGAATTTATAGCCGACAGGGTAAGATGGATGGATAACAATCTCCCCGGTACATGCAGTACTTCTTCTGATGATACTTCTGAAGTCACCATTCCTGAAATAGACGTCTATCCGAATCCGTTTACTGATAAGTTCAGTGTCGTTCTCCGGCCCGAAAAACGTGCGTTCGCTACCATTCAGGTGGTTGATGTGACCGGACGCCAGATGGTTTCTCTGGGCAATGCCACAGCTGATGAGGGAATGGCTGTGTTCCATTTCAACGGGGCTGCCCTGCCTCCGGGTATATATTTTATCCGGATATATCTCGATAACAGGTTTTATAAAGTAATTAAAGTAATAAAATAGAAATAGTCCGATAATTTTTGATGATTACCATGGAGAAACACGTACAGCATGATTTTTTACCGAAGAAAGTAGAATCATGGGGTTCCCGTGTTGGTCTGGTGCTGGCCATGGCAGGCAATGCCGTTGGTTTCGGAAATTTCCTTCGGTTTCCTGTTCAGGCGGTCCAGAACGGAGGAGGAGCCTTCATTATTCCGTATCTGGTATGCCTGGTGATTCTGGGTTTTCCCCTTTTACTGATTGAATGGTCAGCAGGCCGGTACGGAGGTCAATTTGGTCATCATTCAACACCTTTCATATTACGCAGAATGGACAACCGTGCCATCTGGATGTATATCGGGGTTTTCGGAATATTCAGCAATGTGGCTATTGCTTCCTATTACTGTTATATGGAAAGCTGGACAATGTCATATGTTTACCATTCTCTTGCCGGCACCTTTCATGGAATGACACAAAACAGGGTAGCCGAATTTTTCAACGATTACCTCGACCTGAATATTTCAACCACCGGAATACCTTTTGAAGCATTGCTCTTCTTCATTCTTTGTCTTGCCCTGAATACATGGATCCTCAGCAGAGGGCTGAGTGGTGGCGTTGAAAAGGCCTCAAAAATTGGTGTACCCTTGTTGATTGTTTTCGGAATCTTCCTTGCTGTGAAAGGAATTTCCATGAAGGCCGGCCAGCAGGGTGCTGTTAACGACGGAATAACCGGACTGAACTTCCTATGGACACCCCATTTTGATTCGCTTACCAACCCGAAGGTATGGCTGGCGGCAGCAGGTCAGATCTTTTTTACTCTCTCCGTGGGGATGGGTTCCATCCAGTGCTATGCCTCCTACCTTAAAAAGAACGAAGATATCGCTACCAATGCCTTTTCGGCTGGTTTTATGAATGAATTTGTGGAAGTCATCCTGGGCGGATCCATCATTATCCCTATCGCTATCGGATATTTTGGGGTTGACAAAGTCGTGGAGCTTACCGGTCTGGGTGGATTGGGTCTGGGTTTCCGAACCATGCCCTTCCTTTTCGAAAACTGGGGTCCTGTAATGGCTGCCCTTGCAGGTGTCGCCTTTTTCGGACTGCTTTTTTTCGCAGGCATTACCTCTTCCCTTGCCATGGGAACGCCCGTAGTAAGCTTCCTGCGCGATGAGTTCGGATGGAAACGCAAATCTGCTGCCCTGGGATTCGGCATTTTGATTTTCATCCTTGGAATGCCAACTGTTCTATTTTTTAAACAGGGTGTCTTCGATGAGTATGATTACTGGTCAGGTACTGTCTCCCTTTTTGTATTCGCTATGTTCGAGTCCATCCTCTTTGCCTGGTTTTTCGGCCTTGATAAGGGATGGGAAGAAATTACCCGTGGATCCGATATCCGGGTTCCCGTTTTCTTTAAGTACGTCCTGAAATATGTTACCCCGGTTCTTCTGATTGTTGTTTTTGTTGCGTCCCTCATCCGGCCCGCTAATGACAACTGGTCGTTGCTGAGCCTGAAAGGATGGCCATTGCACAACGAAAGTATTATTGCACAGCTTCGCCATCAGGGCATCGGGCCTAACAAGGACTATTTCAGCAAATACTACTATGCCGAATTTGACGGAACCATCACCGATATTCTGAAAAAAGACGGAGGTACGTATCTTCGCCTCGAATCGGGAGTAAAATCGCTGGATTACCGGGTTGGAGGAAAACAGCACCTGCTGGTAAAAAAAGGTGACCAGGTTACTGCCGGTACTCCTTTGGTTGAAGGCAGAATCATCAACCGGGTGTTCTTTATTGATATGGCAAGAATTCTGTTGTTGTCAGTCTTTATCGGAATTGCCGTTCTCGTGTTCTTTGCCTGGAGAAGAAACAAAGTGAAATACAATCAAAGTATATGAATACCTCTGCATTGATAATGATGCTCACCGTGTGGCTGTTAGTATTTGGTTTTACTGCCTATTTTTTTATCCGTGTTCTGGTGGGGGACCACAGGGAGAAAAAAAACGGATTGAAAGAAAACACGAATAATTACTAAACCAAGAGATTAGTAATAAAAAATCCGGTGGGTTGCACCGGATTTTTTGTCGCCTATGGAAAAATTATGCCTTGTTGGCACTTCCAAGAACATGCACAATTTTATGCTTGTAAAGCTCTTTCAGTGCTTCACGTGCCGGGCCCAGGTACTTGCGCGGGTCAAATTCATCCGGTTTTTCGGCAAATACCTTGCGGATGGCTGCTGTCATAGCAAGCCGGCCATCGGAATCAATGTTGATCTTGCAAACTGCTGATGCTGCAGCCCTGCGAAGCTGATCTTCAGGAACTCCTGCGGTATTTTCGAGTTTTCCCCCGTACTTATTGATCATGTCAACAATATCCTGTGGAACAGAAGATGCTCCGTGCAAAACAATCGGGAAGCCTGGGATTCTCTTTTCAACTTCTTCCAGGATGTCGAACCTGAGCGGTGGTACCGATTCACCGGGCTTTAGCTTGAATTTGTAAGCACCATGGGAGGTGCCGATGGAAATGGCAAGCGAATCTACTCCGGTCTTGCTCACAAAATCTTCCACTTCCTCAGGCTTGGTGTAATGAGTATGCTCGGACGAGACTTCGTCTTCGATACCGGCCAGTACACCTAATTCTCCTTCAACAGTAACATCATGCTGGTGTGCAAATTCAACAACCTGACGGGTAAGTTTAACGTTTTCATCGTAGGGAAGATGACTTCCGTCAATCATTACTGACGAAAAACCGGTTTCAATGCACGATTTGCACAATTCAAACGAATCTCCATGATCGAGGTGCAGTACAATCGGAACAGCAAATCCAAGTTCTTTGGCAAATTCAACAGCCCCCTGGGCCATATACCGCAGCAGGGTCTGGTTGGCATACTGCCGCGCTCCCTTTGAAACCTGAAGAATAACAGGTGATTTGGTTTCAACGCAGGCAGTTATAATGGCCTGAAGCTGTTCCATGTTGTTGAAATTAAAAGCCGGAATGGCATATCCGCTGGCCATGGCTTTCCTGAACAATTCACGTGAATTGACTAATCCAAGTTCTTTGTAATGTATCATAATAATGACTATTAAATGGTTAACTGACGAGAGTTGCAAATGTAATCATAAAATCAATTACCTGTTGTTCATATCTTTTTTCTTCTGTTGGATTAATTTGTTTATTAATCTGTTTGTCAATACAAAAGCTTTGTACATTTGAATAAAATTTATAAACCGTGCCCGAACAATCCATATATCTTTCTATTGAAACAGAACCGGGATTTGATTTGTTCAGGTCATGGCGGAAAATTTCTGGAATGGAAATTTTAAACCCCACATGGTAAAATTGCCTGAAAACCGCCACACATTTCTTTCCTGTGAGGGAATCTGGAAGTCTCTCGGGTACTACACAGGAGCTGACGGGGAAATTTTTACCGTTGAAGGTGAATCCTGGATCCGGAAGGAAAGCAGTGAACTGGTTGCTGAAATAAAATTTTCAGTGATTTCGGGCAGTGCAATGATGATCAGTCATAAATTCAAAATTGTTCCCGAAGCAGGTAAGGACGATACCCGATGGCAGACCGCACTGATCTGCGGAATAAGGTTGGATGGCAGAATCATGTATATGAATGAGTTTATCTTTTTACTTTACCAGGCTTTGGATTCAGGTTTTTCAGGGGTTGAAAACCTGGAAATGGTCAGTGAAACGCATTACAAAAATCATGGTTATGTGTTCCATCATGAGAAGAAAATTGCTGCCTGGGTTCTTGACTGGCACCGGGTGGAATAAATCGTGATGAAACGTTTGTTCTGGAACAGGGAGCCTTAATTTGGTTTTGTTTTGTTCATCACTCGCACGGCAGAAGGTGTTGGTTTAGGGTATGTTTAACCCGGATGTCGCCGCTCAACGCTATCGCTCTGTTTATTAATTCGCTTCACTTCTGATGCATAATCGTTTTTATTTCGTTGGTTATCTGTTTAATCCATGGATTTTTATAATTTTCTAATCCCTCTGATGATAACAGGTAGACAAAGATTGGCCGCAAAGGATTTTAAATTATGAGGTTAACCAAATGAAACCTTAAACCCATTTCCCACACCCAAAGCTAAACCCGGGACGCGGAACGCGAACTAATCAGTTGAAATATCGAACCTCGAACTAAATTCTTATCCTGGTTTAGGGTTAAACGCCCCCTGTTTGTATTTATAATATCCAGGCATTAGCCAACAGCTAAGCCAACCTAATTATTAATGATGTGAACAGGGGGGCAGTGATGTCCTCCTGTTTTTTAGTTGGTTTATAATTGTCAGATGCTGGTCATTCAAAGATTGCTCCTGATCCGATGACTTCCTCTCCGTCGTACCAGGCAGCAAACTGACCGGGTGTTATACCCCGTTGCTTTTCCTTGAAAAGGATATACGCACCTGATGGTTTGAAGATCAGGTCAGCTTCCTGCAATGGCTGACGATAGCGGATGCGCACCAGATAAGTGCGGGTAGAGTTTTGTTCAGGCATAAGGTCAGGTCGTACCCAGTGAATATCACGGGGTGCGATCCGGAGACCTTTCCGGTACAATCCGGGATGATCGTCTCCGACTCCCGTGTAAATTATGTTGTTCACAGGATCTGTGGCAATGACAAAGGACGGTTTGGGACGGCCACCGATATTTAGACCTTTGTTTTGCCCTATGGTGTAAAACCATGCTCCTCTGTGCTTTCCGGCAATTCTACCCATATCGGGAGTATAACGCCAGGGAGTAGCCAGAAGTTCGGGGTCATCCTGATTTTCTTTGGAATCATATATAGGGGCATCGGCTGGGATTTCGATAATGTTGCCTTCCCTGGGAGCAAGCTTTTGTTGCAGAAATGCAGGCAGATCAACTTTACCGATAAAACAAATGCCCTGGGAATCTTTTCGTTCAGATGTCGGTAACCCATGTTTCCGCGCAATTTCCCTGACCATTGGCTTGGTGATGTTTCCCAGAGGAAATAACGACCGCGCAAGTTGCTCCTGATGAAGCTGGCATAAAAAATAACTCTGATCCTTGTTCCTGTCAATGCCTGCAAGCAGTCTCACTATTGCCGGATTTTCAGGCAGGTTTTCCCTCCGACAATAATGACCGGTGGCAATAAAGTCAGCTCCTTCCTCAAGGGCTTTTTGAAGAAACAGGTCAAACTTGATTTCCCGGTTGCACAATACATCCGGATTAGGAGTGCGGCCGGCGGAATATTCGGAAAACATATAATCCACAACCCGTTTCCTGTATTTTTCACTGAAATCAACCGTCAGAAAAGGAATTTCCAGCCTGCGGGCTACCATTTCGGCAAATAAAAGATCATCTTTCCATGGACAATCGCCTGCCAGAGTACCGGTTGTATCTTTCCAGTTGATCATGAACAGTCCGGTCACATCGTACCCTTCCTGTTTCAGAAGCAGTGCCGCAACACTTGAATCAACCCCGCCTGAAAGCCCGACTACGACTTTTTTCTTCATGATGTCCTACAAAAAAACCGGCACAAAGATACGAAATATCAAAGCTTTCCGTTTACGGAATTAGGTGCCAGTGTTTAAAAGAGAAGGCGGGCAAATCTCCTGATCAACAAACCACGTGACTTTTCCTTTTCCTCCGGCGAGCCGCGACACGGGATAAAGGGCTGCCCTGTCAGGAGTATTGAACAGATCGTTAAGAACTGCTTCTTTCGCTTTTCCTGTTGCCATGATGGTTACATTGCGTGCATTGTGCAACAACCTTCCTGTCATGGTAATTCTCTTCTGACCCGTAAGCGGGTGCGTGGCTACGGCACACAGAGAAGCATCTTCAAACAATGCCATCTGATCAGGAAAAATAGATGCCACATGCCCATCTTCGCCCATTCCCAGCATGATAAGATCAAAAACGGGAACTCCGGAAACCTGCGGTACAAGGCGTTGAATCAGGTTCCCGTACCGGATGGCTTCTGCCTCCGGATCCTGCTCTCCGAAAACCCGGTGTATATTTCCTTCAGGAATAGGCAGCCGGTCGAGAAGATAAACTTTTGCCATGAGATAATTCGATTCCGGATGATCGGGCGTTACGCACCGTTCATCGCTCCAGTAAAACTGAATTTTATTCCACTCAATTTTATTCCGGTAAAAATCACTCAGCACACCATACGTTGTTTTCGGGGTATTTCCTCCTGCCAGAGCAATATTCATTACGTTTTTTCTGGCAATAACGGAGGCGCTCAACTCCTGAAAAAAACGGGCATATTCAAATGCCAG
Source organism: Bacteroidota bacterium (assembly GCA_029571215.1). GTDB lineage: Bacteria > Bacteroidota > Bacteroidia > Bacteroidales > JAAYUG01 > JAAYUG01. The sequence continues at coordinate 36,878 of JAKPTE010000039.1, forward strand.
TTCATTTTGATTTTTACAGATTCTGAATTCACCTAAGGGGGTTGAAATTTTCATCATCATTCCGGATTATAATTCACAGAAATTATCGCTGTCAGAAAGATTCCTGCATGGGTACCTCCAGGATTCATCGGGGGAATCAAAAAGGCTGTTGACTTCCTCGGGACCCCATGTCCCTGCCGGATAACCATACAGCTTTGCATCTGGATTATTCTTCCAGTATGCAAGAACGGGGTCAATAAATTTCCATGCAGCTTCCAGGGTATCTCCGCGGGTGTAAAGTGTGGCATCGCCCATCATACAATCATACAGAAGGCGCTCATATGCATCGGGGAGGCGTATATCGGACAGGTCTTTATAATGAAAATCCATATTGACTTCCTTTACCCTGAATCCAGCTCCGGGTACTTTCATTCCGAACTTTACCAATATCCCTTCGTCAGGCTGAATCCGGAGTATCAGCTGATTATGCCGCATGATAAGATTTTGCTCTTCGCCGGTAAACAGAGCCATGGGGGCTGCCCGGAAATATATTACTGCCTCGGTAACCCGCGTGGGCATTCTCTTTCCCGTTCGTATGTAAAAGGGAACCCCTGCCCACCGCCAGTTGTCGATGTACATTTTAAGAGCAACGAAAGTCTCGGTTCGGGAGTCAGGGTCTACAAGTGGCTCTTCCCTGTAACCTTTGACAGGATTCCCACGGATAAAAGAACTGACGTACTGTCCGCGAATGACATTCTTTTCAATTTCTTCTTCCCTGTAACGCTTTATGGAACCAAAAACTTTGGCTATTTCAGACCGGATTGCTTCTGCATCCATCGATGAAGGGGGTTCCATGGCAATAATTCCGGTAAGTTGCAGAAGGTGATTCTGCACCATATCACGCAAAGCTCCGGCCTTGTCATAGTAACTGCCCCGATTCTCCACACCGAGATTTTCCGCGGCTGTAATTTCAACTTTATCGATATAATTGCGGTTCCAGAGCGGTTCAAAGATTCCATTGGAAAACCTTGTGACAAGAAGATTTTGAACGGTCTCTTTTCCGAGGTAGTGATCAATCCGGTAAATCTGTTTTTCGTCGAAAAATTGCCTGATGTACCTGTTCAATTCTCTGGCCGAGTCCAGGTCCATGCCAAAAGGTTTCTCGATAACAATCTTTCGTTCAGCCGGATTTCCTGGTGCCTGGTTAAGTCTCTGGGAAGCCAGATTTTCCGGAATGACATGATATAGCTCAGGAGGAGTGGCAAGATAAAAAATGTAGTTCCCGGAAACATTATATCGAAAATCAAGGTCCAGCAAACGTTCCCTGAGCAATACATATTCCGTCTCATTGAACGGATCCAGAGACAGATAATGGAGATGCTGAAGAAATGATTCCAGCTTTCCTTTGCATTCCGGAACATTGTTTCTTTCGAGCAACGGACCTTCCATGGCTTTTTTCCTGAAGCTGGCATCATCAAGCGGGGTACGGCCTGTCCCAAGTATACCGAATCCTTCCGGCACCATATCCCTGCAGTACAGCTCAAACAAGGCTGGTAGCAGTTTGCGGATGGTAAGATCACCCGATGCTCCAAAGATCACCATGATCAGATTTTCGGGAATACCCATAAGAATGTTATTTCCGTTCTCTAACTGCATTTGAAAGATGACAAAGGTAATTCATTGCCTGCAAATTAAGGAAAAATCTTTAAGCACGTTTTTTGCAGGTTCGCTTTTGTCATTTCTTATGGTAATTCCGAGGTACATGATCTATTTTTTGATAAAATGTTCAGTTTCTGTGAGATTTTGTGAGGAAATAACCAATCCTGACATCCAGAAAATCAGCAACATGTCGGTGTGCTTTCAGATCTATGCCGCCGAGCCAGTGATCCGTCATTCGAAAAACAAGGCCATAACGTTGATAAACAGGATCTTTGGGTCTGGTTGGACTGTAAATATAAACACCAAGCTTCTGATAAAAGGTAAAGCGACCTATCAGCAGGTGATGACCTGCAAGTATTCCGGCACGGCGGAAATCCTGCTGTACCCCATTTCTCCGGTTTGCCTCCCTGATTGAATAATCAGAAACCCATTCTGCTCCTGCACTCCAGGAATTGATGCGTACAAATCTTTTTCGCATTTCCACCATTGCAGCAGCAACCGGGTAACGTTGTTTCTCGTTATGTGTTAAGGTCTTACCCGTTGCAGCAACCATACAATATAATTCCAGGTAGGATGGGTAAAGATCTTTTCTTGTCTTTTCTCTTTCCGGAAGTGTGCGATATCTGACGGTATATTCGGCTCCCAAACTAACGGTGGGATAATTTATCCCTTTATTGGGTTCTTTAATGCCTCCGTTTGATATGTGGTTATATTGACCGGAAGCTCTTAGTGACATTTTGCTACTCATCTTCCAAAGGGCAGAAAAACTTATCTGAAGAGGAAAGCTAATCCTTGAACTGTAGAAAAGATTCGACGGATTGGTCAGCGGGTTATAGGGTGTATCAAGATAGGTTATACCCAGAGCTGCTCTGAAATTAAAATATATTTTTCGCTGAAGACCGAATCCGGGTTCAATAAAGTACATCAGTGAGTAGGCCCGCCCCAGGATTTCAGGATTGTCAAAATCAGTGAGCGAAATACTGATTCCGCTTAAGGGATAACAATAACAGTAATCCCATGCTTTCTGTCCCAGAAGAAGCCAGCCTGCATAGACTGTAATGCCTCTGGGCCTGGAATAGGATATGCTCCTGATGGATTCTGAATGGGGAATAATGAAACCGTAGTATACCTGTGCACCTATCTGAAATGGATTGGGCGTAGTATCTGTCTGCGCAGATCCGCTATGGCATGAGAAATAGATCAGAGCCGCAACAAAATATGCCGAATATCTAATTCGATGCATCACGTTAAGGCCAATTAACAGGGAATTTCCCCCATAGTTCAACCGCAAAAGTTAGGGCAATTAATTGACAGGTCGATTTTTTTTTCTATATTTCAATAGGAAATCCCAGTAGCATTTGTTTATTTTTTTCATTTAAAAGATAAACAAATTTAAATTCTTATTGTTATAAGCACGTAACTAACCTTTATACCGTGTGGAAAAAATTCAATCAAAGCTGGATACCGGTTCAGAAGATTTCTTGAAAAATAAGCAGGCCTTTCTGCAGCATCTGAATCAATTCAAGCAAAGGCTGATGAAGGTGACAGACAGAACCGGCGAGGAAGCTGTTCAGCGCCACATCAAGAGAGGAAAACTTCTGGCAAGGGAACGCATACAATTGTTGACCGATAGGGGAAGTTTTTTTATGGAATTGTCTCCCTTTGCCTCATGGGATCAATACAACAACGATTTTCCCTCAGCGGGAATCATTACGGGGATTGGTATAGTGCATGGCAGAGAGACGGTTATTGTAGCCAACGATGCTACCGTAAAAGGTGGTACTTATATTCCGGAAACTATACGGAAGCATTTGCGGGCCCAGGAAATTGCCATGAAAAACCATCTGCCATGTGTTTATCTGGTAGACTCAGGCGGTGTATTTCTTCCCGAGCAGGCCAGGGTTTTTCCTGACAGGGATCATTTTGGCAGGATTTTTTATAACCAGGCACGTATGTCGGCCATGGGAATACCGCAGATAGCAGTAGTGATGGGATCGAGTACTGCCGGAGGCGCTTATGTGCCGGCTATGTGTGATGAGACAATTATGGTGCGTCATCAGGCCACGGTTTTTCTGGGTGGCCCGCCACTTGTAAAGGCAGCCACAGGAGAAGTGGTCACAGCCGAAGAACTGGGAGGGGCTGATGTACATACTTCGCTTTCTGGTGTTGCAGATTACCTTGCTGAAAACGACCGGCAGGCACTGGAATTATGCAGGGACATTCTTGCCAGACGGAACAAAACGTTGCACCGTTTTGCTGATCGTCAAACCCCGGAAGATCCTGCCTACGATCCGGCAGAACTTTACGGTGTGATCCCATCCGATTTGCGAAAAGGACTGGATCCGTACGAGGTGATAGCCCGGATTACCGACGGGAGCCGTTTCCACGAATTCAAAGCCAGGTATGGAACCAGCCTGGTGACAGGTTTTGCACATATAATGGGATATCCAGTCGGGATTATTGCCAACAACGGAATTCTTTTTTCCGACTCGGCCCTGAAAGCTACCCATTTTATTGAACTCTGCAAGAAACGTTTTATTCCTCTTGTATTTCTTCAGAATATTGCCGGTTTTATTGTGGGAAAAGAATACGAGCAGGCTGGTATAGCAAAGGACGGGGCAAAAATGGTGCACGCGGTGGCCACAGCCAATGTTCCTAAATTTACAGTAATAACTGGTCGATCTTATGGCGCCGGAAACTATGCTATGGCGGGAAGAGCGTACGACCCCGAACTGCTCTTTATGTGGCCCAATGCTGAAATTGGTGTGATGGGAGGAGAACAGGCCGCTATGGTTCTTACCATGGTTAAGGAAGATCAGATGCGTTCCAAAGGCCTGACCTTCTCTAATGAAGAAAAAGAAAAAATGGAGCAGGAAATCCTCCTCCGTTACAAAATGGAAAATTCAGCCTGGTTTTCCACATCAAGGGTATGGGATGACGGAATTATTGACCCTGCAATGACAAGGCAATATATAGCCTCTGGCATAAGTATGACCTTGTATCATGAGTGGGATCAACCTTCACAGGGTATTTACCGGATGTAAAAAAAATGCTATGATATTTCCTTTTAAAACTATCCGTTTAACCAGCGAAAAGGGTGTGTACACCCTTACCCTCAACCGGCCCGAAGCCAAAAATGCCCTGAACCGACTGATGATCTCCGAAATGACAGAAGCAGTAATGGAAGCAGCAGATAACAGTACTGCGCGTTTGCTGGTAATTGATCATGAAGGAGATGTGTTTTGTGCCGGTGCAGACCTTACCGACCTATCCGAGTCAACAAGCCGCGAAGAGGGCCTGCAGTATGCCCGTTTGTTGTTTGATCTTCTGGAATCAATTGAAAAATGCCCTTTCCCGGTTATTGTATCTGCTCATGGCAATGTGTATGGAGGAGGTATTGGAATCCTGGCTGCCGCTGACATTTCTTTTCTTACCGAAAATTGCCGGCTTTGTTTTAGTGAAGTGAAAATCGGCATGGTCCCCGCTGTAATTTCAGCATTTGTGCTAAGAAAAGTCTCTTCAGGAAGAGCCCGTGAACTCATGCTGACAGCCCGTGAATTTGATGCCCGGGAAGCATTGGAATACGGAATTGTATCCTTTGTTATAAGCCCCGAAAATGAAAAAAAACATCTGGATTCTATCCTTCAGTCCCTTCTTTCCAATAAGCAGAAAGCCATGGCTGCCTGCAAGAATATGATTTTTACCACATCCCGTATTTCATGGCTTGGCGCTGTAAAAGAATACTCAACCAGCCTTTTTGCTGATCTGTTGCTCGCTCAGGAAGCGCGTGAAGCAATTGCCTCTTTTGTTGAACGAAAAAAACAGAGAGGCGGGAAGCAGAATGTAAAAAAACGGAAAAAATGAATGCTACGCGAATACTGAGAAGAGTGCTGATAGCAAACAGGGGTGAAATTGCAGTTCGTATTTCCCGCACATTGCGAAAAAGAGGAATTATTTCTGTTGCTATAGCTGCAGAAGAAGAACGCAATGCGTTTCACCTGCGCTCAGCTGATGAAAAGGTCATCCTGAAAGGGAACCACCTGTTCGAAACCTATCTCAATGCTGATGAGATGGTGCGGATCGCGCGGGAACTCCGCTGTGATGCCATCCACCCTGGTTACGGATTTCTGTCTGAAAATGCCGCTTTTGCTGAATTATGTGAACAGAATAACATCCTCTTTATAGGACCTTCTTCGGAAACAATCCGGTCGATGGGAAATAAACTGACGGCCAGGGAAATGGCTGAAAAACTTGGAATACCTGTGCTGCAGTCAGTTAAGGGTACACCTGATCAGTTGCTTTTACGCGCCGGTCATCTGTCGTTTCCTCTGATGATAAAGGCTGCGGCCGGCGGCGGAGGAAAAGGCATGCGGATTGTTGCTGATCCTTCGGCATTGAAAGATGCCCTTGAAGCATCCTCCCGTGAAGCACTGGCATATTTCAGAGAACCTACTGTGTACCTCGAACAGTACCTTCCGGCCCCGAAACACATCGAAGTGCAGATTCTGGGTGATGGTAATGGAAATGTTGTTCACCTTTGGGAACGCGAATGCAGCATGCAAAGACGGCACCAGAAGCTGGTGGAAGAATCTCCTTCGCCTTCGCTTGATCCGGAATCCAGAAAAAAAATATGCGATGCAGCTGTCAGGTTGGCTGCCGCTGCCAGGTACCGCAGTGCCGGAACTATTGAATTTCTTTATTCCGGAGATGGTCAGTTTTTCTTTCTGGAAATGAACACGCGTATTCAGGTGGAACATCCGGTTACTGAGGCCATCACGGGAATTGACCTGGTTGACGCGCAGCTTTTTATTGCAGAAAACGGCCGTCTGCCTTTTGTTCAGGAAGAGATTCCCTGCAGGGGCCATGCCATTGAAGCACGCATCTATGCAGAAGACCCCTCCGAAGGATTCATCCCATCACCCGGATTGATTACCTTGTACAAAGAACCATCCCTTCATGGAGTAAGAATTGATTCTGCTACCGATGGCCCCGTTGAACTTTCACCTTCATACGATGCCATGATCGCCAAGGTGATTGTGCATGAATCTTCCCGCCCGGCAGCCATTAACAGGCTGAAGGCCAGCCTTGATGATTATGCTATTCTTGGTATCAAACACAATATACGGTATTTGTCCGGTTTAATCGGTCATCCTGCATTTATTGACGGATCCTATCATACCGGTTTTTGTGACATCCATACACCGGAAATACTTTCATCTCTTCCGGAACTCCCTCAGCCTCCGCTTAAGGTCGCAGCGGCCGGTATGATCCTCGGTTGGTTTTTTCTTTCTGCCGATAAACCTGAAATGACGACAGCCGGTAATATGCTGCCAGCAGTGTTCTCCGTGTTTCGGTTACGGATTAATGGCAGGGATGTTACAGCAACTGTTTTTTTTGGAACGGAAGGTGCGGAATTCGGTTTAGATGGAGAATCATTTGTGGCTGCATGGAGCATTAACGGGCAGATCATACATGTGATAATTGACGGATCTCATTACTCCATCCTGATGAGCAACCCTGCTAACCGGGATATCTGGCTTCAGATAAATGGTACGCCTTTGCGTGCTGTTTATCTGTCATTTAACGTTCTTGAAAAAGAGGGAGGGGAGAATGAGGAAGGTTTGAATGGTAGCGAGCTGATTACTGCTCCACTTCATGGGAAGATTGTTCGCATCAATGCAATAGAAAATCAGGAAGTTACGCGTGGAGAACTTTTGATGGTGCTGGAAGCTATGAAAATGGAAAACCAGATTCATGCCTCTTTGCCAGGAAAGATCAAGAAAATATTTGTGCGGGAAGGCATGCAGGTAAAGAAAAATGATCCACTGATTCAATTAGGATGAAATAAATCTTAAATTTAAATAGCCTATGTATTATCCTTATTTTAATGAAATGCACGAGCAATTGCGTGCTGAGGTAAGGGAGTTTGCAGAAAAGGAAATTCGGCCACAAGCAGCAATGCTCGATGAGAAAGGAGAATTTTCGGAGGAACTGACCAAAGAAATGGGTAAGCGGGGTTGGTTTGGAATCTTTTTACCCCGCGAATACGGAGGTCGTGGAATGGATTATCGCTCCCTGGTCCTTGTTGTCGAAGAGCTGGCAAGGGTTGATTCGTCGCAGGCAGCTACCATTGCTGCACATAACTCCCTTGGTATTGGCCCCATTTATCAGTTCGGAACTCCCGAACAGAAAAAGAAATACCTTCCCATGTTGTGTTCGGGGGAACATTTGTGGGCTTTCGGTTTAACCGAAGAAAATGCGGGTTCCGATTCAAGGGGAACAGAAACTACTGCTGTCCTGAAAGATGGCTCCTGGGTACTCAACGGATCGAAAATCTTTATTTCCAATGCTTCTTCCCCAATGTCAGCAGGAGCTTCTCTTCAGGTAGTTACAGGTATTAGCGGAGAGGGAGAGAAAGAGCTTTCGGTGATTCTGGTTGACAAGAATACTCCCGGGTATAAGACCGAGAAAATAAACAATAAAATGATGTGGCGCGCTGCCGATACTTCCCGCATTTCCATATCTGATTGTCGTGTCCCCTTTGAAAATCTGCTTGGTGAGCGGGGAAAAGGTTCGCATGTTATGTTGCAAACACTCGATTCCGGCCGGCTGACGATAGGGGCTCTGGCACTCGGGTTGGCCCGCGGAGCTTATGAAATGGCGCTTGAATATGCCCGAAAAAGGGTACAATTTGGTAAACCCATTTCCCGCTTTCAGGCAGTTGCCTTCAAATTGGCTGATATGGCTACTCAGATAGAAGCTGCTGCAAACCTTCTGTATCACGCTGTCTGGCTTAAGGATAATGGCCAGCCTTTCGCAAAAAACTCCGCCATGGCTAAACTTTATTGTTCCGAAGTTGCCCGGTATGTGGTAAACGAATCCGTCCAGATTCACGGAGCTTATGGCCTGGTTAAATCTAGTCCGGTTGAAAGGTTTTATCGTGATCAGCGCATTCTTGAAATCGGTGAAGGTACCTCCGAAATCCTCCGACTCGTAATTTCACGGCATATAGGAACCTGATCAAGAAACAATCTATGGAAGACAGAAAAAAAGACCATATTGAACTGGCTTTCAGTTCCCGCACAGAACCGGCTTCCATTGATGCCAGGTTTTATTATGAACCTTTGCTCGCCGCTCATCCGTCAGGAGGTCTGAAACCTTTTGAATTTCTTGGAAGGAATCTTCGGGTGCCAATATGGGTTTCCAGTATGACAGGAGGTACTCAGCTGGCGCGCGGAATCAATACCAACCTGGCCAGGGTATGCCGCGAATTTGGCATGGGGATGGGGCTTGGTTCCTGCCGCATCATTCTGAAAGACGATCGGTATTTCGACGATTTTAACATGCGTCCTGTCATTGGTCCTGATCTCCCCTTATGGGCAAATCTGGGAATAGCCCAGGTTGAGCAACTCATTGCCGACCAGCAGGTCACTCTTATCACGGAACTGGTGAAGCGCCTGCAAGCAGACGGAATCATAGTGCATGTGAACCCAATGCAGGAATGGCTTCAACCGGAAGGCGACCGGCTCACAGTTCCCCCGGTTGAAACAATCAAACGCCTTATTGATAAAACGAACCTCCCGATCATTGTGAAGGAAGTAGGGCAGGGGATGGGACCTGAAAGCCTCAGGGAACTCCTTTGCCTGCCACTTGCCGGAATAGAATTTGCTGCTTTTGGCGGTACCAATTTCGCCTCCCTCGAATTGCAGCGGGCAGCCGAATCGGAAAGAGACCTTTTTGCACCTCTTGCCTTTGTTGGTCATACGGCGGAGGAAATGCTCAGTTGGATCAACCAGGAAGCGGAATCCGGTTCCGGGATACAAGTCAAAAATATCATTATTTCGGGAGGGATTAGAAATTTTCTGGATGGTTACTATTTGTTGAAAAAATCACGTTTACCTGCTGTCTATGGACAGGCTTCAGCATTGCTGAAATATGCCAGGGGAAATTATGATGACTTACAGAAATTTGTCGAAGGACAGGTAAAGGGACTAGCCCTTGCCTATGCTTACCTCCGGATTCGTACCCGGTAATTTAATCGAAATGTATTCATGATACAAGGTTTTTCAAAATTGACGCGTGATGAGAAGGTTCACTATATAGCTTCCCTCATGCAAGATTTTCCAGGCACCGAAAGCTTTTTGCAAAGTTTCAGGCACCCACATCCTGCTTTCCAGAAGATTTTTGACGAGACCGTTGAAAATGCCATCAGTAATTTTCACATACCATTTGCCGTAGCACCAAACTTTCTCATTAACGGAAAGGAGTATGTTGTTCCCATGGTTACAGAAGAAAGTTCTGTGGTTGCAGCAGCAGCTTCGGCTGCCGCCTTCTGGTCCCGAAACGGAGGCTTTCTTACCCGGGTTGTATCGGAAACAAAGACCGGGCAAATTCATTTTCTGTGGAGAGGGAATACCGGAAACCTTCTCAGGGAGAGTCAGTCGCTAGAGGTGTTCCTGAAACAACAAACTGCTGATTTAACAGAGAAAATGGAAAAAAGAGGCGGGGGAATCCGGCAGATCCAGATTCGTTCGATGCCTGAAATACAGCAGGATTACCATCAACTGTTGGTCAGGTTTGGTACTGCAGATGCTATGGGAGCCAATTTCATCAATTCGGTCCTTGAACGTATGGCAGAACGGTTGAATGACTTTTTCAGACATAAGTTTCCTCAATCGCCAGAGGCTGAAATAATTATGGCAATTCTGTCCAACTATACCCCTGAATGTCTTGTTGAGGCTGAGATTTCAGCTCCTGTATCTCAACTAATTCCCGTAGCATCAGGGTTTTCACCGGAAAAGTTTGCCAGTCGTTTTGTTCTTGCTGTGGATATCGCCAGAAAGGACATTTACAGGGCAGTGACGCACAATAAAGGGATCATGAACGGTATTGATGCGGTTGTACTGGCTACAGGAAATGATTTCAGGGCAGTTGAGGCAGGTGTACATGCCTGGGCTTCGAGAAACGGGCGATATGAAAGTCTTTCCGAGGCGTTCATAGACAAAGGTTCTATCTTTGTGAAACTGCGTCTTCCTCTTTCTCTGGGAACCACCGGCGGTCTGACCTCACTCCATCCTTTGGCTGCATTTGCTGTCAGACTTCTTGGAAATCCCTCCGCTGTAGAACTTATGCAGATAGCAGCTGCCACCGGCCTGGCCAGTCATTTTTCTGCCATTCGGGCTCTTGTTACCACCGGCATTCAAAAGGGACACATGCAGATGCACCTGAGCAATATTTTGCTTAAACTGAACGCTACTCCGGAAGAAAGGAAAAGAGCCGAAATTCATTTTCAGAAACACACCATTTCGTTTGCTGCTGTTCGGGATTTTATTGAAACAATTCGTAATTCACACTGAAAATGCCAGAATTTCGTTCCCACGGAAAATTTCTTATTACCGGTGAATATTTTGTTATGAAAGGAGTCCCGGCACTGGCTGTTCCGCTGAAAAAGGGACAAAAACTTACAGTTGTTCCGGCTGATGATAAAAATATCCTCCGTTGGGATTCTTTTTTTAATGGAAAACTTCAGTTCACCAGCATCCTAAAAATCAATCCGTTGCGTATTGTTGAAGCATCCGACTGGGAAGTGGCAGAAAGACTTCTGAAGTTATTGGCTCTGGCTCGTCAGATGAATCCTGATTTTCTTGCTGAAGATACATCATTGCATGTTGTTTCTGAAGCCGATTTTGAATCTGATTGGGGGATGGGAAGCAGTTCAACCCTTGTCTCCAATATAGCATACTGGGCAGGGGTAGATCCTGTTCGGCTGAATGCCCCTGTTTTCAATGGATCAGGCTATGATATCCTTTGTGCCAGAGCATCAGGACCGCTGATTTACAGGCTCAGTGGTAATAAACCTCTTGCACGGTTGGTTTCGTTCAAGCCATCCTTTGCTGAACAGATTTATTTTGTTTACACAGGTTCCAAGACCAATACACGAAGCAGCCTGCAAATACACCTCGAAGCGGTTTTGTCTGCTCCGCAACCTTTGCTGGATCAGATTGCCGGCCTAGCAGACCGGTTTGTGACAGTCACGCATATTGAAGAATTTGAAGAGTGTATGCACCTTCATGAGAGAATTGTTGGTAAAGTACTCGGGAAAACTCCGGTAAAAGAGGAACGTTTTCCTGATTTTAACGGGCAGATAAAATCCCTGGGAGCATGGGACGGTGATTTTATCATGGTGACCTGGAAGGAAGATTTTTTCTCGCTCCATTCCTATATGCGAAAGAAAAACGCAGGTCCTGTATTTTCATTTGATGAACTTATCTTACATGACGAATAAAGGAATGAACCAACAACAGGCTTTTTTGGGCAAGATTTCCTGGCGCAGCCCTTCCAACATTGCATTGATAAAGTACTGGGGAAAGAAGGCAGGTCAGATTCCGGCATCGCCTTCGATCAGTATGACACTCAGCAAGTCATTTACACAATGTACCGTTTCGTATGATTTTCATTCCGCCCGCCTCCGGTCTGAGGTCAATCTGTTTTTTAATCATCAGCCGGCTCCGGAGAATTTTGCAATCAAAACAACTGATTTTATTCGTACACTGGAAACAGTCTTCCCTTTCCTCTGCCACTTTCGTTTGACCGTACACACTTTCAATTCCTTTCCGCATTCAGCTGGCATTGCTTCATCAGCATCCTCAATGAGTGCTCTGGCACTTTGTATTGCCACCATCCTTTCCCGCTCAGGACAACTGCCAGCTGACAGTGATTTCTTCCGGACCGCTTCTTTTATGGCCAGGCTGGGTTCAGGAAGCGCCGCCCGCTCAGTGTACGGGGGATATAGTTTGTGGGGTAAAACTCCCCTGGTGGAAAACAGCTCCGACAAATATGCTGTTCCGTTAAACGATTTCATCCATCCGGTTTTCCGTGAATATGGCGATGCTATTCTGGTTGTCAGTTCAGGTACAAAAGAAATTTCCAGTTCAGCAGGGCATGCAATGATGCAAAATCATTCCTACAGTGAGGGTAGAATCAGGCAGGCAGGCGAACGTTTAGAAAGACTTCTGCAGGTTCTCAAGGAAGGTAAAGAACAGAAATTTACTGATATTGTTGAAAATGAGGCTCTTACTTTGCATGCGCTGATGATGAGTTCTGAGCCGGCTTTTTTTCTCCTTCAGCCTGAAACCATTGCTATTTTGAAAAAGATCAAAAGCTTCAGAGCGCATACTAACCTGCCAGTAACATTTACCATTGATGCCGGCCCCAATGTCCATTTGCTGTATCCTCTCAGATACCGGAAGGAAATAACAGGGTTCATTGCTTCAGAACTTGAACCCCATTGTGAAAACAGGCAGTGGATTGATGACGGCATCGGTTCAGGCCCCGAACAACTAATCGACGAAGTATGAAACTTCAACAGGAAATATTTTATGCAAAGTTGTTGCTATTTGGTGAATACAGTGTTATCTGCGGATCAATGGCTCTCTCAGTACCTTTTGGTCATTTTAAAGGCGAACTGAGCTTTCTGGGCCAGGAAAAATATACTGATTATGATTTTGCTGTCGGTTCTAACAAGCAGTTGAAGGAATATTTCAATAACCTGAAAATCAATGATACCATCAGCTCGGTTCTTGATTTAAAAGCGTTTGAACAAGATCTTGCCAACGGATTATTTTTTGAGTCTACGATTCCCCAGGGTTACGGACTTGGAAGTTCGGGAGCCCTTACTGCCGCTATTTATGCCCGATATGCAACCCAACGAATGCTGGTTTCCCGAAACCTTTCAGATGATGCAGTGCAAAACCTGCGGCAAATTTTTTCTGTGCTGGAGAGCTTTTTTCACGGAACAAGCTCCGGTTTTGATCCGCTGAGTTCCTACCTGAAACTTCCCTTGCTTCTCTTTCCAGGAAACCAGATCCGCATTACGTCGGTTCCACGGAACCGGGATTATGGTAAAGCCGGTATTTTTCTGCTCGATACCGGACAGGCAAGGAAGACGCAAAACCTGGTGGAGGAATTTCTGAAGCAATGCAAGCAGGACGATGCGTTCGGCAAAATGGTTGCCAGAGAGTATATTCCACTGAATAATCTCTGCATACAATCCATCATTGACGGAAACGTTACAAATTTTATCCGGCATTTAAAAATCCTGTCTTCCTGGCAGCTTCTTCATTTCCGGCCCATGATACCCCAAGGTTTCGGAGAGGTTTGGGAATCAGGTTTCAACCGTAAATTATTCTACCTTAAGCTTTGCGGAGCCGGTGGAGGTGGCTTTCTTCTGGGTTTTGCCAGGAATCTTGATGCAGCCCTGCAATGGCTTTCGGAAAGAAATTTCAGCACCATTACGGTATATCGAAGTCAATAGTTTGCGTTATGTTCGCAATAAAAAAACAGCAACCGGAAAAAGTCCTGTTGCTGTTTTTTGTGAACCCGGAGGGACTCGAACCCCCAACCTTCTGATCCGTAGTCAGATGCTCTATCCAATTAAGCTACGCGTCCCCCTTAATAATTTATTTCTGTATCCCTAATCCCTAATCGGATTGCAAAAATAAAAAAATAAAACGAGTTGACAATCTTCACTTCATATTTTATCGTATCAGATTGTTGATCAGTAAAATTGTCCTTTCGCTATTTCTTCTTATTAATAGTTTATCGTTTTTACCGTCAAGGGTGAATGCGATGGATTTACGGATTTCGGTGTAGTTCTTGAACCTGCTTATTTACTTAAAGACAGATAAGTTAATCTGCTTTCAACCGCAAGTAATAGCTCTGGAAAAAAGTATTGAAATACTTTTCAAATTTCTTTCTGCTGTCGTAAAATATAGCGGTTAACCAGGATTCATTCGGGTCAAACCCGGGTATTGGCCTTCGATAAGCTTGTGCTTTCTCCACTTTCTTTTGCTTCAAATTCAGCACTGTATATTTGAATTTCTTCCATCATTCTTTAACTTTGACCTACTTCATGCTAAACTTAACAATAAATTAACGTTAATCTAAAATGAGTGTGTACTTTTGCCAACAATTTCAATTTGTATGAAAGTATCTGATTTTTTTGCCCTTTTTGTTCCGAAAGACAGGAAGTTTTTTCCGTTTTTTGTCAGTGCTGCCGATAATCTGGTTGAAACGGCCCAATGGTTCAGAAAACTGGTAACGGCTGGTGAAGATGGCCGCGAGGAGTTTGTCAACCAAATCCGCGCTTGCGAAAAGAAAGGAGATCAGATTACGCATCAGATTTATGAAGAACTAAACAAAACCTTTATTACTCCTTTCGACAGGGATGATATTCATAAACTGGCCAACAGCATTGATAATGTATTGGATCAAATACATTCAGCTTCCCAGAAAATCCAGCGATACCAGCCCAGGCTGCCAGTGGATTCCTTTATCGCTTTTGCTGATTTGATTTTGCAAGGTGCCTTTGAGATTCAGAACGCTATGAAGGAGCTGAACAACCTTCGTGATCAGAAAGAAATTATGCAGGCCTGCGTAAAAATCAACGAGATGGAAAATATGGCCGATGAAGTGTTCGATGCCTTTATTTCCCGGCTTTTCCGCGAAGAAAAAGATGCGGTGGAACTGATCAAACAGAAGGAAATCATTTCCGCCCTCGAAAAAGCTACTGATGCAGCTGAAGATGTATCAGACCTGCTGAAATCCATTCTCGTTAAAACTCTTTAGATCAATATCCATGATGACGATTGTTGTAATTGCCGTAGCCCTGGCATTGCTTTTTGATTTTTTCAACGGAATGAATGATGCTGCCAATTCTATTGCAACGGTCGTCTCTACCAAAGTTCTCAGCCCGCTGACGGCTGTTCTGTGGGCCGCCATGTGGAATTTTGCTGCTGCTTTTTTCTTTGGGGTACATGTGGCCACTACTGTCGGAAAAGGCATTGTTGAACCGCATGCTGTCAATGAATACCTTATTCTCGCTTCTCTGATCGGTTCCATTGTCTGGGTTTACGCCTGTACCCACCTCGGTCTTCCGATCAGTGTCTCTCATGCACTCATTGGAGGACTCATCGGTCCGGCTCTGGTTAAAAATGGATCTTCGGTACTGATTATGTCGGGAATTATCAAAGTTTCCATTTTTATCGTTCTTTCACCCCTGCTGGGTTTTGTTATTGCCTATTTCATTATGATCCTTACGTTGCTGATTGTGAGGAAAACAGCTCCGCTGAGAGTCGAAAACACCTTCCGTGTATTGCAGTTGTTTTCATCGGCTGTCTTCAGTCTTGGCCATGGCAGCAACGATGCTCAAAAAACCATGGGGATTATTTCCGTTCTGCTATTCAGTACCGGTATGATTGGTCCCCAGTTCTATGTTCCTTCCTGGGTGATCTTTGCTGCCTACAGTGCAATTGCGCTGGGTACATTAACCGGCGGGTGGAAAGTAATCCGTACTATCGGTGTGGGTCTAACCGATTTGAAACCTGTGCATGGCTTTGTGGCTGAAACAGCAGGTGCCAGTACCCTTATCTTTACTGCCCTTTTAGGGATTCCTGTGAGCACAACCCATACAATTACCGGAGCTATTGTTGGAGTGGGTATCACCCGCAGCTTCGGCTCTGTGCGGTGGAAATTGGCCAAAAAGATTGTTTGGGCCTGGGTGCTGACAATTCCTTCTACCCTCGTAATTTCTGCTCTGGTGTATTTGCTTCTTCGCCTGTTTATTCCTGGAATTTAAGATTCTGTTTTTAGGTTGTGCCCGCTAAAGGTTTATACTTTCAGGTGAATGTTTACTTATCGTTGCCTGACTGGAAAATCTGAACGAGCTTAATGGAGAGCTACCTTCCCAGAATCAGTTTGAGTAAACATGCACGCTGGTGGCTGCTGAGGGCAGATACTTCAACCCCATGTAGCAGATCAACAGAATGACATAGGAAAATGCAAGAATTCGGAGAGATATTCCGTTTTTTTCGGGCTGATGATATCGGAAGTGAATATAGATCAGGTAAATAAGCCATGTGAGCAAAGCCCATGTTTCTTTCGGATCCCATGTCCAGTAATGCCCCCAAGCCTCCTTGGCCCAGAGAGCACCGAAAAGAAGTCCCAGGGTCAGCAGGGAAAATCCAAGATATACGAGGTTGTCGGCATAGTAAAGGGTTTGTCTGTCAAAGCGGGACTGATAATATCGGTACAAACCAATCCAGGCCGTCACGGAAGAAACTCCCAGCAGGGCATATGACAACATGTAGACGATAACATGCGGTGCAAACCATATACTCTGCAGGGCAGGCATCAGGGTTTTTTCGTAATTTTCCGGATGTGCATAATTGATTAGCAGGAACAATAATGCCATGGGAATGCCTGTTGCCGGAAGTACCATGTAGTTCCAACGCAAAAATCCGGCCAGCGCAACAAATGCCAGAAAAAAAGAGTACCAGAGCCTTGTTTCACCCATGGTTTTCAGGGGAGGTCGTCCCAGATGAATCCATAATGCAGCAATGAAACCTCCCAAAACAAGTGTTCCTGCAATAAGCAGCAAAATTCCTGACCTTCTGAAAAGGGTTTTCCTGCTGAAAGCCAGAACTATGATAAGGCCTGAAATCCAGGTCAGGGCAGTTATCAGAACAATAACGGGAAAATCTATCCAATTCATAACCGGTTATTGTTTTTGTTTGTTTTTATTTCCTTGACCCAGCCAGAAAAGATAAACGGCTCCGGCCAGCAACATGAAAATTCCAGTATAGACCACAGGTAACCACGGATCGTTTACTGCTTCGATAATGGATAATTGTGAATTCCGTCCTTCCATCTGGTCATAGCCCATCTGATATAACTGCCATCCCCTGATTTTTATAGGTTTATTCACTTCCAGGACAGCCGGTATGGTATCGTTTCTATTAATAATCTCAAGCAGTGACTGGTATTTTCGTGGCTCAGGGTCTAGCAGTGCTATCATTATTGTATCATTCAGGGGCAATATTACAGGATGCATTGACCTGTTTCCGCAGGCAATCCATCCTGTTGCTGCAACAGAAGAAGCGCGAAAAACCGTGATATGGCAGGCAGGAACCCCGTCCTTCGCTGGAACTGCTTTCATTCCAATACTTTCAGAAAGAGCGTGCATAAGAACTGTATCCACCTGTATAACAAATTCTTTGAACGGAAATCGCTTTCCTGGTTCGGCTGGAATGAAGGATATATTTTTTTCAGGAATAATCTGAAATGTTCTGGCATCGGCAAAGGCAATTCGGGGAGGATATTCTTCCAGAATAAAATCGTTCAGCTTCAGGGAAAAAGGAAGCCGGTAACGGTTTACCTGGTCATGGGCAAGATTGGTAAAGGGTTTCCCTTCATAGAGCTCGATCTGCAGTCGCATCAGATCAGAGGAACCCAATCCTCCGGATGCTATGACCAGCCATAATCCTGCATGGTTGAGAAAAAAACCTACATTCCGCAATGTCAAATGGTTCAGCCTTCTCAAAATGACTAGCCCCAGCGAGGAGAGAATATATACCTGAGAAAAGAAAAACGGCCAACTGGTTTTAAGATGATCCAGACCGGTGGTGGAAAGAATCCCGCCATGAGTTTCTTTCTGGGGAATAAAACCAAGCAACAGCAAAAGCAGGGCAAACAGACTAATGGAACTTACGGCTGCCGGTACGCCCGATAGCCATCTGACAAAAGCGTGCCGATGATAAAACAAATGCAGGAATACGAGGAGAACAACAAATGAAAAACCGGCATATATATTCAAAGGCATTTTAGGTAAACTGATACCCTTACCACCTGAAATGATTTCAAAAAGTAAACCCAGAATAAGGACTGATGCAGCAAAAAGAAAACTTTTCGTGTACCCTCGCAAATTTTTTGTTTCTATACAAGGCTCTGGTGAGAAAACAGAATCTGTCACTCTGAATTAATTAATTTTAATTATGGTGTCAAAAATAAACAAGAATTAGTTCCATACATGGTTTTTTTATCAGTTTGAAAGGATAAACCAGCTTCAACGGAATTTCCGGTTCACAAATTCTCGATACTGTTTTTAAGAAGAGCTTTGATGTACCTGTAATTATGAACGCCACCGCTGCGGTCTTCCTTAACAAGCAGGTAATTGAGCAAAGCCCCTGCCTGATTGGATGAAAGTTCCAGCGGAGCATTGGATGTGGCATTAATCTGGTTATTTGATGTAAGGATATTTTGCTCCCTCAGCTTTCCGGCAAGCTGCGTCAGGAGTGAATCTGTTTCGCTTCTCACGGCGTCTAACAGGTTGGTCAGCTCTGTTGTATTGTTGTGACACTCCTTACAACCTGCAAAGTTATACGCAGTGGTACCATAAGATTCGTAAGCTATTTTCATGGTGTGACCGCCGGATTTGTTCCCTATGGCAGCCGCCATATGGCAGGTAATGCATCCGTTGGTGAGATCGGTATGGGAAGAATTGCCATAAGCCTCGCTACCGCTCAGTTCCATTCCTCCTGAACCCCTGATGATGGAAGCCTGAGTACTGTGATGCGGACCCCAGTATCCCGATCGGATTGTTACTGAACTGCCATTCAGAATAGGTAACGGGTCCGGAATCCGTGGCTGGTGGCAATTAATACAAAGATTCCCCTTTCCCTGATTTAGCGTTTCTCCGGTTATCATCAGCTGAACGGGAGACTTTGTCCGGAGTTCCCAATCGGATGTATCGTATGACTCATGAATTTTGTGGCAGGTACGACAACCAATGGAAGAAGGATTCGATATGGACGCGCTGGTTACGGTCTTACCGCTTGTTATACATTCCCGGAAACCTTCGCTGGTATGACACATGGCACATGTTGTCGCATTGCGATCTGTGTTTTCACCGCTGGCATGAATAGATGTTCTCCATTGTTCGGTTGCCGAGACAATAAGAGAACCGCTATTGTGGCACTGAGTGCAGGTTGCATTGGCATCTGCTCCGGGAGGACCTTCGCAGGCTATTAGTAAGGGAACCGTAATAGCGGGCAGAAAAAAACGAATTCCCAAAGAGTATTGTTTTATTTTCATTTTTTCCGGAAAAATATTTTTTGTACTTATTAGATACATTTCACGGACAAATTGCCCTTAGTGACGCATAATTGTCTTTTCATCGGACTTATTTTCTGTTTTTTCCGAATAAAAGTATTTTGTAAATTGAGGGGGTGAGGAACAAATGCAGAAAATGTTCCTTCAAATTGTCTAAATTTGTGCTGATTCAAAAAACAAGCCATGAAAAAGATTCTTAAGATCATTTCGATTTTTGTTCTTGCATTACTCGTTCTCATGATTATTATTCCCCTGGCATTCCACAAGCCGATAATGAATAAAGCCAGGGAGGAAATTAATAAATCGGTAAATGCGCGGGTGGATTTTGATCTTCATCTGTCGCTGATAAAAGGCTTTCCGGATCTTTTTGTGGAATTGAGAAATCTCACCGTAACAGGTATCGATCAGTTTGAGGGGGATACACTGATTGCTTTCCGTTCGTTTGGGCTTAAGGTTAATCTGATCAGTGCAATCCGTATGAAAAATATTGATATTAAATCCGTTATTCTGGATAAACCCCGTATTCATGCTGTTGTTCTGGAAAACGGAAAGGCAAACTGGGATATTATGAAGGATACAAGCACGGCGGTGACTGTGGATACAACACCTTCAGAACCTGTTCATTTTTCAGCCAGGCTGCGAAAACTTTTGATAAAGGATGGTCTTATGAGGTATGATGACCGGCAGGCCGGCATGCAGGCTGTTATAAACGGTTTTAATTTTCTTATGAAAGGAAATCTCGCTAATGATTTTACTTCCATCGCTATTAAGACATCAGCAGATGCCATCACTTTCATTATGGATAAAATTCCTTACCTCAACAGGGTAAAAATGGCGGCACATTTTGATGTTGATGCCGACATGGCAAAATCAGTATTTACACTCAGGGACAATGCTTTTTCATTAAACGAGCTTACACTAGGCTGGGACGGAACTGTTGGCCTTACCGGAGATTCTATCCTCACTGATGTAAAATTCGCAACAAAAAAGACCGATTTCAGATCCATTCTTTCTCTGGTGCCTGCCGTATACTCCCATGATTTTGCTTCCGTGCAGACTTCCGGCCAGTTTCAGCTCGATGGTCAAGTGAAAGGGGTCTATTATGATACCATTCTCCCCTCTGCCATGCTGAACCTTCAGGTAACCGACGGAAGATTCCGTTACCCCGATCTTCCGGCATCGGTTGATAATATCCAGGTCAATACTCTCGTTGATTTTCACGGCGAAGATATGGACCTGACAACAGTGGATGTCAAAAAATTTCATCTTGAACTTGCCGGCAATCCGCTGGATGTCAGTCTGCATATTGCCCATCCTGTATCTGACCCGCAGGTGGACGGTCTCTTTAAAGGAATAATTGATCTTGGCAAGGTTCAGTCTGTTCTTCCGCTTGATTCAACAACCCTTGCCGGCATTGTCACTTCAGATGTATCCTTTGCAGGAACGATGTCCATGCTCGAAAGGGACCAGTATGAGCAATTTAAAGCCGACGGAAACCTAATAGTGAACGGACTGAATTATAAAAGTTCTGATTTGCCACAGGGACTTTCCATTAAAAATGCAGAACTTCTTTTTTCGCCCCGTTACCTTGACCTGAGATCGTTTAACATGCTGGTCGGAAGAAGCGATATCCAGCTTTCGGGTAAAATAACCGATTTTCTGCCTTATGTTTTCAGCAATAAAACCATCAGGGGCAATTTCGTACTTACCTCAGGTCTACTGGATGCCAATGAGTTTATGAGTGGATCAGCCACTGCTGATACTGTAACCGATACCACACAAATGACCTTGTTTGAAGTTCCCAAAAACATTGATTTTACCCTTAATTCAGGACTCAAAAAAGTGTTATATGATAAGTTGGAAATTTCGGATTTGAAAGGATTGATAGAACTGAAAAACGGCGTGGCAAAGCTTACCAACCTGTCGATGAACCTTCTGCAGGGGAGCATGCAGATGAATGGTGAATATAATACAAGCGACCTTACAAAGCCCTCAATTGATTTTAATCTAAAAATCAATGAAATAGATATTCCGTCTTCCTTTGATGCTTTCACGATGGTTGCACGCTTTGCGCCTATTGCAAAAAGTGCAAAAGGGAAGGTTTCTGCCGGCATCTCTCTGCAGAGTCTGCTCGACCAGCATATGAATCCTGTTTTGCCCTCTGTCTCAGGTTCAGGAACACTGAGTTCCCGATCGGTTGAGATTGGCAATTCAAAGATATTTGAAAAACTTGCTGATGCATTGAAAAACGAAAAACTCCGGCAGATTGCTGTTAAGGATCTGAACATAAGTTTCGAAATAAAAGACGGACGTGTTTACGTAAAGCCATTTACCACCAAGCTGGGAAGTACCTCGCTGACTGTTGCTGGAGATCAGGGACTTGACCAGACACTGAATTATGCTATGGCGTTAACCCTGCCTCGAACCGAAATAGGATCTTCGGTTATGAATTCACTTGCATCAGCTGCTGCTGCCAGGGGAATTACAGTGAATCCGTCCGAAACAGTTAATGTTAAAGTAAAGGTTGGTGGTACATTTTCTGATCCCAAAGTGCAGCCCGATCTGGCCGGCAGCGGAGAAGATGTCGTTTCATCCGTAAAAGAACAGGTGAAGGACAAAGTTAACCAGGTAGTGGAAGAGAGAAAAGAAGCTGTAAAAGCTGAAGTCAGCAAAAAGGCAGAAGAAATGGTTGCCAAAGCGGAGGCAGAAGCACAGCAGATACGTGATGCAGCGCGCAAGGCAGCTGAACTGGAGCGGCAGAAAGCCAATGAACTGGCTGAAAAAACATTAAAGGAGGCCGAAGGGAAACCTCTTGCTATGCCGCTGGCAAAGAAAACTGCTGATAAAATACGTAAGGAAGGGGAAGAAAAGGCGCAGAAAATTATTAAAGAGGCTGATCAGAAAGCCGATGCCATTGTGGAAAAAGCCCGCAGCGAAGCCGATAAGTTAAAACAATGATTATTAATTAATTATGACACGTATTCGTACTTTGAAATGATAACCCGGAATAATGCATAAGAAATCTTTGGCACTAATGCATTGTGAGTAAATTTGCAGGGGCGTATTCCGGGTTAACCCTGATGAATCAAAGACTCAATCGACCAGAAAGGTAATGAATACATTTTCAATGCATGAATAAGGACAAGTTATTTTGTTTGGAACAAAATTTGATAAAATTTCGTATATTTATTATGGCAAAATAAAACCTTAATTCATTCTATCAAATGAAAAAGTGCAATGTCATCTCTGTTCTTTTGTTGTTTCTTGCAGGTAGTTTATCTGCACAGCAAATAACACCGTTTGTCATTGCTTCTGCCGGTGATTTTTACAGCTCCCAGAATTTTTCTGTGAGCTGGACACTGGGTGAATTAGCCACAGAAACCATAGGTACGGAGGTTATCCTTACCCAGGGTTTTCAGCAACCTTCCTATAGCACGGGAACTTATGTTCCTCCTGTATCTTCAGACCAGTTCCGTCTCAGGGTTTATCCCGTACCTGCCTACAATTCACTCACTGTTCAGGTGAAAGGAAATGAAACGACCGATCTGTATCTGGATATGTATGATGCTCTTGGCCGGAAGTTGATTTCAGCAAAAATAGAAGCCGGAACACCCGAATATGAGATGGATCTGTCGGGAATTCATCCGGGAATGTATTTTCTGAAGGTTACAACGGCTGCCGGCGAAAGTATCAAAACCTACCAGATACCGAAAGCGCTGAAATAATCAACTATTGGTTATTCATACCAACATATTCTCTTTTCCGTAAATCCGGCTTGCAACGTTCTTGCATGCCGGATTTGTTGTTTTCGTAGCCTGAAGCAAATACAATCTCAATAAACTTTAATATATTCGTTACTAAGCTAATCAAACTACCGGTTCTATGAAAACACCCGTCAACCAGCTTTCGAGACAGACTCTTCTGTTTTTAATGCTATTTCTTCCATACTTTCTGTTCATTGATAAACCTGCTAAGGCTCAGGATTTTCCGGGTTTTAGGTACCAAGCTATAGCAAGGGATGCAGATGGTTTGCCATTGAAAAATACTGTGATCAAGGTACGATTCAAAATTCTTGCAGGTGATCCGGTAAATGGGACAGTGGTATATACCGAAACCCACGAAACAACTACAAATGCGTTTGGGTTGTTTGTTCTTGAGGTCGGGAAAGGCACGAGTTCCGATCAATTTGATGTCATTGACTGGGGAAATAGCGAAATGCATCTCTCTATTGAAGTCGATGCTAATAACAGCGGGTATCAATTGGCAGGTACCACCAGGCTTCTCGCTGTGCCATATGCACTTTATGCTTTTCATGGAACGGAAGGACCACAAGGTCCTCAGGGGCCTGAGGGTCCACAGGGGCCAAAGGGTGACAAGGGTGATACAGGCCCGCAGGGTCCACAAGGGAATCCAGGTCCTCAGGGGCCTGCCGGACCGCAAGGTCCTCAGGGGATTCAGGGACCAGTTGGTCCGAAGGGGGATAAGGGAGATCCCGGCCCTCCGGGACCGGCAGGAACCAGTCTCTGGGATTCAGCAGTTAATGTTATCTGGACAGGAAAAAAGGTTGGGGTTGGTACCAGTGACCCCAACGGAAAGTTGGTGGTCATGGGCGAACCAACAACCAACATTGATACAGCACTTTTCGAAGTGAAGGACAAATCAGGAAGGCCAGTTTTTTCCGTTTATGAGGAAGGTGTCAAATTTCTTCTTAAAGATGATAACCTCACCGGAAAAAGGGGGGGATTTGTTGTACGGGGTTATCATTCCTCGGCAGGTATCCATGATATACTGAAGGTTACTAACGATAGTATCCGTATTTATTTTTCCGATCCGCCATCAACCGGTACCGGAGGTTTTTCCCTCATCAGCCGAAAATCGGGAGTGGAAGTTTCACAAATGCTAATAACGCCTGCCAATCAGTTTATTGGTGTGCGCAGCGGTAACCGTTCTGCTACCGGTGTGAGCAATGCATTTTTCGGGTTTGAATCCGGAAACGGACTATCAGCAGGAAGCTACAATACCCTGCTTGGCTATCAGGCAGGAAGCAAACTAAAAAATGGAAACAACAATATTCTTGTTGGATATCAGTCGGGATACGAAAATACCGATGGAAATTACAATATTTTCATAGGAAATGAAGCAGGAAGATATAATACCTCTCAGGTTCATAACCTGTTTGCCGGATATAGGGCAGGATATAATAACGGTTTGGGAGGTACCACCGGAGAAGAGGGATCGTACAATATGTTTCTTGGGTATGAAGCAGGATATGCTAACACGAAAGGAAAATACAATCTGTTTATTGGCCATCAGTCAGGCCGTTCAAATACTACAGGTACAACCAATATTTTTGTGGGGTCAAAAAGCGGATTTTTTAATCAGACCGGTAGTCGCAACCTTTACATGGGTGAGACGGCAGGATATTCCAATACCAGCGGAAGCAATAATGTTTTTCTGGGTGCCGGAAGCGGAAACCTTAACACCGGTTCTGAAAATGTTGTGATTGGAAGCGACGCAGGTTATAATTCCGGAGCCAGTAGCCGGAATGCTGTAATGGGGTATCAGGCTGCCCGCAATATGACTGCCGGTACCGGAAATATTATGCTGGGAAATCAAGCCGGATATTCAATGGCAAATGCATCATCCAACGTTGTCATCGGAGACCAGGCAGGTTACAACAGTCTTCGGGGTACCAGAAATGTGTTCCTTGGATACCAGAGCGCTTTTTCCTGGAGCCGGGGCTCCGAAAATATTGTGATCGGTTCCTCTGCCGGTTATGCTGCTGATTCAGGAATGTACAATATCTTTCTTGGAGCTTCCTCCGGATTGATTAACCAGGGAAACCGGAACGTTTTTATAGGCGCAGAAACCGGATTTAATAATACTTTGGGTGAAGACAACCTCTTTATTGGCTATCAGGCAGGCTATAATAACAGCGGAACCACCGGAGGCAGTAATAATATATTTCTGGGAAATCAGGCAGGCTTTTCCAATACCAACGGGGCCGACAATCTGTTCATCGGTAATCTGGCAGGATATTTTAATACCACCGGGAAGGAAAATATTGTCCTCGGAAGGGAGGCCGGATATAACCTCTCTGCGGGTGGCAGAAATGTTATTCTGGGAGATAAAGCCGGTTATAGTGTTCAGGATGGTAACGGGAATGTTTTTATAGGATATGAAGCCGGTATGAATGAAACAGCCTCCGGCAAATTGTATATTGCCAACAATGCATCCCGGCCATTGATATATGGTCAGTTCAGCTCCGATACCATGGTGGTGATCAATGGAACTGATGCACAGAATACATCGAAATATACCTTTTACGTCAATGGAACCGCAGGTGGAAAAGACAGCTGGAATTCACTTAGCGATTACCGTCTTAAAAAAGACATCCGGACTATTACCGGGGCACTCAATAAGGTGAAGAGGCTTCGTGGAGTAACGTTCCAATGGAAAGATGAAGCTCCTGATGTGCAACCGCACATAGGATTTATTGCCCAGGAAATGGCGGAAGTTGTTCCGGAAGTTGTTCATACAGAAGGCGGAATCTATTCTGTTCAGTACGCCCCAGTTACAGCTGTTCTGGTGGAAGCAATCAAAGAACAACAACATATGATTGAACAGCTGCAGGAAGAAATTCGCCTGTTAAAGGAAGAAGTTACCAACCTGAAACATTAGTATCCAATTACCCAGAGAATTTTTGAATTATCCATACAGTCGGTAACAATATCAATCAATTCCTGATTGATACGCAAAAGCTTTGTTAGGTATGTTTCCCAGTTCAAATCCCATGTGGGATCTATTTTTCTTATTTCCATGGCAAAATCTTTTCCGAGAAAAATGCCGGAAATGAGTTCAATAAAATCTTCACGGCTGGAACATTTTTTCCATTGCTCCAGGTTCGAAAGCAGTGCGTTCCTTAATACGACAATCTGCCTTGCGTTATATCGTGTGGCTCCGAAATATTCGTACAGATTGTTGCTCTTTTCAAAGCAGGAAGAGAACAAATTGAAAACATTGGTGTGCAGGTAACGGGAGGTGGGATGACATTTCTCATACGTATCATTGGTTCCGCTGGTGTTCAGTTCTACAAAATTCAGCTGGTTGTGTCCGAAGATTTCGAGCTTCATAGTTCCAGAAATTTGAAAACGAAATATAATGAATTCTTCAGCTTTAGCAAAAAACCTTTAATTCTTCAGGAGGAGATATTTTCCGGTGAGGTCAGGTACATCCGTCCCCAAAGATTTTCTGTTTGTTTACCAATGTCTTCCCCCTGGCATTTTTTTTATGTTTAAACCGAAACACATTGAACCCGGATAATGCATTAGAAGTGTAACGCACTATTTCATTGTGAGTTGCCTCGTAGGGGAGTATCCGGGTTAACCCCGAGGAATCAAAATTCAATCGGGCTGCTAGGTGATACATGTATTTTAAATGCTTTTATCAGGTTGAAAATTAAAAACAAAAGGATCTGGGCGATAAAGGATAAAACTGGTATTTTTGTCACCGTTTGCTGTGTGAAAATATTGACGAACATACATGAGTATTCTTAAAACACCCGCTGAAAGAGTCAGCGAACTATTCGCCGAATGGCAGGGAGTAAAAGCTGATTTTGTTATTCCTTTGCCTGCTTCAGGCTCCTACAGGCAATATTTTCGTCTCGGATCGGGAGGTCATACATGGATTGGTGCCTGGAATGCAGATGTAAAGGAAAACAGGGCGTTTGTTTATTTTAGTAGGTTGCTGAAGGAAAAAGGCCTGAATGTACCGGAGATTTACTATTTAAGTGATGATGAACTTTGCTGGCTTGAGCAGGACCTGGGCGATGTGACACTACTCAGCGAATACCAGCTGCTGATGGAAAAAGGCAACCTCACTGCGGTAGAAGCAATTTACCGGAAAGCCCTCGAAGATCTTGTCCTTTTTCAGGTAAAAGGCCGGGAGGATATGGATCTTACACAATGTTATCCGCGGGCCAGGTTCGATACCAGATCCATGCTCTGGGATCTGAACTATTTTAAATACTACTTCCTTAAGTTTGCCCGCATTCCTTTCGATGAACAGGATCTGGAAAATGACTTTCATGTCCTTGCTGAATACCTTATGCAGGCTGATACCGGCTATTTTCTGTACCGTGATTTTCAGTCCCGGAATATTATGCTGACGCCTGGTGGGCATTACTATATCGATTACCAGAGTGCACGTTTGGGAGCTGCTCAATATGATCCCTCTTCCCTGCTTTTTGAAGCCAAGACGCACTTGCCCGATGAACTTCGGCGGAAATTCCTGACCCATTATGTGGATATTTTTACCAGAGAAACCCAATCTGACAGCTCCAAATTCATCGAATTTTACTATCCCTATGCGTTGATTCGTCAACTTCAGGCTATGGGGGCCTATGGTTTCAGGGGGTTGCACGAACAAAAGCCATTGTTCCTTGAATCAATACCTCATGCATTGAACCATATACGACTGATTCTCCCCGAATTGCCCGATCATCTTAGAATACCGGCATTGGTTTCTGCGCTTCAGGCCCTCACCGAGAATGAGAACCTTCGTTCAATAGGGAAGGGCAGCGATAAACTGACCGTAAGAATTTACAGTTTCTCGTATCGCAGTGGTATTCCGTTTGATGAAACACTTCATGGAGGAGGATTCGTATTCGATTGCCGTGGCTTGCCGAACCCTGGAAGATTTGAGCAATACAAGTCATTGAGCGGCAAGGATCGGGAAGTTGCTGAATACATGAATGGTTTCAACGAGGTGAAAGATTTTGTTGCTCATGCGCAATCTATGGTCAGCATGCACATTAAGAGCTATCTGCAAAGAGGGTTGACCGAAATGATGGTATGCTTCGGTTGTACCGGGGGGAGGCATCGTTCCGTCTATTGCGCAGAAAAGCTGGCATCGGAGCTTCAAAAATCATGGCCCCAAATTGGTCTCCGGTGTATTCATACATCCCTACAATAGGATATTATGAAAGCAATGATACTTGCCGCAGGATTTGGCACGCGTCTCAAACCAATAACCGATTCTGTGCCCAAGGCACTGGTTCCTCTGGCAGGGAAGCCCATGATTGAATGGATTATTGGTAACCTGGTTTCATCGGGTTTTTCTGATATTGTGGTGAACGTGCATCACTTTTCCCGCATGATGAAAGAATATTTGTCAGGAATTACTCTTCCAGGTGCACACATTATGATTTCAGATGAATCGGAAAAGATACTTGATACCGGTGGTGCACTATTCCGTGCACGCCAGCTGCTCGACGATGGCTATCCTTTTCTGGTTCATAATACGGATATTTTTTCAGATATCGATCTTAAGGACCTTTACGACCTTCATTGCCGTAATGGGAACGATGTGACGCTGGCTGTCAGAAACAGAAAAACAAGCCGGTCATTACTGATTGACCGGAACGGATGGCTGAAAGGATGGAGGAACAATATTACAGGCGAAACAATCCTGGTTTCAGATACAGATGTCGATCTGATACCAGTAGCTTTTAGCGGCATTCATGTTGCTGGTCCTTCCGTTTTTTCCATGATGGGAGATAGGGAGGTATTTCCTCTTATACCATACTACCTTCGCCTGGCCGAAAATTATAAAGTGGCTGTTTATTTTCATAACGAAGGTACCTGGATCGACATGGGAAATCTGGAAGGGTTGAAACAAGCGGAAGTATATCTGGTGATGAAAAAATTGGCAAAATAAAAAAGGTGCCTGCAAATGGCACCTTTTCTTAATTAAATGACTTTGGTGGTCTATTCCCCTCCTTCAGTAACATTTCTTTTCTCTTCAATACGAGCTTTTTTCCCGGTAAGGCCTCTAAAATAATAGATGCGGGCACGCCTTACCTGTCCTGTTTTGTTTACTTCTATCTTTTGAATAAAAGGAGACTGCATGGGGAAAATTCTTTCAACTCCAACATTGCCTGAGATTTTGCGCACGGTAAAGGTAGCACTCAGCCCGCTTCCTTTTTTCTGTATTACTACTCCTCTGAACTGCTGTACCCTTTCCTTGTTCCCTTCAATAATCTTATAATGCACGGTAATGGTATCACCGCTTTTAAATTCAGGGAAGTTTCTTTCCTTAAGCAACGCTTGCTCGACCGGCTGTACAAGATTCATAATATTATGGTATTTGGTTTCGTCAAAAACGGTCGCAATATTACAAATATTTTTTCAAATAATGACGAACTTATTAACAACATCTGTTTTTTTAACCGGCTTATGCAAGCAAAGCCATTAAAACCAATGCTGAAAAAACAGCGTCATCCACGCTATCCTTTCACAAAAACGTGGTTGAATGTATCCTGAAAACAAAAAATGCTTATTTAACAGTGTCTTTGGGTTTATTTGTTTTTGTTATTCAGAATATTCCATATCCTCCTGTTAAATCCTGGTACCGATAATACCGCTTTTGCTTCATTCTGTTAGGCTCAATGAACAGGATTTCCGGGAACACGGAATTTATCACCCGTTTCCCTGATGATAGTCCGGTAGAAATCCTGGCTGTATCCTGGTTGTTTCACCTGAGGATTTTTTTGCCCGGGTACCGGGGTTTTGATATTTCCATCCATATATTTGGTAAAAAGGTAGGCATAAAGTTTCTTCCAAACAGCCACGGTATGGTTTCCTGTATTGACTGAATAATCGGTAAGGAACGAAATGGCTGCATTTGGATCATCTTTGTACATTTTAGCAGCTATTTCGTCAATGTAAGGTGTTCTTTGGATATAGGTATTTTCAAGTTCCTGTTGAACTTTTTGAATTTCAGGAATCATATCGCAGTACCTTGTATAGGCAAAGTTTGAAACCTGGTTAAAAACCCAGAATGCTGCATTCTCATTAAATTCCATCATGGATCCGTTTCCTTCAGCAAATGACTCCGGAACCTTTGAAATACCACAATACATAGGGCTGTATACGGTTGAATAGGTATCGTCAACCCCAAACCAGAGAATACCGCCAATAGGATCAGGAAGATTACTGCGGCACTGGGCAATAAAAGAGAAACCTGTTTGCTGCGTCGATATAGCGCGTTCGTTGAAGTAGGTCGCTCCGTCAACAGTCCAGGTAAGAGGTCTCCAGCGCACAATACTCTGAAATGGTCCGGCTCCTGGATCTTTTGTCATATCCAGTGGAGTATTCTGGTAGTAATCGCGCATGAGGGCAAAAACATCGCCCAGGGAAAGTTTCTTGTCAGGTTTTATCCATAACGGCATGCGATGGGAAAGATTTTTTCCGGTGATGTAGTCTAGGTATTCATCCATTCCTGCTTTCACTTTATTAAATCCGCTCCAGACTCTTGCTTCACAGAAACGGGCTCCTTCAAAATCAACCGGTGCATACACATCCGAAAAACTGAAATTTTCCTCCGAACCATCATAAAATCCTCTTTCTCTTGCATAGGAGATAACATCTGGTGCGTACAGGCAATTTTCCGGATCATTCAAAGGAAAGGTTGTAATCCGTGCATGATTGGCATGCCCTGATATATATCCATCCGGTATACGAAGGGCTACCCACACGGCACCTTTATAAGCATTGACCATACGTTTGTTCTTTCCTTTTCCCTCAGGAACCATCTTTATACCTTTTCCTATCATTTCCATAATCCATACTTCATTCTTATCGGCTATGGAAAAAGATTCACCGCTGCTGTAATATCCGTATTGGTTTGCAAGGCTTGTCATTACCTGAATGGCTTCCCTGGCTGTTTTTGCGCGTTGTAATGCAATGTAAATCAGACTACCATAATCCAAAATGGCCGTTGTATCCTGGACGATTTCAGGTCTGCCTCCGAAAGTGGTTTCTCCGATGGCCAACTGATGTTCATTCATGTTGCCCACTACTTTATAGGTGTGCCGAACCTGAGGAATTCTGCCAAGATGTTTTCCTGTGTCCCACTCATAAACTTCAAGCCATGTGTTTTCAGGATAATCCGCTTCCGGCCAGTAATAAAGCTCCCCGTAAAGTACATGCGAGTCAGCAGAATACGAAATCATGTTGGTGTTATCCCTTGTCGCTCCTTTGGTTATCAGAAAATTGGTGCAGGCACTGCCATGCTCAGTTATTACAGCTAACAATAAAGCTGCTACTGCTAACATTCGTGAAGTCATAAATAGTCTCCTTTTTAATTGATCATGGATTCCAAAAATATTCAATAATCTTAATTTTTACCCACGCATAGGAAAAATGAAACCTCTGAATTTTCTCTCCTGAGATATTTAATGAAAAATAGTTGCTTAAGATATTGATATTTAATTGATTAATAAAAAATGATAAAATTTAACATTTATTTAATATTGAAATATGCTTTAAAATATATTTTTGCGCCGGTTTTTGAAAAGACATCATAAGCAGTTAGTAGTAGGTGTAGTTTGGTTAGTTTGGTTAGTAGGTTAGGGTAGAGGCTGTCATTCCAAATAGAATGACAGCCTCTTTTTTTGATTATTCCATCAGCCTGAGCAGCTCGGGATAATCTTCTGCAGTTAGCAGCCATGAGGTTCCGGAAGAGGAATTTTTCTTCATTACTTCTATGATTTTTGATTTGGCTGAAGAAGCGATGCCAGCCTCCGCGAGTCTGACAGGGCATCCGATTTTAACAAAGAATTGTTCAATGCCCAGAATGGTGTTTTCAACCGAAGGATTATTGAAGAGAAGAGTTCCAAGTTTTTCAATTCTTTCTTTCCCTTTTTCAGAATGATACTTCAGCCAGGCGGGATAAACAATGGTAAGCGATGCACCATGTGGCACATCGAACAATAAGGAAAGAACATGCCCCAAGGCGTGAACACCCCAATCTCCATTGTAGATTCTCCCGAAACCCGTATATCCGTTCAATGCCAATGTGGATGCCCACATAATACGAGCCCTGAGTTCATAGTCGGTCAGATTTTCCAGCAAAAGGGGGCCTGCTTCCATTGCTTCCTGAATGACGGAAACTGCTACGCGGTCGCTCAACGGTGCGGAGCCCTTCGCAAAAAATGCTTCCAGGCAGTGGGCTACCAGGTCTGCGATACCAAAAGCAGTATAATTTTTCGGAACGCTGATGGTAAAGGTCGGGTCCAGGAACGAATGCCGCGGAAACATGAAGGGATTCCGGTAACCGAGCTTTTCCTCCGTTTCATGGTTTTGCACCACACCTGTCGGATTCATCTCGGTTCCTGTTGCAGCCAGTGTCAGAACAGCGAGCAATGGCAAAGCAGAAGATGGCTGCACTTTTCCCTTGACAATGTCCCATCCGTCATGATTTCCGGGAATACTTACCGAAATAATTTTCGCTGAGTCAATCACACTTCCTCCTCCAACAGCAATAATCATCTCTGCTTTACTTTCCGCACCCAGTTTTGTCGCTTTCCTGACATCATCAATGACAGGATTGGATTTAATACCACTGTATTCAACTATGGAAATACCTGCAGATTTTAAGTATTTTACAACGGTATCGTAGGCTCCGTTTTTCTTTACAGAACCTTTGCCATAAATGAGCAGAGCTTTTTTCCCATATTGCCGTGCAATAACACCAATCTCTCCTGCACATCCTTTGCCAAATCGCAGATCCGTAGGAATATAAGCTGAAAAATTCTCCATATGTATCCATTATTTTGGTTAAACAATTTCATAAACCGCTCCACCGGCACAGTCAAACCGTCCACCACATATCGAAGAAAAACAGTTTACCTGGTGACGGATGCGTAAAACACCCAAGAAGGCAAAAATAAGCGCTTCTTTAAAATTAAGAATTTCATTGTCAGGAACAAAGAGTTCGTGGTGGGTCAGTTTTCTGATTCGTTCCAGAAGAAAAGTATTCAGTGCACCGCCGCCTGTGATCAGAATCTTTTTTCTGCCCCGGCTGCCAAAAGCTTTGCTGATTTGTACGGCCGCATGTTCATTCAGTGTTCTGAGAACATCCGGAATAGAAAGATTATAAGAATCAATCAGGGGAAGTACGGTAGTCTCGACCCATTCCCTGCCAAGTGATTTCGGAGGAATCTTTTTGTAATAGTCGAGTTCGTTCAGCTTCATCAGAAGCTCCTCGTGAACGGTTCCTGCCCTGGCCATAGCTCCGTTTTCGTCATAGAGTCTGCCGCCCTTACGGGCATAATGGTTGAACAGAAAATTAACAGGGCAGATATCATAGGCAATGCGCCTTTTTCTATACGAATAGGAGATGTTGGAGAAACCTCCTAGATTCAAACAGGCATGGTAGTCGGGAAACAAGATTTCATCCCCAATAGGGACCAGGGGTGCGCCTTGTCCTCCGATAGCCACATTGAGGCTCCGGAAGTCTGAAACAGTTGTAATACCCGATACAGCAGCAATTTGTGCACCGTGTCCTATTTGATAGGTAAGATTTCTCTCGGGTTGATGAAATATAGTATGGCCATGCGATGCAACTACATCGATCTTTTGCGGATAGGAATTAATGAATTGCTTCACCTGCATCCCGATAAAATGGCCATATTCATGATCCAGCCTGATCAATTCATAGGCATTAAGCAGATGAGCTTCAGTAAGTCTTTTCATCCATGTTTCAGGGTAGGGAACTGTACGGCAGCGTTCAATACTGAATTTCCAGCCGGCAGGTAGAAGCCTGAAATGGCATAATGCCAAGTCCAGCCCGTCACAGGAGGTACCTGACATTACGCCAACAGCTGTATATTCTTTCATGGTATTATTTTTCAATTTGCATACCGAGTTCCCTGACGCATTCCTTCATCAGACCTTCCAGCGTCGGGCCTTCTGCCACTATTTCCTGCGAAGTTAATCCGGCCAGCAGAGAGATCTCAGCTTTGACTGCCTGCGACATAACCTTGTTTACAACAATATTTCTTATAGGCACATACCCTTGTTTGCTGTAAAGTGTAAACTGAATGCTGATCCCAGGGGTAACCATCCCTTGCGGAGTAGCATTGGGAAATGCTTCCTCAACCCTGATCTGGCACTTAAAAAAGTATTTTGCGTCGGAAAGTTTTATGGCTTTCTGAACGGTTACTTCAGGAAAACCATATTGGTCATACTTGACTTTATCTTCAAAAATAGTAGGGGGTGGAATATATACCTTCAAATAATCCATCAATTGTCTGGTAAGAATATCATATAAAGAATAGGTGAGGATGTATTCTATTTTGTCGGCATTCTGCATATTTCCGGGAAGTTTTGGATAAACCAGCGCCATTCTTGATTTGAAATCTTTACCGGCCAGCAGGTTATATCCAATAGGGCAGAACTGTGACCCTTCAAATTTCTGCGAATACATGCGAAAAGGCAATAGGGTGGCTACAGCAGACAGGATCAGTACATATTTTTTCATCTTGGTCGGAAGGGTTACAGGTGGGTAAATTTACAAAATGAAATGTTTTTTGCAACGCGCTTTTAACAAAGTATCTGTGAGGCTATGCTCAAAACGATTTTATCCGGTTCGATTTCGGGCATGGCAGGACAGTTACTATCTGACGCTTCTGATGGCATATTGTGAAGGGCTTCATAAAATATTGTAATGTATTCCATTGATAATTAAGACATTGAGAAATAGAGGCGATCTGAACAGAAACATGATGAAATACCATATCATAATTGTATATTTGCAATGATATTTTAAGGGATATGGCGACCCAGGAAGAAATTATCCAGAATCTTCGGAAAAAAGTGGAAGTTCTGATGTCATTGTACGAGAAGGCTAAAGCGGAAAGGGATCGCCTCAGGGAAGAGAACAAAACACTGCATGAAATTGTTAAAACAAAAGAAAAAGAAATTAGTAAATTTGAAGATAAACTGAGTAAGGTCAGGCTGGCCAAAATGATTGCCGCAACAACTGAAGACAGTCATGAGGCCAGGTTAAAGATAAACAGGATAGTGCGGGAGATTGACAGGTGCATTGGTCTTTTGAACAAATAGTTATGATGGTCTATGGAGGATAAGCTTTCAATACGGGTAAATGTGGCTGACCGGTATTATCCTCTGAAGATTGACCGGGAGGATGAGGAGCGGATCAGAAAAGCGGCCCGGTTGATTAATGAAAAGGTTTTTCAGTATAAGCAAAAGTACGCGGATAAAGATAACCAGGATTTTCTTGCCATGGCAGCCCTGCAGTTCGTACTGCGGCTGATGGATCTTGAAAACCGGGTTCAGGATCTTTCGGTATGGCAGGAACTTGAAAAACTGGATAAGGAACTTGATGACTATTTGTCGAAAGAATAAGCACGCGTTCTTTCACATAAAGAAAGTAAAAACTTGCCCGCACTGTCACTTCAACGGTGTGAAACTCAACAATTAAACCATTGGAGCTCATCTCAGTCTGCGTAGGACAGGCTATTTAACCGTTTCGGCGGTATTCGCTTCATGCGAACGATAGAAGTCCCAAACAGGCGGTCGCTCCACCCATGTCGAATTGGGGTTTCCTAACTTATTGAAGGAGGCAGTGCGGGCTTTTTATTAATAATTGTAATACAAAATATTATGTATATCGATTTTATTATCAATGCAGTATGGCTGGATTCAGTCATTGCACTGGTTGCTTTTCTGGCAGGAGGTGGGCTTGCCCTTTATTTTTCTCAGAAAGGTCTCAGCCGCAGAGCCAGGAATCTTGTCAAGGAAGCCGAACAGGAAGCTGAAATGATCAAAAAGGATAAGATTCTTCAGGCAAAGGAAAAGTTTCTGCAGTTGAAAGCTGAGCATGAGAAGTTTATCAATGAAAAAAACCAGCGAATCGCCCAACTAGAAAATCGCCTGAAACAAAGAGAACAGTCTCTCAATCTGCGCTTTGAAGAAAATCAGCGACAGAAGAAAGAGCTGGATGTGTTAAAGGAAAACCTGACAGCTCAGAAGGAACTTATTGATAAGAAAAATGAGGAACTGGAACGGTTACACCACCAGCAGGTTGAAAAGCTGGAAGCCATTTCCGGCCTGTCAGCTGAAGAAGCCAAAGCACAGCTGATCGATTCCTTGAAGGAGGAAGCTAAGTCGCAGGCCATGATGTACATCAATGAGATTATGGATGAGGCCAAAATGACAGCCGCTCGTGAGGCTAAGAAAATTGTCGTGGAAACAATTCAGCGTGTGGCCTCTGAAACGGCCATCGAGAATTCGGTTACCGTATTTCCCCTCGAAAGTGACGAAATCAAAGGAAGAATCATCGGAAGGGAAGGCAGAAACATCCGTGCTCTGGAAGCCTCTACAGGAGTGGAAATCATTGTTGATGATACACCCGATGCCATTATTCTGTCAGCTTTTGATCCGGTGCGCAGGGAAATAGCCAGGCTTGCTCTTCATCAGCTTGTTACTGACGGCAGGATTCATCCGGCCCGCATTGAAGAGATTGTTCAGAAAACTCAAAAACAGATTGAAGAGGAAATCATTGAGATTGGAAAAAGAACTGCCATTGATTTGGGAGTTCATGGATTGCACCCTGAACTTATTCGTTTGGTCGGAAAAATGAAATACCGCTCATCGTACGGTCAGAACCTGCTGCAACATTCACGAGAAGTGGCCAATCTTTGTGCTATCATGGCTTCTGAACTGGGCCTGAATCCAAAAATTGCGAAAAGGGCAGGGTTGCTGCACGACATTGGAAAAGTTCCTGATGATGAACCAGAACTGCCACACGCCATTCTGGGAATGAAACTTGCTGAGAAATATAAGGAAAAACCGGAAATATGCAATGCGATAGGTTCGCATCACGATGAAGTGGAAATGACAACCCTTATTGCCCCGATTGTTCAGGTCTGTGATGCTATTTCGGGTGCACGCCCCGGTGCAAGAAGGGAAATTGTCGAATCGTATATTAAAAGGCTTAAAGATCTGGAATCACTCGCCCTCTCTTATCCGGGAGTGCAGAAAACCTATGCCATACAGGCCGGAAGGGAACTGAGGGTAATTGTGGGAGCTGATAAGGTTTCCGATAAGGAGGCTGAAAGCCTTTCATTCGATATTGCCCGTAAGATCCAGAATGAAATGAC
Source organism: Bacteroidota bacterium (assembly GCA_029571215.1). GTDB lineage: Bacteria > Bacteroidota > Bacteroidia > Bacteroidales > JAAYUG01 > JAAYUG01. Next base: position 74,430 of record JAKPTE010000039.1, read on the forward strand.
CTACCCGGGTCAGGTAAAGATTACGGTCATCAGGGAAACCCGGGCCGTCAGTTACGCCAAATAGATTATTCTTTTTAAAAGACCTATGGTGCAGCCGGCTGGTACATTTTGCCTGCCGGCTGAATTTTTTAAAAAGCAAGGAGTTTGTCAATTTTTGGCTGATGTTACCTGATGGGAAGGTCGGGATTGCTTTCTCCTCTGACGATATGGAATAGCCGCTGAAATGCCTTGATTTTCTCGGCATAACCAAGTTTTTCGAACGACTGTATTATACTAAGCAGCAAACGTTGCAGTATATCAATATTGGTGCATGGTTCGTAATAGGATGGCTGGGGTTCGATGGCCTGTTGCTGAAGGAATAGGTCAATTTCTCTGCGTCCGAGCACAATACCCCTGTTATATGGATTGATGTAAAAAAGGATGGTATTGGGTGAAGCAAGTTCATCGCGGTAGGCCAAAACAAAATTTCTGGGCAGATTTACCCCATAAATGGGAATTTCCAGCATCTGAGCCACGCAGATGTATATGATGCCCAGTGATATGGGATTTCCTTTCCGTGATTCCAGAACCTGGTTGATAAGAGAGTTCTGAGGGGCATAAAAATTAAGGGTATTGGGCGAAAATTTATATATGTCGTATAGAAAATGATTGATGATCCTCACCTTTTCAAGGGCCGTAAGATGCGGATTTAGTTCAAGCCATATATCCTGCCTGATATCATCAAGTATCCGGTAAAGCTCAGCATAGGTAATTTCAGGATACTGCAGTTTGGCGACATGAAAGGCCCCTTCCAGCAAATTATCCCCTCCTGTGGCAACCCATGTTTCCAGGCTCTTTTCCACAAAACTGGTCTGGATAAATTGTATGAGCCGTTCCAACCTTTCCTGTAATTGTTCATCTGTGGTTACTTCCCACAGTTTTTCCAGTGCCGGCACAGCGCTGGCACCTTGTTGCAATATATGGCGGGAAACATGCGAAAAAACCTCTTCATCCGGATCTTCCAGAAGGGTAATCAATGCTTTCATTTCCGGATTATCAGGATGTATCATTGAGTCTATTTGTTTAGTACAAAGGTCGGAAAGTTTTAATAAAAAAATGTTCTATTTATTAACAATATGGTTTCATTTATACGTATTCATTAACAATGAATTGTTTTTGATTGTTCAAAGGTTTTGCAAGGTGACTATCAGTTGTACAAATTGGATTATCTTTGTTTCTCAAATTCCTTCCTATGTTTCGCTACCTGCATAGTTATTTTCTCCTGGCTGCCCTCGTATTATCATCTCTTCTTTTTACACTTCCGCTCATATCTTACTTGCCTGAAACAGGTGAGCCGATTATCTTTGGCCTGACAGGAATAGTGAACGGGCCGGAATTGCCAGCTTCTTTCAGCAATAATTTCTGGGTGTTGCCTTTTCTGGGCGTCGTCGTTGTATTGTTGCTGGTTATTATGCTGTTGCTTTGGAACAGAAGGAACCTCCAGATGCGGCTGGCTGTTTTCACTGCAGTCCTGCTTCTGGGCCTCGAAGGAATGATGATTTTCTTTGCGTTTCAGATACCATATGTACTGAAATTCTCACACAGAATGTTTCACGTTGGCATAGTTTTTCCTTTAGCTGGATTTCTGATGGTTATCTTAGCCATCAGGGGCATTCACAAAACGGAACTTCTTGAGCTTACCCGCAATCATTTCCGGACAGCCGGAAAATCGTGAATATTGTTATAGAATCTCTATATGTTCCTGATCGGTAATCTTTTCACAATAGTGGCACTTTAGTGCAACTTCCTTCTTTTGTATCACTGTAAACCGGGTTGTGATTTTTTCGTGGTTTGTTATGCACTGTGGATTGAAGCACTTAACAATTCCAACAATTTCATCCGGTACCTGAACCACCTTTTTTTCAACAACAGCATAATCACGGATAATGTTGAGCTTGGCATCAGGAGCTACCAGGGCGATTTTGTTTATATCTTCTTCGGGGAAGAAGAGGTTGGCAATTTTGATAATTGCCTTTTTACCCAGCTTTTTGCTTTCAAGGTTGGTCCCAAACGTAATCTGATTTTCAATTTTATTAAGCCCCAGAATCGAAATAACTTTGAAAAGGTTTCTGGCGGGGATATGGTCAATTACTGTACCGTCTTTGATGGCACTTACCATCAGGTGTTTCTTATCATTCATAGAAGAGAGCATTTTTTTAAATAAGTCCTAAAATTGAGCAGATAATGGCTTGCCGTATGTAAACCCCGTTGAGTGCCTGGGTAAAGTAATAGGCTTTTTCGCTATCATCCACATCGATGCTTATTTCATTTACACGGGGCAATGGATGTAGAATCTTCATTCCGGGACGGGTATTGGCCAGCATGTTCTTTTTTAATACCAGGGCATTCTTTGTTTTTTCATACTCCATGGGATCGGAAAACCGTTCTTTCTGAACTCTCGTCATATAAATAATGTCGGCCAGATCAATATTTTCTGCAAAATCTTTCTGCTCAAAATATTCAATACCCTTTGAATGGAGGAAGAGCTTATATTCACTGGGCATTTTTAGTTCATCGGGTGAGACGAACCAGAATTTAGGATTAAAGGCCGACATAGCCATGAGCAGGGAATGTACCGTTCGTCCATATTTGAGATCACCTACAAGAAAAATGTTCAGGTTTTCGAGTTTTCCCTGAGTTTTACGGATACTGTACATGTCGAGTAAGGTCTGGGTAGGATGCTGGTTGGCTCCGTCACCGGCATTGATAACAGGCACAGTGGCAATTTCGCTGGCAAAACGTGCACTTCCTTCCAGGGGATGGCGCATAACAATCAGGTCGCTGTAGTTACTTACAATCCGGATAGTGTCGCGAAGGGTCTCTCCTTTAACAACACTGGATGAATTGCTGTCACTGAATCCGATTACTTTCCCACCCAGTCGCTGAATAGCCGATTCAAAACTCAGCCGGGTACGTGTGCTGGGTTCAAAGAACAATGTGGCAATTACAAACCCCCTGAGCAGATCGGATGGTTGCTGATGCTCGAATTCTGCTGCTTTGTCCAGTATTTTTAGATAATCTTCTTTTGTAAAGTCGGTGATCGACACCAAACTTCTGTTCTTCATAAACAGGGAAATTTTTGTTTACAATGTAATAAATATTTTACTCTTGACTAACTTCAATATCTTTCATCTGCCGGATACGTAAAAGAAATTCCTCCATTCGGCTTTTGGGAACCATGATTTTGTATGTGCACTGATGGGAGAATTCCTTTCCGATAACTGAAATTCTCTCTTCCTGAAAAAGCCTGTTAAGCATGCCTTCTGTGTTGTAAGGAAAAGTTATTGTCAGCTCATGACCAACCATTTTGCTGATGACAGTGGCATTCTGCAGGCAATTACGGGCAGCTTCTCGGTATGCCCGGCTCAACCCTCCGGTTCCGAGCAGTATACCCCCGAAATAACGTACCACAACAACTACTATGTCCCGAAGATCAAAGTGCTGAATCTGGCTTAATATAGGTTTTCCTGCCGTTCCCGAAGGTTCGCCTGCATCGGAGTAGCGCACTTCTGATCCGGTTGCACCAATTACCCATGCAAAACAATGGTGCCGGGCATCATGATACTTTCCCCTGAGATGAAGAATAAACTGTTCTGCCTGTTCTGTGGTTGCGGCAGGCGAAGCAAATGAAAGAAAACGGCTTCCCTTCTCACGATAAAAGCCTTCCGCTATTCCGTTAATGCTTTTATATGTGTCCTTTCTGTTTTCTTCGTTTACCGCTCTGTTTGGCATGTGAAGGTACTTTCCGTGAAATTGCTTGTTTCAGCAGATCCACCCCGGCCTTTTATCCTGTCAGAATTTTAGTTTCTTTTCAATCTCTTCAATCTGCATCCTGAATGATTTATCGGTTTCAATAAGGTTGTTGACGGTTTTACAGGCGTGCAGCACGGTGGCATGATCTTTTCCTCCGATCTGGGCTCCGATGGAAGCCAGGGAGGATTTGGTAAGATTCTTCGAAAAGTACATGGCAACCTGGCGGGCCTGAACGATTTCCCGCTTACGGGTCTTCGAACGGATGGCATCGGCCGGCAGATTGAAGTAATTGCACACTACTTTCTGTATATAGTCGATTGAAATTTCTTTCTGGACGTTCTTGCTGATTTTGTCAATCATTTCCCTGGCGAGGGCTAGGGTAATCTCTTTCTTATTCAGGGTTGACTGGGCCAGCAGGGAAATCAGCGCACCTTCCAGTTCCCTTACATTAGTGGTAATATGGGTGGCAATATATTCCGTAACTTCATCAGGGATGGAAATTCCATCGTTATAAATTTTTTTCTTCAGAATAGCAAGACGTGTTTCCAGGTCAGGCGGCTGAAGATCGGCCGATAATCCCCATTTGAAACGTGAAAGCAACCTTTGTTCGAGGCCCTGAAGTTCAACCGGAGGCTTGTCGCAGGTGAGGATGAGCTGCTTCTGTGATTGATGCAAATGATTGAAAATGTGAAAGAAAATATCCTGTGTTTTTTCTTTCCCTGCAAATTCATGAACATCATCAATGATCAGTACATCAATCATCTGGTAAAAATGCAGGAAATCATTCTTAGTATTGTTGCGGATGGCATCAACAAACTGGGTTTGAAATTTGTTGGCGTTAACGTAAAGCACTGTTTTATCGGGGAATCGTTCCTTGACTTCTATCCCAATTGCCTGAGCCAGATGGGTCTTACCCAGTCCGGAGTCGCCATAAATAAGAAGGGGATTAAATGCTGTACCTCCCGGATTCTGTGCCACGGCAAATCCTGCCGAACGGGCAAGCCGGTTACAATCACCTTCGACAAAATTAGAGAAAGAGTAATTAGGGTTAAGATGCGGATCGATATGAAGTTTCTTGATACCGGGAATGACAAAAGGATTCCTTATGGTGTTTTCTGAAGCCACCAGCGGCATGGAAACCTGTTGATTACTCAGTTCTGCGTGGTCCTTTCCGGGAAGTTTGATGGTGGCAGGGGAGGAATTGGCATACATGCTGTTATCCATTACCACACTGTACTCCAGTTTTGCATCATTGCCAAGTTCCTTGCGCAGAGTCTTACGCAACAGATCAATGTACTTCTCTTCCAGGTATTCATAAAAAAAAGGGCTGGGAACCTGGATGGTCAACACATTGTTCTCCAGTTTCAGTGGTACTATAGGTTCAAACCATGTCCGGAAGCTGATTGAAGGAATGTTGTCACGGATAACCTTTAGGCAGTTTTTCCAAACCTGGTCATGCATAGCTTTTAGTTCTAATAGGTTAACAAAATCGGGTTGATTCGAATTTTCATCAGCAATTTTGTAAAAAATCCTTCAATAAAAAAATCCCTGCAACTATTGATTTTATTAGTATTTTGTTATGAAATTGTTTACCAGAATGTTAAATTTTTCATTTTTTTGAAAAAATTTTTAAGAATAAGTCATTCAAGAGAATACAGGAAAGGCAGCTTAAGAAATTAACAATTAAATGTTTAAGTAATGTTACTTCAAGAAGTTTGAAGAAAGCTTCCTGAGATGGCCAGAGTTGGTCAACGGAATATGGTCTTTGGTCAAAATTTTCTGTATGGGCTGTTTCCAGTTATTTCTGTCGATTACCTCCGAAAACCGAAAAATGAACATATCGTTTCGGATTTTCTTTGAGGTCACGAAGAAGAAGATCCAGATTACGGGAGGCAGATTCCAGATTGCGGTATAGTGAATCATTGGAAGCCAGCATACCGAGGGTTCCTTTTCCCTGGTTGATTTGGTCAAGTACCTCATTTAACTGGGCCACAGCCTGCTGGGTCTGCATAACAGTGTTTTGAACATTGGCTTTTGCCAGGGAATCAGAAATATCAGATAAATTGCTGATTATGTGGGTTATTTTGGGATTATTCGCCTTCAGATTGGCTGAAATCGCTTCAAAATTCTGAAACATCCTGTTCAGCCTTTCATTCTGATCACTCAGATTTTCCGAGATATTCTTTACATTGCTCATGGTTGCCCGGAAATTCTGAATGGTTTGCGGGTTAAGAGCCATGGAAGCAGACCTTACGAGCGAGTCGATGGATATCATAACCCGTTCGGCTTTGTTTTTCAGGGGCATAAGCTGATCCATCAGACCAATTTCTACATCGGTTATCAGGGTATCATGTTCATGCTGGAAGAGCGAATCGGTGGAGAAGATCAGACGGATGGCTTTGGTGCCCATAATATCATTATTGTATATCTGGGCAATGGAGTTTTTCGGAATCCTGATGGTACGGTTGACACTGATTTCGATGATAATTTTACCGGAATGATCTTCCTTAAAGTACATTTTATGGACATTCCCTACTTTGTAACCGCTTACATAAACTCCTGCCGAAGGTGTGAGTCCACCAATATTGTCAAATTCAAGAAAATAGTAATTGGTTCTGGAAAAGACATTAATTCCTTTGAGGTAATTAATTCCCCAGATGGCCAAAGCCAAAACGATCAAAACAAGGGCTCCTATTTTTACTTCCCGTTTGATTTTCATGGGATTCTATTTTTGATTCTGATTCAGTATCTGACTCAAAGGTATAATTTTGCCATTACGTATTGCAATGACAAAAGCTCCCGGGTACATTTTTTTTATGTCTCTGCAGAATGCAGCAGCTGTTTCATACGAACCGGCAGTTCCCGTAATGTACTTAAACATTTTATTAACAAAGAGTTCCCTGATTGTACTGTCGGGATATGCTTTTCTTAAAGGAGCAAAATAATCGGAAGCAATGCTCAACGGGGAGCCCGAGGATAAAATCTGTACCGAAAAAAGAACAGTGGAGGTATCGGTAGGGATTTCCGCAATGGTTGTTTTTATGGAATTTTGAGATTTTGGGTAATAGGCACTGCTGTGGCCTTCGATATAATTCTTATATGTTCTGAAGGCTCTAAAAATGGCCGAAGCTATCAGATCCTGTCCCTCTTCTGACAGGAGAAATTTCTCTTCTTTTGGATTGGAAATGAATCCGGTTTCGATCAGAATGCTGGGCATGCTTGTTCGCCACAGAACAAGAAATCCAGCTTGTTTTACACCACGGTCACACCGGAGAGCCTTTTCCCTGAATTCATCCTGTACCATGGCAGCAAGGGTGAGGCTTTGTTCAAGGTACTTATTCTGCATCAGGGAAAAAATAATGTACGACTCAGGCGAAGATGGGTCAAAACCCTCATATTTAATGGAATAATCCTTTTCCAACACAATGACTGAATTTTCCTTCTTGGCCACTTCAAAATTCTTTTCATCCGTATGCAACCCCATGACGTAGGTTTCAGTTCCCTCGGCCTCCCGGTTTTTAGGATTCGCATTGACATGAATCGAAACAAAAAGATCGGCATTGTTTTTATTAGCAATGTCAGCCCGGTCAAACAAGGGTATAAAGGTATCGTTTTTGCGGGTGTAGATTACTTCAACATTATTGAAATTTTCAGTTATGTATTGTCCAACCTTCAATGCAATGGGAAGGGTTATATCTTTTTCACGTGCAGTTCTACCGATTGCTCCCGGGTCTTCCCCGCCATGGCCGGCATCGATAACCACTTTGCGAAGCGCAGGAGAGTCCGGTATACGAGGCTGGGCTACAGCTAAAATCCCTGTGGCAAAAAATACAACAAGACGGAGGAAGGTGCGTTTGTTTATATATGTGTGTAAATTGTTCCCTTGGATCATAAAGGCTGATGTGATTTTTACTTAGTTTTGCACATCATTTTGCATGGCTTTGATGCACAAAAATAGCATAAAAACGGTAATCCCCGGAATATTCACGTTGGCAGTTACTGCACAATGCTTTCTTTTTATCAACAAGGTAGCAGCTTCTTCTTTCATTTACACCTGGCAGTTTCAGCTTTCACGGGAAATAAAAGATTCTGTGAGGAATTTGCAGGTTTCTCAGGATTCTCTGGTTGCGCCTGCTGATAGTGCTGTTTCATTAGCACAACCGGTCAGCGCCGGGAAGGCGGGCGATCTTGATGCTCCTGTGGTATATACCTGTGACGATAGCATGGCAGTCGAAATGGGCGGAGTTAGAAAGGTTTACCTCTGGAAAAATGTTGTGGTTACTTATAAAGATATTGAGCTCAAGGCGGATTATGTGGAATTCAATATGGATTCGCAAACTGTCTTTGCCAAAGGTCTTCCCGACAGTACCGGGAAAATTGTTGGAAACCCTGTATTCAAGCAGGGTAACCAGGAATTTGAATCAGAAAATATGTACTATAATTTCAATACCAGAAAAGGGTACATTAAAACGCTCAGAACCAATCAGGAGGGAGGTGTATTGCATGCCGACCTCACAAAACGCCTGCCCAACGGCGATATCAATCTGAAAGGTGGTAAATACACCACCTGTGATGCCGAGCATCCTCATTTCTATATCGCGCTTACCAAAGCAGTTTCCATACCCGGCGATAAAATTGTTTCAGGTCCGGCCTATATTGTTCTGGAAGATGTTCCCCTGCCAATTGGCATACCGTTTGGATTCTTCCCCAATACCCGCACCAGTGCTTCCGGGATCCTTCTGCCTACATATGGGGAAGAAATGAGCCGCGGTTTTTATCTCCGGAACGGTGGCTATTATATAGCGCTGAATGACCATGTTGACCTGCGTATACAGGGAGATATCTACACCAAAGGCACCTGGGGGGTGAATGCAACTTCCAACTACAGAAAAAGATATGCCTTCAGCGGAAGTTTTTCCGGTCGTTTCTACCAGAACATAACCAGCGAGAAAGATCTCCCCGATTACAGAAAGAGTAACGATTTTTCCATTCAGTGGTCTCACCGGCAGGATCCTAAAGCAAATCCAACCCGAACGTTTGGTGCCAACGTGAATTTTTCCAGTTCCAGCTTTGACAGAAACCACAGCTATAATATTGAAAACTACCTTAATACGACCAAGAGTTCCAGTATATCCTATTCCAAGATCTGGCCGGGAAGTCCTTTCAACCTCACTGCGGGATTAACCCATTCACAGAACAGCAGCACCAAAGCTGTAAATCTCAGTCTCCCAAACCTTACCTTCAACATGTCGGCCATTTACCCATTCCGGAATATTGGTAATCCGGCAAAAGACAGATTCTGGAAAAACATCCAGCTGACGTACTCATCAGCATTGCAGAATAATATCACTACAACCGATTCCCTTTTGTTTACCAAAAGGATGTTTGAAAATATGCAAAACGGATATCGTCATAATATACCCCTCAGCTTCAATTTTAAACCGATAAATGGCTTTAATATCACTCCCAGCCTCAACTATACCGGTTATTTGTACACTTCACAGATCAGAAAGTACTGGGATCCGGAAGCGATGGTACCTGGAGATACCGTTCCGGGTGGCATTGTTACCGACACAATTACCGGCCTGACATATGCCCATGCACTTTATCCGGCTTTGTCCATAACGCTGAATCCTAAAATATATGGGATGTTTGCATTCAAAAAAGGGTCGGTTAAAGCTATCCGGCATGTCATTTCACCTTCCGCCTCATTTAGCTATGTTCCTGATGTGCGGGGAATTATTCCAAGTTATTATCGTTCGGTTCGGAATGAAAAAACAGGTGATACAGTTGTTTATTCCATCTATGATAACAATCTCTGGAGAGCGCCGTCAGCCAATGGCCGGAGCGCAAGCCTCAGTCTCAGCCTTCGCAATACCCTGGAAATGAAATATAAACCTAAGAACGATACCTCCGAAACACTTAAAAAGGCCAAGATTCTAGAAAATTTCGACTTCAGTACCAGCTATAATCCTTACCTTAAAAAATTCAGGTGGAGCGATATACGGTTCAATACCGGGAATAGTTTTTTTAACGGGAAAATGGATGCCAGGTTATCCGCATCGTTTGATCCGTACCAGTTGGATTCGACCGGAATAAGGATTAATCGTTTGGAAATCAACGATTTTTTAAAAAACCACCGTCTGGCCCGTTTGAAAAATGCCCAGTTGTCTGTTGGATTGCGATTGCAATCGGCAGCGGGGAAGAAACCCGCGCAGCAGCAATCGGGCCAGAATAATCCGGCGGGACCTGATGCATCTGTTCTTCCTGCCGAACGTACCGATGCCTATGAGCTGGACAATTTCAATACCGAACAGGTTGACTTCAGTATTCCCTGGTCATTCCGTTTCGATTATTCGTTCAGTTATTCTAAACTGGCCTTAAAAAGCTCCATCGTTCAGTCATTGAGAGTTTCCGGGGATTTTAGCCTCACTCCCAAATGGAAAATAGGAATGAATACAGGGTATGATTTTGTGAGCAAGAAAATGACCATGACCAATATCAATATCCACCGTGACCTTCATTGCTGGGAAATGAGTATCAACTTTGTTCCTTTCGGGGATCGCAAAAGTTATTCGTTTAATATCAATGTTAAATCTTCCATCCTGCGGGATCTTAAGTACAATAAATCCCGAAGCTGGTACGATAATTTCTAAGAAGGCCACCGGATGAAAAACAGATGGTTTGTTACCGTATCTCCCTTGCATCAATCAGTTCAGAAAATCAAGTTATTGATAAATTAATGAATTTCTGATTTTGTTGTGCTTTGAATAAATCCTGACAGCCAGGAAAATTGCCGGCGGGTTTCATTGACTGAAACAAAAGAAAAAAGCCGGAGAAGTGTTTCCGGCTTAATTCAATAATAAGAAGCTTGTGTTTGTGCTATTCGGAAACGATCTCAAACTTTATATCAGCATAAACGTCTTTGTAAAGTTTTATCCGGGCATGGTAGGTACCCACTTCCTTAACAAGCTCTTCGCGTATGGTAATGTTTTTTCTGTCTATTTCAAAGCCTTTTGCCGCAAGAGCTTCAGCAATCATAATGGTATTGACCGAACCGAATATCTTCCCTTTGGAACTTGTTTTGGCTCCGATGGTAAGTGCAACCTCTTTCAGTTTTTCAGCCAGAGCAAGTGCTTCATTTCGAAGTTTTTCTTCTTTATGTGCCCTTTGCCTCTGAATTTCAGCATGCATTTTCAGAACGGAAGGAGTAGCGCTGATGGCAAGTCCTTTCGGTATGAGATAGTTCCTGGCATAACCGTCACGTACAGTTACCAGTTCATCCTTTGATCCCAGATTGGGAACATCCTGTTTCAATATAATCTGCATAGTGATTCCTCCTGAATGATTACTTGAGTAAATCAGTTACATAAGGCAAAAGTGCCAGGTGCCTTGCCCTCTTAATAGCCTGGGCAACTTTACGCTGGTATTTCAGCGAAGTACCGGTAAGTCGGCGGGGCAATATTTTACCCTGTTCGTTGAGGAATTTTTTCAAAAATTCAGGATCCTTGTAATCAACGTACTTAATCCTGTTCTTTTTGAAACGGCAGTATTTCTTCTTTTTGATTTCAACTGACGGCGGTGTCAGGTATCTGATTTCTCCCTGATTCTGGTTCATTGCTTAATCCTCCATCTTTTTTTCTTTGGGGTTTTCCTTTAAACTTCTTTTCTTCTCACTGTACTCGATGGCGTACTTATCCATCTTGAAAGTCAGGAACCGGATAATTCGTTCATCACGCCGGTATTCTGTTTCAAGTTTGCTGATAAGTGGCCCCTCAGCTTTGAACTCAATCAGGTGATAAAATCCGGTGGTTTTCTTCTGGATCGGGTAAGCAAGTTTGCGCAACCCCCAGTCTTCCTCGTGGACGATCTCACCACCACCATCGGTGATCACGCTCCGGAATTTTTGTACCGCTTCCTTTGCCTGTGCTTCAGACAAAACGGGAGTTAAAATGAAAACGGTTTCGTACTGGTTTAACATAATGATTTAAAATTAATTAATTAATTTTTTGGCCTGCAAAGATAGAAACTTTTTCCTTTATTGAAAATTTTTTAGCATTATCCGGAAGAGCTTTCAGTAGTTCTTTTTTTTGCCAAACTCTGTAAAACATTATGAAACAATTTATTGCATCAAAATGTCCACTGATCATTCTTTCTTCCATCTTGCGCAAAATAGTAATCAGACCCTGCTTTACTCAGCAATAAATGTCGGGAAAGTGAAAAACTCCGTGAATGCCCACCACAGAACTTAAATACGGACAACACCGGCACCGAACACGAAACACGAAACAACATATTTTACTACATTTGTCCCCATGGAACGTTTCATTGTATCAGCACGAAAATACCGTCCGACAACTTTTGCTTCGGTCATCGGACAGGAAGCAATTACGACAACTCTGAAGAATGCAATAAAAAACGGTCAGCTGGCTCAGGCATACCTCTTCTGCGGTCCTCGTGGCGTTGGGAAAACCACCTGTGCCCGGATTTTTGCAAAAACAATCAACTGTTATCATCTCGACGAGAACACGGAACCATGCAATCAGTGTGAATCGTGCCAGGCTTTCAATGAATCGCGTTCCTACAATATCCATGAACTGGATGCCGCTTCCAATAACTCGGTAGATGATATACGGAACCTGATAGATCAGGTGAGAATACCCCCTCAGATTGGAAAATACAGCGTGTATATTATCGATGAGGTCACATGCTGTCGGCAGCTGCTTTCAATGCCTTTCTCAAAACCCTCGAGGAACCTCCACGCCATGCTATTTTCATCCTTGCAACCACCGAAAAACATAAAATCCTGCCAACCATTCTTTCACGTTGTCAAATTTTTGATTTCAACCGGATAAAGGTACGGGATATTGTGAACCATTTGGCTGATATTGCCTCCCGGGAACAGATTACTGCCGAACCGGATGCTCTCAATATCATAGCGTTAAAGGCTGAAGGCGCCATGCGCGATGCCCTCTCTGTTTTTGATCAGATTGTCAGCTTTTCTGGAGGACAGGTAACCTATGCCAATGTCATCAAAAGCCTTAATATTCTTGATTATGAATATTATTTCCGGGTGACCGACAGTTTCCTCGAAAACGATACCGTTTCGGTTCTTCTGTTATTCAATGAAATTCTCGAACACGGCTTTGATGCCCAGAATTTTATTATCAGTCTGGGGAATCATTTCCGGGATCTGCTGGTATGCAAGGATCCAAAGACAATCGATCTGCTTGATGTCGGTGAAGGTATCCGGCTCAGGTATCTGGAACAATCGGCAAAGTGCGACCCGGCGTTTCTGCTTCAGGCTATCGATATTTGCACACAGTGTGATATTCAGTTCCGAACTTCCCGCAATCCCAGGTTACTGGTCGAGTTGAGCCTTTTGAAACTGGCAGGTCTGACAGCTGAAAAAAAAAAGAATAAGGTAAACCAGCTTGATGACAAAGCGCCAGCGGCAAAGGAAATTACCGTAAAAAAGACAGAGAAAACCGTTACTGATAAACCGGACCAACAACAACCGGTTGGTAAAAAACAGACGATTATCACAAGCCCAGCTTCCCTTTCGCTGAAAAATATTCTTTCGCCAGGTAATCCATCAACCGGTAAATTATCTGCAGTTGCAGCAGATTCTGATGATTCTCCTGTGGTCGAGGAACCTGCGGCTGTTGAAAATGAAGCGTTTGGAGAAGACCAGCTTGCGTCGGTATACCTGGAATTTGTTCAACAGCTCAAATCGGAAAAACCCAGATTGTACAGTATCCTTTTATCAAAAAAACCTGTCCTAAAGGAGAATTATGCCATTCATCTCCTCATGGATAATGAAACACAAGTGGAAGATTTCAACCTGAATGTAAAAACGGAACTCCTGCAATATTTGCGAAAAACACTGAACAATTCTGCTATCAATATTGTTACGGATATTGAAGAAAAAGAATCACCAAGAAGAATCTATACAGCCGAAGAAAAATTCCAGGAGCTGGCATCCAGAAACCCTCTGCTTATTAAAATGCGCAAGGATTTTAACCTTGATTTTGATTGACTATGACAGGAGAAAGAATTCGAAAAAAAGAAGATCATCTGGAAGTCCCTGCCTTTCCCATCATTCCTTATATTGAAGGAGACGGTACCGGGCCGGATATCTGGTCTGCCGCGGTAAGAGTGTTTGATGCGGCAGTTGAAAAATCATATGGAACCAGGCGGAAGATAATCTGGAAGGAAGTATATGCCGGTGAAAAGGCTTTCAAAAAGACCGGAAACTGGCTTCCCGAAGAGACACTTGATGCCATTCGGGAACATCTGGTTGCCATCAAAGGCCCGCTGACAACTCCGGTAGGTGGTGGTATCCGTTCACTGAATGTTGCGTTGCGTCAATTGCTTGACTTATACGTATGTCTGCGACCTGTCCGCTACTTCAATGGAGTTCCGTCGCCCGTCAAACATCCCGAACTGGTTGATATGGTTATTTTCAGGGAAAATTCAGAAGATATTTATGCTGGGATTGAATGGATGGCCGGAACAGATGAGGCCAAAAAAGTGATCCGGTTCCTGCAGGAGGAAATGAAGGTTTCCAAAATACGTTTTCCGGAAACAAGCTCGATAGGAATTAAACCGGTTTCAAAAGAAGGGACCGAACGCCTCGTACGCGATGCAATCCTATATGCTCTTGCGCACAAGCGTCCTTCCGTTACCCTGGTGCATAAGGGAAACATCATGAAGTTTACAGAGGGAATGTTCAAAGTATGGGGTTATGAACTGGCAGAAAATGAGTTCGGAGATAAGGTTTTTACTTGGGCAATGTACGACAGGATTGCTGCAGCACAGGGGAATTCTGCTGCTGAGGAGGCCATGAACGATGCTGTGAGGAATGGAAAGTTAATCCTGAAGGATGTTATTGCAGATGCTTTTCTCCAGCAGATTCTTCTCAGACCAGCAGAATATTCTGTCATTGCTACATTGAATCTCAACGGGGACTATATCTCAGATGCCCTTGCTGCTATGGTCGGTGGAATTGGAATTGCTCCCGGTGCCAATATCAATTATCAAACCGGACATGCTGTCTTCGAAGCAACCCATGGTACGGCTCCCAAATATGCAGGACAGGATAAGGTTAATCCCGGTTCGGTTATTCTTTCAGGCGTTATGATGTTCGAATATATGGGATGGAATGAAGCTGCGCAACTTATTGTGAACGGCCTGGAAAAAACAATTTTATCCAAAAAAGTCACCTACGACTTCGAGCGTCTTATGGAAGGAGCAACCTTGCTTAAATGTTCTGAATTTGCAGCAGAAATAATAAATAACATGTAACTCTCAAACCATTGAAAATATGAACAAAAAAATCGAATCCATTCTCAACCGCCAGATTATACGCGAAGGATATTCTTCGCATCTCTATCTGGCCATGGCATCTTGGGCCGAAAACGAAGGTTATAAAGGAATAGCCTCATGGCTTTATGCCCAGGCAGAAGAGGAACGCCTTCACATGCTAAAGTTCATAAAGTATATCAATGAGCGTGGTGGCAAAGCCATCATCCCCGAAATTGAAAAACCTCCCGTTCGGTACGCAGGTGTGTTGAAAATGTTTGAAGAGGTCCTCAAACATGAACAGTTCATTACCGGATCCATTAACGAAATTGTCCAGACCTGTATGGAGGAGAAAGACTTTAACACTTATCAGTGGGTACAATGGTTTGTTAATGAGCAACTCGAGGAAGAAGCTTCCGTACGTACCCTTCTGGATAGCCTTCGTCTTGCCGGAGATCAGCATCTTTATCTATTCGACAGGGATATTATGTCGATGCGCCAGAAGGAAAAGAGTGCTGATACAGCGGCTGAATAATTTACCTGAATTTCTTCCACGAAAGACGTTCGGTTAGTTTTTCCAGTTCTTCTTCAAATTTTTTCAACCCCTCCGGAGCATTGTCATAATCGGTTATAATTCGGATCTTTCCCCCGGAAGTATACCTGATGTAGGTTGTTGGAAGGTCCGGCCGAAGAGAAAGATAGTTATTTTGAAAGGAATCAGGTTGATAGGTTGTAACCATGTCTTTCAGCTTTTCGAAATCCTTCCCGGAAAGTCTGGCATAATACTTCCCGGTGCGGGGAGCAAATGAATAACCTTCGTATATAGCTCTTCCATCAGAATAAAAACTCACTTTGAATTCCGGACATTGCCCCCTGCAGGATGTTTTCTCCATCTCTATCCAGGGATCCTTGTCTTCAGCGACCTGATGAAAACTGCAGGAGATGAAAAGAAATGTTGGAAGGATGAAAATAAATCGGCAAATTTGTTTCATGTTCAACTGGCATAATTCATTGTAAAGATAAGGTATTGTTAGTTCTTGTTAACATGCACGTTTTATGAGAAAATCGATCGCTTTTTTTTCTTTGTTCCTGTTTGTTTTTGCGGGGCAGGGTAGAGCACAGGTTACTTTTTTTGGAAAACCGGTCAGGATTCCTCCTCCGATATGTTATGGTTTGCCGGTTGATGCCCATACAAGAATTTTACCCCGTCCTGAAATGATTTCACGTCTCAAGTCTTCTTCCGTCAGAAAAGCAGACATCAGGGTCACCTATCATGATTTTCCGTTGGCGGCAAAAACAGCTTTTGATTATGCGGTGAGCCTCTGGGCATCCATGATATCTTCTCCGGTCCCAATCAGGATTGATGCTACCTGGGAAAAACTCCCTTCAGGTGTTTTGGGAAGTACCGGACCTTCGGTTTATTATCGTGGTTTTGACGGTTCTTCCGATGTGTTTAAGTTTTTTCCCGTTGTGCTGGCTGAGCGAATGCTTGGCCGCGATATCAATGGTGAAGATCAGCCAGATATTTACGGTTCTTTTTCCAATGAATTATCCCTCTGGTATTTTGGAACCGATGGCAATTGCCCTTCCGGTAAGTACGATTTTGTAACAACCGTTCTGCATGAACTTTGCCATGGCCTGGGGTTCGTGAGAAGCTTTACATATTATTCCGCTACAAAGGAGGGCGATTATGGACTTGGTACTACCGGAATCCCAGCTATTTTCGATAAATATGTAATGAACATTTATGGTATTTATCTTACTGACACAAATTATTATCCCCGTCCTTCAGCTTTGCTTGGATCTGCCCTGAGAAGCGACAAAGTATATTTTGATGGTGTCGTTACCCGAAATGCGAATGCAGGCTTTAATGTAAAACTCTATGCTCCGTCGCGCTGGGATCAGGGATCCAGTATTGCACACCTTGACGACAGCAAGTACGATGGGACAGTGAACGGCCTTATGACCCATGCCACGCAAACAATGGAGGTTATTCATGATCCGGGTCCGATTGCCCTTGGAATCCTCGGTGACCTTGGATGGATTCACACATGGATCAGGCATGATACCCTGCCCGATATAGAAGACCTTACATCACGGGTCACTGTTAAGGCTGTTATTACAGGTGATACGGCAGTTTCCCGAAGTTCAATGAAATTGTATTTCTCTGCCGATACCTTCAGAACATCCACTGTTCAGTCATTGGTTCCAACTGGCAATCCCAATGAGTATGCTGCCGATATTCCATTAACCAGATTGGAACAACGAATCTTCTATTATATTTCTGTAAGGGATACCTTCGGTCGTTTATTTACTGCTCCTTCAGGGGCTCCCGATTTTGTGTATTCTTTCTATGTAGGAGAAGATACGGTCAAACCTTATATTCAGCATCAACCCGTACCCTATGTTCTCGATGTAGCTGATTCTGTTATTCTTGATGCAGTTGTTCGGGATAATCTTGGCGTGGATACGGCTTTCATAGAATATCTTGTGAACAAATCACCCCGCCCGCCGATTGGCCTCCGACATGACTCACTGGTATATTATTCAGCGTCCATTCCTGTCAGATTGGCAGGTATTACGGCTGACGATACGATTTTCTACCGAATTGTGGCAAGAGATAAGTCAAAAGCGCATAATGAAACCCATTTTCCTGAAACAGGATACTTTGTTCTTCAGGTCGAACCGGTACCAGAGCCAGTGCGAACCTACCACAATGATTTTAATACAGAAACATTTGATTTTCTGCTGAATGGTTTTTCCATTACCCAGCCTTCCGGATTTTATACTCCGGGACTGCATAGCGAGCATCCATACAGAAGCCCTGATATGGATAATCAGAAGCTGAATTTCACTGCCCAGCTCCGTATACCAGTTGTTCTCACCGGTCCGGCAACATACATGTCCTTTTTGGAGGTCGTATTGGTGGAACCGGGTGAAGAGAACAGCGTATTCGGAAGTTCTGATTTCTATGATTATGTTGTGGTCGAAGGCTCCAAAGATGGAGGAAGCACATGGAAACCTTTTGTTCCTGGATGGGATTGCCGGGCATATCCCGAATGGCTGGCACAGTACAACAGCCTGAAGGATGCCAGAGGCAATTCACTTGCTGTTGGTGATATGTCATTGTATAAGACCCGGATCATTAATTTGCTTTCCGATCCTTATTTTCAGCCAGAGGATACGGTTCTCATTCGGTTCCGCCTTTTCAGTGATCCTTACGCCCATGGATGGGGCTGGGCCATAGACAATATCCATATTCAGGATTTTGTGGCAGTGCCATCCGTCCCAATCACACAGGAAAATCTATCGGTTTTTCCAAATCCCGCATCGGATATTCTGAATGTGAACATTAAAGGATTATCAACAAGGGATAAAATAACGATCACTGTGGTCAACATTCTCGGGCAGGTTCAGTGGTCAGAAACTTTGTCAGGTACACAGAATGATTTGGCATTGAAGATTCCTGTACACCAGTGGAAGGAAGGCATGTATCTGATGACACTGTCTGCGGGCAGCGGGAATGTTTCGCGACGTATCATCATTTCGCACTGAAAATTTTGCCGGCATTTCTGGTGATCCTGGTCTGCTTTTTGCACAGGAACTGCTATGATGATTTTACTCCTATTAGAAACTGTATTACTGCAATATTCATTACCTTTGTACTTTCTATTATTTGAATACATATACTGATGAGCTTGATTAATAAAATTCTTTCCGGTTTTCTGGGCAGCAAGTCAGAAAGGGATATTAAGGAAATAATGCCCATTGTTGATAAAATTCGCGAAATATATCCTTCCATTACCTTGCTGTCGCATGATGAGCTTCGGTCGCGCTCGGCAGCCCTGCGGACCAAAGTCAGGGCCAGTGTAGCTGATCTGGAAGCCGAAATCGCCCGTTTGAGGGAGGAAGTTGAACGCACCGACGATTTTGATGAGAAGGAAAATCTTTATGAGCGCATTGACCGGATTGAGAAGGAAATTGATACCCGGCTGGCTGCCGTGATGGATGAGGTTTTGCCCGAAGCTTTCGCCATCATGAAGGATACAGCAAGAAGGTTTGTGGAAAATGATGTGGTGGAAGTTACGGCCAATGATTTCGACCGGGATATGGCCGCAAAATATGATCATGTTGAAATCAAAGGGGAAAAAGCGCTCTGGCACAGCAGCTGGATGGCGGGAGGAAACCGCATCCGCTGGGATATGGTGCATTATGATGTTCAGCTTATTGGCGGCATTGTTCTCCATCAGGGGAAAATTGCTGAAATGGCAACTGGTGAAGGGAAAACGCTCGTTGCAACCTTGCCTGTTTTCCTCAATGCTCTCTCCGGACGTGGTGTTCATATCGTTACCGTAAATGATTACCTCTCGCGCCGTGACTCGGAATGGATGGGACCTTTGTATCAGTTCCACGGACTTTCCGTTGACTGCATCGATAAACACCAGCCCAACAGCGAAGCGCGTCGTAAAGCTTACCAGGCCGATATAACCTTTGGTACCAATAACGAGTTTGGTTTTGATTACCTGCGCGACAACATGGCACTCAGCCCTGAAGATCTGGTGCAGAGAGAACATGTATATGCCATTGTGGACGAAGTCGACTCTGTGCTGATTGATGACGCCCGTACACCGCTTATTATTTCCGGTCCGGTGCCTAAGGGCGACGATCAGCTCTTCGAAGAACTGAAACCACGTGTTGAAAATCTGGTCAATGCCCAGCGCAAACTGGTTAACCAGATTCTGGCTGACGCCCGCAAATACCTTGCTGAAGGCAACCTCGAAAAAGCCGGCTTCAATCTTTTACAGGCTTACAAAGGGCTTCCGAAACATAATGCCCTCATTAAACTCCTGAGCGAACAGGGGAACAAGTCGCTCCTGCTTAAAACGGAGAACTTCTATATGCAGGAGAACTCCAAGAACATGCATCTTGTTACGGATGATCTTTATTTTATTATCGATGAAAAAAACAATGCGGTTGAACTGACGGACAAAGGAATTGATCTGATAACAGCTGCATCCGAGGATCCCCATTTCTTTATTTTACCCGACATCGGCTCCGAAATTGCTGAAATTGAACGATCCAACCTTTCCAATGCAGAGAAACTTGCAAAGAAAGATCAGCTTCTCCAGGACTATGCGGTAAAATCGGAGCGCGTGCATACGGTTCATCAGTTGCTGAAGGCTTATGCATTGTTCGAAAAAGATGTTGAATATGTTGTTATTGACAACAAGGTCAAAATTGTCGATGAGCAGACGGGACGTATTCTGGAGGGTAGAAGGTATTCCGACGGACTGCACCAGGCTATTGAAGCAAAGGAACGGGTGAAGGTTGAGGCGGCGACGCAGACCTTCGCAACCATTACCTTGCAGAACTACTTCCGTATGTACAAGAAGCTGGCGGGTATGACCGGTACTGCCGAAACGGAAGCAGGTGAGTTCTGGGATATTTATAAACTGGACGTGGTTGTCATTCCCACCAATAGGCCTGTCATCAGAAAAGACATGGAGGATCTGGTCTATAAGACCAAACGCGAAAAATACAATGCAGTTATTGATGAAATTGAGCACCTGTACAAAATAGGTCGCCCGGTACTCGTCGGAACAACCTCAGTGGAAGTGTCGGAGCTGCTGAGCCGTATGTTGAAACTACGCGGCCTTAAACACCAGGTACTGAATGCCAAACTCCACGCCAAGGAAGCTGAAATTGTAGCTGAGGCAGGCAAAAGGGGAACCATTACCATTGCTACCAACATGGCAGGCCGTGGCACCGATATCAAAATAACCGAGGAAGTGCGGCAGGCAGGTGGGCTGGCTATTATAGGTACGGAACGGCACGAATCGCGCCGCGTTGACCGTCAGCTGCGGGGTCGTTCCGGCCGTCAGGGAGACCCGGGAACCTCCCAGTTTTTTGTTTCTCTTGAAGATGACCTGATGCGGCTCTTTGGTTCGGAAAGGATTGCCAGCCTGATGGACAAACTGGGACTTAAAGAAGGGGAAGTGATCCAGCATCCCATGATTACCAAGTCGATCGAAAGGGCTCAGCGCAAGGTGGAGGAAAACAATTTTGGTATCCGCAAACGATTGCTGGAGTATGATGATGTTATGAACTCCCAGCGCGAAGTGGTTTACCGCCGTCGTCGCCATGCCCTGTTCGGAGAACGCCTGGAAGTCGATATCGCTAATATGATGTATGATGCTGTACAATCAGTCGTTGATACCCATTACGGTGTTTCTGAATTCTCCGATTTCACCATGGATCTTATCAGAACCCTTTCCATGGATTCACCGGTTACCGAAGAAGAATTCCGCCAGAAAAGTGCTGCCGAACTTACAGAGAAAATTTACAGGGCGCTGGTGGCTCAGTATAAGAGGAAATCGGAGTTTATTGCCTCACAGGCGTTTCCTGTTATTAAAGACGTTTACGAAAAGCAGTCCCATATTTATGAAAATATAGTTGTTCCTATAACTGATGGACAAAGGGTTTACCAGATCATTACCAACCTTAAGAAGGCCTATGAGACCAAAGGAATGGAACTGGTACGCTCTTATGAAAAAACAATCATCCTGTACACTATTGATGAGGCATGGAAGGAACATCTCCGCGAAATGGATGATCTGAAAACTTCCGTACAGAATGCGGCATACGAGCAGAAAGATCCGTTGCTGATTTACAAATTTGAAGCGTATGAGTTGTTTAAAAATATGCTGGATAAGGTGAACCGTGAAGTGGTCAGCATTCTGGTCAAAGGGCATATTCCGATTCGGGACAGCAGTCAGATCCAGAGGGCTCAGGCTCCTCGACGCCTTGACCTCAGCAATCTTAAGGAAAGCAAATCGGAAGTTGGTTCATCCCTTTCCCAGGCTGGTGCCCAGCAGCAACCTCAGCGCAGTCAACCAATTAAAGTTGAAAAGAAAGTAGGACGTAACGATCCGTGTCCCTGCGGAAGTGGCAAGAAATACAAAAATTGCCATGGCAAAACTGTGCCAGTGAATTAACCGGTAAGAACAGAAAGGAAAGTACTATTTCAAAATAGCGTCAGCTGAAGACGCCAGTTTCTGATAAGTAGCTTCGGTTACCGGAACAAGAGGTAACCGAAGTTCATTCTTGACCAGTCCCAGATGGTGCAGAACGGCCTTAATTCCGGCCGGACTTCCTTCGGAAAACAGAAGCCGGGTTACTTCCATCAATTGATAATGATAGGGCAGGGCTTCCCTGAAATTTCCCACCAGAGCATGCTGCACCATGGAAACAACCTGCCGGGGGAAAGCATTGGCCGAAACAGAAATTACACCCGCTCCCCCGCAGGCAATGATGGGAAGGGTAAGCAGGTCATCTCCTGAAATTACTAGAAAATCAGAGGGCTTGTCCCGGATAATCTGCATGATCTGTTCCATATTGCCTGAAGCTTCCTTGACGGCAACTATGTTTTTGATGTCATGGGCCAGACGCACCGTAGTATCAGCAGCAAGGTTGGTTCCTGTTCTTCCGGGAACATTGTATACTATGACCGGTACTTTGCTTTCAAGGGCAATTGCCTTGAAGTGTTCATATAAACCTCTCTGGTTGGGCTTGTTATAATATGGACAAACGGAAAGTATGGCATGAACCCCTTCATAGTCAAATTCCCGGATGTTTTTCAGAACATCCTCGGTATTGTTTCCGCCTATTCCCACAACAATATCGGCTTTCCCTTCTGCGGCACTGATAACTTTGTGCACAACCTGCTTTTTTTCTTCTTTCGACAGAACAACTGATTCACCTGTTGTCCCCAGAACAACTATGTAATCAACCTTGTTGTCAACCAGATACCGGGTGAGTTTACCCAGTGATTCCAGGTCAACCGTCTTGTCTTCATGAAACGGGGTAACAATGGCAACCCCTGTTCCGGTTAAAAATCTCCTGTTCATTTTTCTGCAGGTATAGGTTTGTTGATCTCAGATTCGTTACTGGTTCGTAAATTCGAAAGATACACTTTAATCTGTTCAATAAGATAAGCAACTGATGTGTCTTCTTTCAGATTGATCATAAAATCGAAATGCTGATGATCAGGAAAGAATCTGCCAACCTTGAAATGAGCTCTGGAGAGGGTTGCTATATATCGCAACGGAAATAAATTTTCTGTGTCCAGGCAAAAAAGGATATCAAAATTCTTCTCATAGAAATTGATAGCGTGCTGGCTGACCGGCTTAAATATCCAACTAAGATCATTTTTGGAGAAAAAGTGAAAACTGCGCCGGAGAAGATAGGAATCAGGTATCTTTTTATCGTTAATATACCCAAGTACATGGGTGTGAATCCCCTGCTCCTGCAAAAATGCAATGAACGATCGAACCGGTTCGTACTTTTCCAAGGTTGTTGCGTCAAAAAGAATCCCAACTTCTTTTGCCTGACGCAGGTTAAAAGCTTTTACCTGGCGATGATTTTTCTTCATCTGCCTTCGGAGTGATGATTCTCCAAGCCTGTAGCGCCATTTTTCAAGAAATGCCACGGTACAAAATTTGCCAGCCAAGTTACATGTTCCCGCTTTATTTTCCAAACTCACTCCAGCATTTTCAAAAACTCCTCTTCGGTTATAATTTTGATATTGAGTTTCTTGGCCTGTTCCATTTTGGCTGGTCCCATGTTTTCTCCCGCCAGAAGGTAGTCGGTTCTAGATGTTACGGAACTCAGGTTTTTTCCTCCGTTCTCTTCAATGAGTCTTTTAAGTTCGTCACGCGAATGCAAACGGAAAACTCCGGATATGACAAAGCTTTTTCCGGCCAGTTTATTACTTGCAGGCTGAACGGGGGCTTTTTCGGCAAATTGTAATCCTGCATTTTTCAAATCTTCAATAAGTTTTTGATTGGAAGGTTTTGAAAAATACTGGCGGATACTTTGTGCAATAATTTCCCCGATTTCTTCCGCTTCGGTGAGCTCTGTCAGGTTGGCTTTCATCAAATTATCGATGCTTCCGAAATGCCGGGCCAGCTTCTTTGAAACTGTTTCTCCCACATATCGGATACCGAGAGCATAAAGAACCCTGTGAAAGGCTACCTTTTTTGATTCTTCAATGCTTTTCAAAAGATTTCTTGCTGATTTCTCCCCGAATCGTTCCAGTGAAACAATTTGTTCAAAGGTAAGCCTGTAAAAGTCGGCGGGGGTGCGCACAAGCCCTTTGCGATACAAAAGGTCAATGGTTGCTTCGGCCGCGTTAATATCCATAGCCTTGCGGCTGATAAAATGCTCCAGTTTCCCCTTGATCTGTGGCGGACATCCGTCTTCGTTTGGACAGTAGTGGCGGGCTTCTCCTTCGTTTCGTACCAGGGGTGTACCGCATTCAGGGCAATGGGTGATGAATTCGATTGGCTTACTTTCCGCAGAACGTTTCGACAAATCTACGCCTACCACCTTGGGGATGATTTCCCCGCCTTTCTCCACGATCACGTAATCTCCTATACGGATGTCGAGCAGCGCCATCTGATCCGCATTGTGAAGCGACGCCCTTTTGACGGTGGTTCCTGCCAGGAATACAGGCCGGAGATTCGCAACAGGCGTAACGGCTCCTGTTCGCCCAACCTGATAACTTACAGATTCAAGCAATGTCACAGCCTGCTCCGCCTTGTACTTGTATGCCACAGCCCAACGTGGTGATTTGGCCGTATTCCCGAGTATTCTTTGCTGGGTGAGGGAATCTACCTTTATCACAACTCCATCGATATCGAACGGGAGATTATTTCGTTCTGTTTCCCAGTAATGTATGAAGTCATTTATTTCGACAATGCTTTGGCAACGTTTGTTCCAATCCGGTACTTTAAATCCCCAGGAACGTGCTTTTTCCAGATTCTCAAAATGGGAATCCGATGGCAGATTTTCCCCAAAAAGAGCATAGAACATACAATCAAGCGGACGTCTGGCAACTTCGGAAGATTGCTGGAGTTTAATGGTTCCTGCTGCAGCATTTCGTGGATTGGCAAATAAGGGCTCTCCGTTCTCTTCTCTTTCTTCATTGATCTTACGGAATGCTTCATGGGTTAAGATGATTTCTCCCCGTATTTCAAATTCTGCCGGATAATCTCCCTGGGATAATACCATGGGAATGCTTTTTATGGTTCGGATGTTGCGGGTAACCACATCCCCTCGGTATCCGTCTCCCCGTGTTAAGGCCCGCACAAGCTTCCCGTTGCGGTAAGTCAGACTGATCGAAACTCCGTCGTATTTAAGTTCACAGCAATACGATACATTGTCCTGAATGGTTTCATTTACTCTTCTGATGAAATCCTGCAATTCTTCCTCACTGTATGTGTTACTCAGCGACAACATCGGATATTTGTGCTCACCCTGCTCAAATTCCAGGTTTCGGTCGTCACCAACCCGCATACTGGGTGAGTTTTCATCAGCCATATCGGGATGCCTTCGCTCGAGTTCAATCAATTCCTGCATCAGGCGGTCATATTCCTGATCCGAAATGACAGGCTGCGAAAGAACATAATACCGGTAATTGTGCTCGTGCAATATCTTTCTGAGTTCCAGTATTCTCTGCTGTTCCTTTTCGTTTTCCATAGGAAAGAGAATTTTTGCTAAAGATAGTAAACAAGTGGGCACCTGTAATGTGAAAAACTTGTTTAAACTTTTTTCTACTCTTTTAATCAACGGTCAAATTAATTATTACTTTTGCTTCAGAATGGTTTCGCTGTTGTATAGCAAACAATGGCGATGAAAAGGGAATGCCGTGCAAATCGGCAACAGTACCCGCTGCTGTGAACCCTGCATCATGTTTTGCAGCATCCTGGCCACTGTCCGTTAGACGCGGGCGGGAAGGCGCTGCAAAGGGGTGAGTCAGAAGACCTGCCATTCAGATTTATCCGTCTTATTGCGGATAGATGTTCGGGTTAAACATTACAAACTATGAAACATTCCTTTCTGTTTTTTGTTGCATTGCTTTTTACCGGTTTGTGTTGTTTTTCCACCTTCGCAGGCACACCGGATACGCTCCTGAACTATTCCCTTAATGAGGTTTGCATCGTTCAACCCCGGACAGTCTATTATTCCGATGCCTTCAAGGTTAAAACATTTGGACGTGAAGATCTGGCTTCGGTCTCCTCGAGGGATGCCGGTCAGCTCCTTTCTTCGGTTTCGTCGATATTTGTCAAATCATATGGCGCTCCGGGTAACCTGACCTCCCTTTCCTTCCGCGGAACACTTTCCAATCACACCCAGGTCACCTGGAATGGCTTTCCGCTCAACAACCCTACAACTGGGGATGCGGATCTCTCCCTGATACCTTTAATCATTGCCGACAAAATCTCCCTTGTTTATGGTGCTTCCGGATCGTTATACGGTGGTGGTACATTCGGTGGTTCTGTTGATCTCACATCAACATTTCCTTCCAGTCAGGGTTTTTCATCAGGAATATCAACAGAAGCCGGAAGTTATGGATCATGGTTTACGGCAGGAAACATAGGTTACTCGGGGAAAAGAGTCGCGGTCAAAAGCGTCTTTTTTACACGGAATGCGGAAAACCGTTATCCATACAGGGATATATATAAATATGGTACTCCCGTACTGGTTTTGCAACATAATCAGCTTCGCTCGTATGGTATGTTCCATACAGTTTCCTTTGCCATTGGATCCTCACAGCAGATTCAGGCAGGCGTATGGTACCAGGACAGATTCAAAAACCTTCCTGCGGTTATGGGTTCGTATATTCCCTCCGTGGCAACCCAGAAAGACTCTACCCTGAAGGTTTTTCTCCGTTATGTGCGTACCATGAGGCGTTCCTCTCTGGTGGTACGAAATGCCTTTTTTAACGATAACCTCTTCTATAAAGACTCCATAAGCAGAGTTCATTCAGATATTTCTGCAAAACAGTATCTTGCCGATATCAATTTCCGGAAGTTGGCCGGAAAACGATTGACATGGGACCTTGGAGGAACCTTTCAGCATATACAGGCTCAGGTAGCCAGCTATGGCCGACAGATTGCTGAGGAACGGTTTGCTGTTTTTGCTGCCACACGTTTTGACCTGAGAGTTTTTATTGTGAATTCGGCTTTCCGCCTGGAATTTATCCCCGGTATGGCACCCGTTCCCTTACCTTCAGTCGGCATTCGGAAAAACTTTCTTAACAACCATTCCTACATTCGTGCTTCTGTTGCTGCCAAGTACCGTCCGCCAACACTAAACGAGAAGTACTGGCAACCGGGAGGAAATCCTCATTTGTTGCCTGAAAAAGGATATACCTCCGAAATCGGTACCGGACTTTCATTTGCAGAACAGGGTCAATACAACCTTTCAATCGATCTGACGGCTTTCTCAACCAATATCAATGACCTGATTGTCTGGACAGGTGAAGGAAGTATTTTTAAACCCGTTAACTATAAGAAGGTGTGGGCAAGAGGAGCCGAATTCTCGATGAGTTATTCCTGGTTGCTTGGTAGTTTTAAAATCATTCAGCAGGGGGAAATGGGTGTTGTTCGTTCTACCAGTACGGAAATCTATGACAATACCACAGAAATTCTTGGCAAACAGCTTCGGTACGTGCCTCAGCTAAACGGATTTTACTCAGGCACGGTGCAGTACCATGACCTGTCTTTTACTGCTTCCATGAGCTATACTGGCAAAAGGTATATTACTGACGACCATTCCGGCAGGCCTTTGCCATCGTTTATTCTGGCGGGTCTTTCGGTAACCTTTCCTTTCAGGTTCCATGCACTGAACGGACATCTTTATGCCCGAGCCGATAATCTGTTCAATACTTCCTATCAGATTATCAAAGGATATCCCATGCCCGGCCGCTTCTTTACATTCGGCCTCCAACTCGGATTTCAGCGCTGAACATCAACCATAGTATTAACCCTTAAAGCATTAATTGTATGAGCAATTTCAAAGCATTCCTTATCGTGTTACTTATGTCTTTTTTCGTGTTATCATGTGAGAAAACGGATGAGAACAGGAATGACAATTCATTCCTTCACGGTATTATGGTTACCAATGAGGGAAATTTCATGGATAACAACGGGTCAGTAAGCTATATACCCCTTTCAGAAGATACGGTTTATAACAATGTTTTTGAAACGGTTAATGGTCGGCCTCTCGGTGATGTGATTATGTCGTTTGCCGCATGGAAGAACAAAGGTTTTATTGTGGCCAACAATTCCGGAAAAGTTGAGGTAGTTGACCTGAAAACATTTCAGTCGGCTGGAATAATTGAAGTATCCTATCCCCGTCATATCGTTATATCCAATGATGCAAAAGGCTACATAACCTACGGGTCCTTTCCGGGAAAGGTAAAAGTTTTTAACCCTGAAACCATGGAGGCAATAACCGATATTACCGTGGGCAATCAGCCGGAAAACATGATCATTGACGGTGATAAACTCCTGGTAGCCAACGGGCAATGGGGAAATGACAGTACAGTGAGCATTATTGACCGGACAACCAATGAAGTGATGTCAACCATTTTTGCGGGCGATGGTCCTGTCGCTTTTGCCAGGGATGGCAGTGGGTCGGTATGGGTACTATGCCAGGGGAAGGTGGTCTACAGTCCCGACTGGTCCTATATTGAATATGAAACGAATTCCAAACTGGTGGGACTTAAACCGGGTACCTATGAACCTGTAAAAAGCTATGTAATTGGCCATACAGGTGATTATTTTAATCCTTCTTCAATAGCTTCCGATCCCAACGGTCAATTCATCTATTTTGTCGAAAAAGAAGGAGTTTTTGCTTTCCGGATTTCGGATTCACAGATACCTGCTACCCCGTTGATAAGCGGATCATATAACACAGTCAATGCCAACCCTCTGAACGGACGTTTGTACGTGTCAGAAATACAGGGTTATACTGCCTCGGGAAAACTTCATATCTTTACCCCATCCGGGGAAACCGTCAGCACATTTGTTGTCGGAATAGCGCCCAACGGAGTGAATTTTTATTAGAATTATTGGAATAATCCACACTGTACGTATTGCTATCTACCATGCACAATTATTTCAAGCCGAACATTTTTCTGGAAGATAAAAACCATTCGTGCAAGGCATTACCTTTCCGTATGGCCGGGAAGATTCTCTTTCTTTTGTTTCTGTTAGTTTGCTTCAGAGTGCCTTTTGTGCATGCTCAGATGGAACACGGCGGATGGCCTGTTTCGGGAAACCTGCCGGAAAAGGGAAATGTGCCTGTTATCTCATTTCCCTCCGTTTCCCGGGATATGCTGACTATGGAAAATGCTACCGGTGCCAAGCCCATGCAATTTGCTCTTCCTTTTGATGGAAGATGGACACCGGAAAACAGCGGCGTTTGGTCTGAAACTGATAAATTGCGTATCTGGCGGTGTGGCTTTTACGTTCCAGAAGCCCTGTCAGTCGGAATCATCTTTAGCCTTTTTGATATACCTGAGGAAGCTTCTGTTTTTGTTTACACTCCCGGTTATCAAAACATGAAGGGAGCATATACATTTGAGAACAAACTGCTTTCACGCCAGCTGGCTCTTTCACATCTGCCGGGTTCCCTATGTTTCGTTGAATATGATGTTCCTGTTGACAAGTATAAACCGAATCAGCTCGCCATTGGACGTGTTGCCGGTGGTGTTATTGATGTCTTCGGGTTTCAGGAAAAATTGAATACACAGACGGGAGTTTCCGGATCGTGCGAAGTGGATATCAATTGCCCGGAAGGCAGTTCGTGGCAGACAGAAAAGCGGGGTGTGGCAAAATTGGTGGTAAACGGAACCACCTTGTGCACCGGAAGCCTTGTTAACAATACCGAACACAACGGTAAGCCCTATTTGCTGACGGCGGGGCATTGCATTGCCGATCAGGATGATGCCTGGCGGACTGTTTTTACCTTTAATTATGAACGTTCAGGGTGCGGAAGCGGAACAGCAAGTTCCGCGCAGACCATCAGTGGCTCTGATCTGATTAGCACGGTTTCTGGCCTTGATTTCAGCCTGGTGCAGCTTACCGTTCCGCCACCTCCTTCCTACAAACCTATTTACCTTGGATGGGACCTCGATACCACCGGAATAAGTTCTGCGGTTACCATACACCATCCTGCCGGAGATGTAAAAAAAATATCGGTCGATTATAATGCTCCCGTTATTGGCAATTTCGGAGGAGGATATGACTATATGTCACACTGGAGGATTATCCGATGGGACAAAGGGGCTACGGAAGGAGGTTCGTCAGGAGCTCCTTTGTTTAACCAGAATCACCGGATCATCGGGACTCTTACCGGAGGAGATGCAACCTGTTCTAACCCGGTTAACGACTATTTTCAACGAATGGACCGTTGCTGGGACGATTATGAACCTCCTGCCAATCAGCTCCGTGCATGGCTCGATCCGGTCAATGCAGGATTTATGCACGTGGATTATTATGATCCATATAACTACAACGTAATCGGTTGTGATACAATAACAAACATTTTACCTGCCGAAAAAACCGGTTTGAAGAGTCTAGATTTTGGTGGATATGCATCGGGACATAATTGGTTGGCAATAAATGGTTTTGCCGAAAGTTTTGTTCTGCCCGATTCGGCTACCCTGAGTGGAATATTTCTTTATCCGCTAAAACTTCATGATCACAGTTCTGCCGATGGTTCGTATATTACTCTTTTTGTGTCCTCCGGCTATCTTTCTGCGGAAAACAGGATCTATTCCGAAAAGATCCTGTATTCGGCACTTAAGGCAAATCAGCTGAATTTTATTCCCTTGTGGCATTATTTGCCGGCAAAGGATACTCTTTATGCAGGGTACGAGATCTATTACGGACAACAAGACACGATAGCAATGGCCCAGACGCTTGACCGTCTTCCCGGAAACAGGAATTCTGCTTTTGTTCGCTACGGCGGCACATGGACGCCCTATGAAACTGTTTTCTCAAATCCGGCTTCTTTCTTTATCGGACTGCAGGTTTGCAATCTTAGATGGCTGAAGACAGGCAGCGAAACAAGCACCGATTTGCCGGTACAAGTATTTCCGGTTCCAACCCGTGGTGAACTGAATATAGCACATAACGGAGTATTTGCCGGAGAAGCGACCGTTTTCGTCTATGACCTGACAGGACGTATTGTCTGGACTTCTTCTCTGCCAGTTACAGGAAGTCAAATGCGTCTATCCTTTGGATTCCTGAATAACGGTATTTACATTCTGAAAATTATGACCCGTAACAAAAAAGTGTATTCTTTCCGTTTTATTATCCAGAAATGAAACATAACGGGCTTCATATGATATTATTTTCTGTTCTGGCATTGGCGTCTTGCGCATGTGCGGAACACAGGTCCACACATACAAGCAGGGAGATTTTCTCCGACAGCCTGGTACCGGAATATGCAGAAAAATTCAGAATTTATTACACTTCAGAATATACTGTTTTCAAGGTCTTTTCTCCCTGGCAGGGTGGGAATCCCGCGACGGTTGAGTACCTGCTGTCTTCCGATACAGCTTCTCTCCCTCATAATGTTCTCACAGGTAGGATCATTATTAAAGAGCCGGTGAAACGTGTGGTATGTATGTCTACAACACACGTGGGAATGCTTTCAGCTTTGGGGCTTGATTCATCTATCGTATCGATTTCAGGTACAAGATACGTTTATGATGCGACCATGCAAAAACTAATACAGGAAGGGCATATTACTGAGATTGGCTATGAAGGATCTTTCGACTTTGAAGGAATTGCCAGGGTTAAACCGGATCTGATTTTTGCCTATGGTATTGGTCCGGAAGCAACTTCCTGGTATGCGCGTATGGAAAGCCAGCATATACCTGTTGTTTATATTGCCGAGTATCTTGAGGAAGAGCCGCTGGGACGGGCTGAATGGATCCGTTTTATGGGAAGGATTATGGGAGTTCCTCAGAAAGCCGATTCTTTTTTCTTTTCGGTTCGTGCTTCGTATCTTTCCATCAGAAACCAGGCAAATGATACATCCAGACCTGTTGTTATGACCGGTCTTCCATGGAAGGGTGCATGGAATGTGCCCTCCGGCAAATCCTATACAGCCCGGCTTATTTCCGATGCAGGCGGAAAATACTGGTGCAGTTCTCTTACCGGCAGGGAAAACTATGCACTTTCAATGGAAGAAGCCGTTGGTAAAGCTTTTGAAGCACGAATATGGATAAATGCCGGTACGGCGCGTTCCCTGGCCGATATTCAAAATACGGATGTGCGTCTCACAACAATCCCTGCATACCGCAACGGAAATGTATTCAGCAATTCTGCCCGGATCGGGCCCGGTGGGGGAAATGATTACTGGGAATCGGGAACAGTGCATCCTGACATTATTCTTAATGACCTGTACAAGATTCTGCATGGACAACCAAAATCTGATAACGAATTGTTTTACTTTATCCATTTAAAATAATCCTAATTATGGCATCACGACGCGACCTTAAAAAAGATCTAAACTACATTACCTGGGAACTGATTTCGGAATGTCTGGTTTACCAGATTCTGCATCCTGAGGTTTCTGACGAGAAAATTATGCAAACCATTGAAGAAATTGCCGCAAAGCATAATGAACTTCTGGCATTGGTCAATGCACCGGAAAACCGGCATAACCGTGAACTGGCGAAGAAAAATTACCTCGCGGTGAGAAAAGGCTTTGTGGATATGGTGCAGATCATCAATACTCTCCCGACTTCCTGAAAGCCGGTTAGAAGCATTCGCCAATGAAACATCGCAGTGTCATTTTGTTTTTACTTCTGGTAATTGTTCTGGTGATACTGGTTTGTGCCGATTTGCTTACGGGTACAACCCGGATGTCACTGCATGATTTCGTGCATGCTCTAACGGGAAATAACCACGATCCAGTCCTGCTGAATATTCTTACGGAATTTCGTATTCCGCGGGTTGTTACAGCGCTGGTTGCCGGTGCATCCCTATCGGTGAGCGGACTCATGATGCAAACCCTGTTCCGTAATCCGCTGGCAGGACCTTATGTGTTAGGAATCAGCAGCGGATCTGCACTTGGCGTGGCATTGCTTACCATGGGATTTCCGGGTTACGTGCTTTCCGGTTCCATACCAGGACAGTTAAACCTTTTTCTGGCAGCTTTTTTCGGTGCAACTGCAGTGTTGGGTATCATGCTTTTACTGTCCCTCCGCCTGCGCGATGTTTTTACCATGCTGATTATCGGAATGTTGCTGGGTAGCGCATTCTCAGCTATAATCGGTATTATGCAGTACCTTAGCAATGAATCCGCCCTGAAAGTCTTTGTTATCTGGACAATGGGCAGTCTGGGGGGCGTTA
Source organism: Bacteroidota bacterium (assembly GCA_029571215.1). Taxonomy (GTDB): domain Bacteria; phylum Bacteroidota; class Bacteroidia; order Bacteroidales; family JAAYUG01; genus JAAYUG01. The sequence continues at coordinate 107,744 of JAKPTE010000039.1, forward strand.
CTTCCGAACAGATTAAAATACTTCTTCCGGTGTTTATCCTGGGTGTCATCCTGGTAATTGGCGCGATCAAACCCTTGAATGCTCTTTTGTTGGGAGAACAGGAGGCAAAAACCCTCGGTATCAATATTATTGGTTCACGTGTTCTTCTGCTTGTTGCAACCGGCATTTTAACCGGTCTCATTACCGGATATTGCGGACCGATTGGTTTTATTGGAGTGGCTGTTCCCCATATTGCACGCTGGTTTTTTCGCACCGGCAATCATCGTGTGCTGGTTCCTGCCGTTATGCTCACAGGTGCGTCTGTTCTTGTATGCAGCGACTTAATTTCCCAACTTCCAGGCAAGGGCATTATTCTTCCGGTAAATGCTGTTACTGCTCTCATTGGCATTCCTGTTATTGTTTGGGTAATTGTCCGGCGTCCGATTTATCCTGGTAATGATAATTAAATGATGAGGGGTTGTATGATTTCGTTTCAGAAGTTATCAACAGGGTATTTTAAAAGAAGCCAACCGTTGGTCGTGAGCTCAGGGATTACTGCTTCGGCTGAGAGGGGAGAACTGGTGGCTTTGATCGGATTGAACGGAACAGGAAAAAGCACACTTTTGCGAACCCTTGCAGCTCTTCAGCCAGCCATGGGTGGTGAAATCTGGCTGGATGACAAGAAACTGCGGGGTTATACTTCTGAAGTTCTTTCCCGCACGATTGCCTTTGTATCTTCTTCACGTGCAAGAAGCCCTGCCGTAAAAGTGAGTGAAATGGTGGAACTTGGAAGATATCCATATACAAACTGGTTGGGAAGTCTGACACCGAATGATAAGATACTGGTTATGGAAGCACTCGACAGGGTGCATGCCCTTCATCTGGCCGATCATCCCTTGGATCAGATCAGCGACGGTGAATTTCAAAGAGTGCATATTGCCAGGGCTTTGTGCCAGGACACACCTGTCATTTTGCTCGATGAACCTACGGCATTTCTCGATGTCATTAACCGGTATGAAATTATTGTGCTGCTAAGGGATCTTTGCCGGCTGAAAAACAAAACAATTCTGTTTTCGACACACGACTGGTCAGCTGCGCTTCAACTGGCTGACAGAATCTGGTATCTTCATGCCGGCACTTTAAGAGAAGGAGCTCCGGAAGATATTCTTATGACCGGGCAACTCGATGCCCATTTTGAAGGTAAAGATTTCTATGTTAATCCTGAAACGGGTCAGATCCGTTTTGCCCAGCATGATGCGTATCATGTGGCATTGGACCAGACAGCATTATCCAATTCATGGTTCATAAAGGCAATGAAACGGGCCGGAATCACCCATAATCCGGATGCGAAACTTTCGGTATCCTTTATCGGAAATCAATGGAATCTATCTTTTGGTGAAACGCATAGCCGATATCAGTCAATCCTTGAGCTGATAAGCGGGATTCGAAAAATACACGCCCAGTTTCTGCCTTGAGAGAACAGACGGGAGGGATGACATTTGAAAGGAGTTTTTCAGGAATAGCCACAGGCTGTTTAGGGTAAACCAAAATCTGTTTCCCGTTTCGTAAATAATTCGTACCTTGGTAAGCTCAATCGGAACTTTAAACCTAATACCATGAATCTTGTGAAGAAAATTACTTCCTATCTTCTTATTTTTCTGGTAGTATTGTTTACTACTGTGGCTCTTCTTGGTATCTGGGAGATTATCCCCCTGGAAAAGATAATGATTAAAATGATTTCCTCCCTGGTGGTAGTTTTTGCATCTGCTGCCGTTGTGCTGTTTATTTTTTCTGTATTGATTAAGGAAACCAATCACCATCAGAATTCCTGAGTGCTCTCCATCCTGATTACAGCCTATAACGAAGATGTTGTTCCTCTGGCCGAATCATTGCATACGCAGTGTTTGGATGCTGCCATTCCGTTTGAAATCATTGTCTGTGACGATCATTCTTCTGATTTCTTCCGGAAACGGAATGAAAAGTTGACAGCATATTCCGGAGTTACATACCGCTATCTTGAAAGTAACATCGGTAGGGCAAGGATAAGAAACCTGATGGTTTCCATGGCAAAGTACCAGTGGCTCCTCTTTGTTGATGGCGACTCCAGGGTGGTCTCGCCTCATTTTGTGAGGAAATATATTGATGCACTGCAACAGGGTACGGTTGTGTGCGGCGGAAGGGTATATAATCAGCGGAAACCTGAAAACAAAGAAATCCTTTTGCACTGGAAATACGGCACCGCCCGGGAGCAAAAAACTGCAACCCTGCGAAACAGATTTCCTTATCGTTCTTTTATGACCAGTAACTTTCTTTGTCCAGCTGATGTTTTTGCTTCTGTTTCCTTTGATGAATCCATCTCAGGATATGGGCATGAAGATACCCTCTTTGGTCATCGGTTATGGCAAAAAGGAATACCCCTTGTGCATACCGATAATCCTTTGTTGCATGATGGATTGATACCAGCCGTTGAATTTCTTCAGAAAGGAGAGAATGCTGTTAAGAACCTGGCCAAGCTTTTCATCCACTATCACAATGAAAAGGAACTTATGGAAGGGGTGCGTATGTTGCGTGCCTTTCTTTTCATCAAAAAGTGGTATTTGACGTCAGTAATTGAACTCTTTCTTCGCATGTTTCAACCTCTTTTTCTGAGAAACCTGAACGGAAAAAACCCGTTTCTTTTGTTTTACGATATGATCAGGCTTTCCTGGTTGATAAGAGAAATCCGCAATCTGAAGCGTTTTCCCGTATAACCGGTGGGAATTGCTTAACGCTTTATTCACGCTCTGTTTTCTAACCTGCTGTTAAACAATGTTAAAATACCTCCTCCTGTATAACTTTTTTTGGTTTCATACGTATATAATAACAGATCACAGGTTTTTCATAGGTTAGTTTTAGGGTTGGTAGGTTTAAAGTGTCGTCACTGCAATTGACGACACTTTTTTTATCTTTGCGACCTGATTCTTTACACATCCTCATGATTGGCATAGAGCAAAAAATTGCTGATGCAACAGGCAAAGCTGCTGCAGAATTATGGAATGCAAGTCTGAACCCTGCTGAGGTACAGATCCAGAAAACCAGGAAAGAATTTGCCGGTGATCTGACAGTAGTAGTTTTTCCGCTGACTCGTCTCAGCAGAACCGGGCCTGAACAAACCGGAAAGGCACTGGGTGATTATCTGCAAAAAGAACTGCCGGAGGTTATTGATTACAATGTAATAAAAGGCTTTCTGAACCTGACGGTTGGAGAAGTTTTTTGGTCGGAGGTTGTCAGATATTACCGGAATGACAGTGCTTTGGGTTTATCTGCTCCCGGAGAATGCAGCGAAATGATCATGGTTGAATACTCTTCTCCGAATACCAACAAACCGTTGCATCTGGGTCATATTCGAAATAACCTGCTTGGTTTTTCGGTTTCCCGCATTTTGGAAGCAATTGGCAAAAAAGTCGTTAAGGTAAATCTTGTCAACGACAGAGGTATTCACATTTGCAAGTCCATGCTGGCCTGGAAAAAATGGGGAAACGGAGAAACACCGCAATCTTCGGGCATGAAGGGAGACCATCTGGTTGGAAAATATTATGTCCTGTTTGAGCAGGAATTAAAAAAGCAACTGGCTGAGCTTAAACAAAACGGGGGAGGAGAGGAAGAGCGTGCTGCCCGTACACCAATTATGCAGGAAGCCCAGGAGATGCTGAGAAAATGGGAATCAGGCGACCCGGAAACCATTGCTCTCTGGAAAAAAATGAATGAATGGGTTTATGAGGGATTTGATAAAACATACCGGGATCTGGGTGTCACATTTGATAAAATCTATTATGAGTCCGAAACCTATCTGCTCGGAAAAGCTATCGTGCTTGAAGCGCTGAAAAAAGGGATCCTTTACCGGAAGGAAGACAATTCTGTATGGGCCGACCTTACGGATAGCGGGCTGGACCATAAGGTTTTATTGCGCTCTGATGGAACTTCGGTTTATATGACACAGGATATTGGTACGGCCGTGCAGCGGTTCAATGAATTTCCTATCAGCCAGTTGATTTATGTAGTTGGGAACGAACAAAATTATCATTTTCAGGCTTTGGCCATTATCCTTGAGAAGCTGGGATATTCGTGGGCCAGAAACCTTCATCATCTGTCGTATGGCATGGTCGAGCTTCCTGAAGGCAAAATGAAATCGCGGGAAGGCACCGTTGTGGATGCGGATGACCTGATAGCCGGAATGATTGAGACAGCCAGGCAAATGTCGTCGGAACTTGGTAAACTGGACGGCTATTCCCCGGAGGAAGCCGAACGCATTTACCGTACCATTGGTCTTGGTGCACTAAAATACTTTATCCTGAAAGTCGATCCGAAGAAGAACATGATGTTTGACCCCCGCGAATCAATCGACTTCAACGGGAATACCGGTCCGTTTATTCAGTACACTTATGCTCGTATCCGTTCTGTTTTGAACAAGGCGGTAGAACTGAAAATGGCTGTAAAGGAAGAATCCCTTGCCAGATGGAATATGAACCCGAAGGAAAGAATGCTGGCCCGCCTTGTCTATGAATTCCCTTTCGTTGTTGAAAATGCCGCCGATACATACAGTCCAGCTGTAATCGCCAATTATGTATATGAACTTGCCAAAGAATACAATCAATTTTACCATGACTTCAGTATTCTGAAAGCAGAATCTCCGGATCTTGTTGCAGCACGGCTCCTGCTCTCCGAAGTCATTGGCAGGGTAATCGAAAAAGGCATGTACCTGTTGGGAATCGATGTGCCAGAAAGAATGTAAAATGGTAAAAGAGTATGTTTGAAAATTTAACTGATAAACTGGAAAGAGCCTTCCGCTTGATTAAAGGAGAAGGACGGATTACCGAAGTGAATATTTCGGAAACCATGAAGGAAATCCGTCGGGCTCTTCTGGATGCCGATGTCAATTACAAAATTGCGAAATCATTTACCGATACTGTTAAGGATAAGGCCATAGGACAAGAAGTCCTCAAATCAGTTAAACCCGGCCAGATGATTGTCAAGATCGTTCATGACGAACTGGCCAGGCTGATGGGGGATAGCGCCTCCGATCTGAATCTTAAGGGAAACCCCTGCATCATACTGCTGGCTGGTCTCCAGGGGTCGGGAAAAACAACCTTTGCAGGGAAACTGGCAAATTACCTAAAACAGAAAAGAGGACGCCAGCCTCTTCTGGTTGCCTGCGATATATATCGTCCCGCTGCCATTGAGCAGTTGCGGGTTCTGGGAGAACAAATCGGTATTCCGGTATATCTTGAGCTCGAAAACAAGAATCCTGTATCTATAGCAAAGGAAGCCATCAAATTTGCTCGCTTACGGGGTTATGATACGCTCATCATTGACACGGCCGGGCGCCTGGCTGTTGACGAGGCTATGATGGATGAGATAGCTTCCATAAAAAAGGCTATTGACCCACAGGAAATTCTGTTCGTAGTAGATGCTATGACTGGTCAGGATGCGGTCAATACGGCCAAAGCATTCCATGATCGCCTTCAGTTTGACGGGGTTGTGCTGACCAAGCTTGATGGTGATGCCAGGGGTGGGGCTGCCCTCTCCGTTAAGGCCGTTGTTGAAAAACCCATTAAGTTTGTTAGTACGGGTGAAAAAATGGATGCAATTGATGTGTTTCACCCCGATAGAATGGCAGACCGTATTCTCGGCATGGGAGATATCGTTTCTCTGGTCGAGAAAGCCCAGGAACAGTATGACGAAGAAGAGGCAAGAAAACTACAGAAAAAAATCGCCAAAAATCAGTTCGATTTCAACGATTTCCTCTCTCAAATACGCCAGATAAAAAAAATGGGTAATTTTAAGGATCTGGCTTCCATGATCCCGGGTGTGGGAAAAGCAATACGCGATCTGGATATTGACGACAACGCCTTTAAGGGTATTGAAGCCATCATCCAATCCATGACGCCGGAGGAGCGAAGCAATCCGGCTGTTATTAACGGAAGCCGGAGGAAGCGGATTGCTGCCGGAAGCGGAACAACAGTGCAGGAGGTAAACCGTTTGCTGAAACAACTTGACGAAACCCGGCGCATGATGAAAATGGTTTCATCGGCGGGTCAGAAAGGACGTATCCCTGGTGGATTCCCTGGCAGAAGGTGATTGTTTAAAATGTAATACTTCCATAGTCCTTCCTGGATTCACTCGGGACATAACGTAAACACAGCACACTACAAACAGAAAACATATCCCCACAATACATTTCCTTGAGCACAAACACCACCAAATAAAAAACACGAAACACGAAACATAAAAGTTCCCCCTTATGATAATTATCGACGGAAAACAGACTGCTGCTACTATCAGACAAGAAATTGCAGCTGAAGTAGAAAAAATGGTCCGATCAGGCCGGCGACCACCCCACCTTGCTGCTATCCTTGCCGGAAATGATGGAGGAAGTATTACTTACGTGAATAACAAGATAAAGGATTGCGCTGAGGTCGGGTTTACCTCTTCGTTATTCAGATTCGATGAATCGGTCTCTGAGGAAGAACTTTTGCAAACGGTGGACAAACTCAACCGGGACCCTGAGGTTGACGGATTTATCGTGCAGTTGCCCTTGCCCCGGCATATACAGGAGCATCGAATCATCGAAGCAATTAATCCGTTAAAGGATGTGGATGGTTTTCATCCGGTCAATGTCGGACGCATGGCTACAGGTCTTCCCTGTTTTGTATCCGCAACTCCGGCCGGTATAGTTGAACTGTTGAAAAGATACCAGATTAAAACTTCGGGAAAATATTGCGTAATTCTTGGACGAAGCAATATTGTTGGCAGACCTCTGTCAATTCTTCTTTCGAGAAAAGATGAATATGGTGATGCTACCGTAACCCTTTGTCACAGCCGAACTCCCAATTTAAAATATTTTACAAGCCAGGCAGATATTCTGATAGCTGCCATGGGACAGCCCGGATTTGTTACAGCTGATATGGTCAAAGAGGGAGCTGTTGTTATCGATGTGGGAACAACCCGCATTCCTTATGCGCAAGCCAAATCAGGATTTGTGCTCAAAGGTGACGTACTTTTTGATGAAGTAGCTCCTAAATGCAGCTATATTACTCCTGTTCCCGGTGGGGTAGGACCAATGACCCGCACAGCACTGTTACTAAATACCCTGAAAGCAGCAAGAAAAGAAATTTAACTACCTTAAGGCTTCTAACAGCCCTGAACTAACAATTACAGATAAACACCAGCTATTTTTCGGTTGGGATGTCCAGTTTGTTTGCTATTTACTCCTGCTCTCCCAACGTGTCTTCCTCTGATGATTCTCCTTCTTCATCACCTTTCGTTCCCTCATCCTTACTGGCTTTTTCCATTTCATTCAGCGCTTTTTCCCATTCTTTTGAAGTCTGTTCCATCTTTTTCCTGAATTCCTTACCGTAAGGGTCATAGTGTCTGACTGCTCTCCTTGCACCAAGACCTAGCAGCATGAAAAGTACAAGCAGTCCTGCAAGTACATACATGATGATTCTGGTAGTACCCTCTTTGGCTTGCAAGGGTTGAACAAGAGCTTGGTATAGCATCCATAATCCATACAGGTTAATCGCCAGGGAGACTATGGCACCCAGAAAGTAATGAATCGAACCAGTAAAACCTAAAAATGCGCTGACAGGCATCAACACCATCAGGGCAGCTGAAACACGCATACAGGGCTCAAAATCCGTTTTACCACCTGCAATGGCCGAAATAACCAACACGATTACTGCACCGATAAAAACACCAATAAGGGAACCAATTATCGCAAATAATAAAACGGTAATCCCGACAGCACTGCCGAAAATGCCACCTACAGCTGGACTCACATGCAACAAACTCCAGATTAATCCAATGATTCCGGCTACTGTCCCATAAATGAGAGCTTTAATAATCGGCTCACCAAGCCCACCCTCGGTTTTCATGGAGGCAAAATATGCCTTCGGGTTCACAAGAGAATCCTTTGATTCTTTTATGAATTCATTGAAATTGAATGCACTGTCACTCATAGGTTAATTTTTTTTAGGGTTACTTATGCAAGTTACATCAAAATGTTCAGGAAACAATAATCAGGATAAAAATTCCGGCAATTTTGTATTTTCACGCACCGGGAGGTTGTAAGCTTTCCATTGCAACCAAATAACCGTATGATTACAGAAATGTTATGATGTACGAAAGGTGGGATATTGAGCAGTTGATTCTGAAACATGCGCCGGCTAAGTACCGGCCTCTGGCTAAATTTGTAAAGAAAGTTTTGCATCAGGAAGATTTTGCCCGTTTTCTTGAAAGCTGTAGGGATATTGAAGGACAGGATTTTATAAGGGAAATTATCCGTTTCTTTGATGTGAAGGTTAAATACTGCGGTATCGAAAATATACCTGAAAAAGGGCGGTACATTTTTGCTACCAACCATCCCCTCGGTGGTCTTGACGGAGTTTGTCTTCTGGGCCTGATATATTCTTACTTTGGCGAAGTGAAAGCAGTTGTTAATGAACTGCTGCTTTATATTGAAAATCTGAAGCCGGTTTTTGCAGGAGTCAACATTTACGGACGTTTTAAAAAATCCCAGTTGCTGTCACTGGAAGAGTTGTTTCGTGGCAACGATAACATTCTTGTATTTCCGGCCGGGGTGGTTTCTATTTACAGAAAAGGAAAAATCCGGGACTTACCCTGGCATAAAAGTTTTGTTGTAAAAGCCATACAGCATGAAAGGGATATTGTTCCAGTATATGCCGATGCCCGTAATAGTTTTCTGTTCTATTTGATAGCTACATTACGACGTTTTTTTCGAATAGATATCAGCTTTGAATCATTTCTGTTACCAAATGAAATGTTTCGTTTTAAAGGAAAAGAAATTCGGCTTTATTTTGGTAAACCAATATCCTGGACACATTTTACTTCGGAAAGAAGCATACAGGAATGGGTGGAAGAAATCAGACAAACATCCGAAAATTTAAGAAAACCGGACCAACCATTGAAGGACTTTTCCTATGAAGAGATCCCTCAATCCATTAAGAAAAGGCTTCCATAGGCGTTGAAATCTGTTTTTTCTACAGATTCCAGATTTCCCATGATTTTTCAGCCTGAAGTTTCAGCATTTCCAATCCATTGCAAAAGAAAGCACCGGCTCTTTCCGCATTCGCCAGGAACAGGGTTTTATCAGGGTTGTAAATCAGGTCATAGAGGAAATGACGGTTGGTAAGGTATTCGTATGGGATAGGTGGAGCCTGATGTGTTTCAGGATACATTCCAACAGGTGTGCAGTTGATAATGAGAAGGTGATTGGTAATGATCGTTTGGTTCAGGTCATCGTAAGAAAACATTCCTTTCTGGGGCGTTCTCGATACAAAACGATATAAAATGTGAAGTTTTTCTAAAACCCATACCACCGCCTTTGATGCACCGCCTGTACCCAAAATGAGCGCATGTGTATGCCATGGCTTCAAGTTTTTCCGCAGGCTGATCTCAAATCCGTACACATCGGTATTAAATCCTTTTAATACCCGTGTATTTCCATTTCGGCTTATCGAAACGGTGTTCACGGCTCCGACTTTATTTGCTACCGGATCCAGAAAATCAAGAAAAGGGATAATCTTCTCCTTATAGGGAATGGTTACATTGAACCCTGCCAGATCGATGTGCCGGTCAAGAAGTTCTTCCAGTGCACGGATATCAGAAAGAGGAAAATTTTCATATACACAGTCAGAAATATTTTCCCGTGCAAATTTCTCAGTAAAGTATGCTTTGGAGAAAGAATGTCCCAGCGGATACCCGATGAGACCGAAACGTCGCATAACCGGATATTATGGTTTGAATTTTTTCATTTCCTCCGGGAGAAATTCATAAAAGGTATCCCCCCGTAATCCAAGTCGCAGCGCTTCGAGTGCAACTACTTCGTTGGGAGGAATATTTCCCAGGTTGACATTGGCACCCAGCAGTTTGATAAACCATGCCTGCTGGCTCTTGACGGGAGCTTCCCAGATAATATTTTCCGTATTTACGTTATTGACAATATCATCGATCAATGCTTCATTGGCGGAGCCGTTTTCGTTATAAATTCCAATGTTACCACTTTCCCGTGCCTCTGCAATTACCTTCCATGCTCCTGCAGAAAGCTCGGCCTGCATCATGGCAACCCATTGTTTTGGAGGTATGTGTACTCCTTTTATTTTGCTTCCGACTTCTGAAATTACCGTCACCTGGCCAGAGAGAAGTTCAATGTACCTGAGTTTTTCTTCGTGGGGAATGTGAATGGAACCATCGGAAATTTCAGTATATTCCATTTTGTATTTGTCGAGCATTTTTCGGTAGTTGTCAAATTCTCCCCTTACCAGAAACATTTCAAACAAGGTACCCCCAAAGTAGGGTTTTAAATTGCCCTTCCGGTAGATGGTCAGTTTTTCCTGTAGCTCCCTGGTTATTAGTGCTGTTCCAAACCCGAATTTCAGCAGATCGGTGTATTCTCCTGATGAAGCAACGAACTGGGCAGCTTCCCCGGCGCTCAGGCCTTTGTCCATGACCATGGTCAGTCCTTTTGAACGGGGTTTTGGTTCTCTGGAAGGAATAAACGACAACTCAAAATTCATACGATTAAAGGTTCTTTAAAGAATATTTAAGAACGAGATTTTCAATAACCGGATATTGATCTGCTTCAGGAAAGTATTCGTACAGAAGATAAAGCAATTGATAATTCTTTTTAAGGGCTTTTTCCAGATGCTGCAATCCGTTTTCAAATTGTTTGTGCTGGAAAAAAGCTGCGGCAGCTCTGTATAAAAGGTGCGCGTCTTCTTCATTATACACAAGAGATTTTTCCAGAGCATTCAGCATGTCAATGTCTTTCCCCTGTATCTGAAAGGCTTTTGCCAGACCAAGCCAACTTTTGGAATCGTGTGGATCCAGTTCACAGGATTTTTCGTAGGCCATCACTGCCTCATGCAGCTTGTCAGATTGAAAAAGGGCATCGCCCAGGGTTCGCCAGTAAACCGGTTCCTGTTTGTTCATGGCAATAGCCGATCGCAGATACCTTAAACTTGCCTGAAAATTCTCCTCCATCAGGGCAACTACCCCGAGCCCATACCATGCATCAGGATTTTCAGGATCGTGTTCCAGTGCCCGTTCATAAAAGTCACGTGCCTTACTAAAATTGGCCAGGTTTTCATAACATTCACCAATGGCTGCCAATACATCGGTTTGCTCGCCTTCCAATTCAATAAATTCATTGAAAGCTTCAATTGCCTTCTGGTACTCCTTCAGGTTTGCATAGGCCAGCCCTTTGTTATAATAGGCCACTTCATAGTTTTCATCGATGGCCGTTACAAAGTCAAATGCTTCCACAGCTTTCTGAAAATTGGACATGCGCATATAAACAATGCCGAGGTAAAACCATGCCAGTTCAGAAAACGGGTCTTTATCCAGATATTTCCGGTAAAAATAAATAGCCTTTCTGTTCTGATTCAGCTTATCATAAATGAATGCAGTGTCAAAAAGAAGAGCGGGGTCAATATGGGGCAGGTAATGCAATGCCTGGTGCAGGTATTTCAAAGCCAGCCTGTATTCTTCATTACGACTGAAAGCTTCTGAAATCAAATGATAGAGATTGGTTTTATCCTCATCGGTCCGGGAAAGGGCCAGGGCAAAAAACCTGTCTGCTTCGGAAAATTTCCTCAGGTCGGCGAAAGAGGAACCTTTCAGAAAAGCATATTCGGGTGAATCCGATTCAGGAGAAGGAACCTTGGTAAGACAAACCAGTGCTTCTTCGGGTTTACCTTCCCGCAATAGCAACTGCGCTTTCTGCATGGTCAGAGTACCTGACCAGGGAAACCTGCTAAGCCCAATATCAATAGCTTTCTGGGCTTTCCCGGGATTATTAATTTCAAGATAATAGTCAACTACCGTTTCAAATTCCTGCGAATCAAGAAACACATATCCCTCCGATTCGATCATTCGTTCAAACCGTTTCACCACATCGAGGGTTTCAGCATCTTCCCACCAGGCATCAAATTCTTCTTCCATAAACAAATTCCAGTACGTGCCAAAGGTAAGAATATTTTTGATGCATCAGGCCCTGAATTTACTAACAGCACATGGGAAGTCCCATTACCCTCGATCCTTCCTCTTTCCGCAAGCCCCGGAATATAATGAAATGCCGGCTGTATGGAGAAATTCTTCCGGAAATGCACAAAGGAAATTTTTTTAACTTCCTGTCAGAAGAATCCCTGCACGGTAGGAGGAGTCCACTTTTCAACAAAAATATCTGGGGGATAGACAATTCGGGTCAGAAAAAGTCCCTGAGGGGGAACAGATTCACCCGCTTCCGATCTGTTGCGGGCTTCCATGATATCAGCCATTTCAGCCGGCGACAGGGATTCCTTGCCGATTTCAACCATGGTGCCAACGATAGCCCTTACCATGTTACGTAAAAAACGATCGGCTGTAATACGAAAAATGAGCATACCATCTCTCTCACTCCATACGGCTTCTTCCACAACGCAAATATGAGTTCTTGCCCCTGAATGTACTTTACAGAAACTCGAAAAATCATGTTTACCGGTAAGATACATACAAGCCGTTTGCATAGCTTCTAAATTGAGTTCCCTGTGAAGCATCCATGCGAATTCATGAAGAAATGGATTCTTTTTGCGGCAAATCCTGTACTCATACGTGCGCGAAATGGCTGAAAAACGCGCATGGGCATCATTTTTCACCGGTAGAATCCTGTAAACCGAAATATCATGGGGTAGAAACTGATTGATGTGGTATAAAAGGGAAACATCCGTATGCAGATTTTCTCTTCTGCTGTCAAAATGTCCGACATAGTACAAGGCATGTACTCCGGTATCCGTTCTTCCTGCTCCCGTAACCTGTATTTCTTCTCTGAGGATGGATGAAAACTTTTCATTCAGTACTTCCTGTACCGAAATGGCATTTTTCTGGATCTGCCATCCGTGGAATCTTGTTCCCTTAAAGGAAATTTCTACAAAATACCTGTTTTTTCGTTCAGTTGTCATAAAAAAGTTTTAGCAAAACTAGGGAGAATTCCTGTCAATCACCTTCTTAAGCTTAACAAAATTTAACAACAGACAATGCAAATTATTGCCATTTTTGCATCGCCGGTGGCTCTCGGTGAAGAACCGGTATAAATTTTGATATCTACCTAACATACAAATTTTTCCGATATGAGCGATAATGTGAACATCAAGGAACTGAATGAAAGAATCCAGAAGGAAAGTGCTTTCGTTGATCTGATTCAGATGGAAATAGGGAAAGTTATTGTCGGGCAGAAGCATCTTGTTGAAAGCCTGCTGATAGGTTTATTGTCCGACGGGCATATTCTTCTTGAAGGTGTTCCTGGTCTGGCCAAGACTCTGGCTGTCAAAACCCTGGCAGAAACCATTGATGCCAGATTCAGCCGCATTCAGTTTACTCCTGATCTTTTACCGGCTGATCTAATCGGCACAATGATTTACAGTCAGAAGAAAGAATCGTTTGAAGTGCGCAAGGGACCTATCTTTGCGCATCTGGTGCTGGCCGACGAAATCAACCGTTCTCCCGCCAAAGTGCAGAGTGCTTTGCTGGAAGCCATGCAGGAAAAACAGGTTACCATTGGTGAACATACTTTTCCTCTGGAACAGCCTTTTTTGGTGCTGGCTACCCAGAATCCGATCGAACAGGAAGGAACCTACCCTCTTCCCGAAGCCCAGGTAGACCGGTTCATGCTCAAAGTAATCATTTCCTATCCCCAAAAGGAAGAAGAAAGAATCATTATGCGGCAGAACATTGCCAAAGAACTACCGCATGCTACCCGGATCATGAAACCTGAAGATATCTTCAAGGCCCGTTCTGTGGTGAAGGACGTCTATATGGATGAAAAAATTGAACAGTACATCCTTGATATTGTATTTGCTACGCGAAATCCTTCTCAGTATCGGCTGGAGAAATATCAGAATATGATTTCCTACGGGGCATCGCCAAGAGCATCCATATACCTCGCCATGGCATCGAAAGCTTATGCATTTATCAGGCGCAGGGGTTATGTAATACCAGAAGATGTGCGTGCGGTCTGCTTTGACGTCCTGAGGCATCGCATCGGATTAACATATGAAGCTGAAGCTGAAAATATAACTACGGAGCATATCATTACTGATGTCCTTAATACAGTGGAGGTTCCTTAACCAATCATCGGATTCTTTGACACGAAAGCACAAAACCCGAAACCATACGGAATGCGAAATATAAAATCATATCGGCAACCCATGCAACGGTTTCTCATCATACTGATTCTCTTGCCCGGAAGCCTTTTCCTTGCTTCAGGACAGTATTTTGTCGGGTTGCCCAAAGATTCTGTGATGGTTCATGTGCGAAAGGAGATGCGTTTTTTCCTTCCTGATAACAGCGGGAAAAATGATATGTACAGGTATCTGAAATTTGTTGATAAGATAAATGAAGAAACCCTGTACTGTTTTCTTTCGGAGAAGGATATCTGTACTTCAACCCGGCTGATCAGCGATTACTCCAATCTGCAAAAAAGACTGGAGTGGCTCGGTAAAAACTGCAAAAAGCAAAACGATTCAACCTGGTATTATATCAGGGATGGAAGAAAATACCAGACCGTTCTCCGGAAAGAGGAGTGGTTTTTTGTATTGATAACCAAATCGTCAGAAGATTAATGGTGTAAGCTGTGGAAGCAACTGAACTACTCAGGCAGATTAGAAAAATTGAGATTCGAACAAGGGGACTAACAAGGCATATTTTTGCCGGGCAGTATCATTCTGCATTTAAAGGCCGAGGTATTGCCTTCAGTGAGGTAAGGGAGTATCAGTTCGGTGATGATATCCGGACCATTGATTGGAACGTTACGGCCCGTTTCAATCATCCCTATGTGAAAGTTTTTGAGGAAGAACGTGAACTGACCGTCCTTTTGCTGGTGGACGTCAGCGGATCTGCTGTTTTTGGAAGCAGGCAACGCACGAAGCGTGTGAGAATTGCTGAAATTGCTGCCCTTCTTGCTTTTTCTGCCATTCAGAATAACGATAAGGTTGGTGCCGTTCTGTTCAGTGATCGCCCCGAGAAATTTATTCCTCCAAAAAAGGGTCGTCAGCATATCCTTCGCATTATCCGGGAGCTGATTGAATTTCAGCCCGAACATCAGGCTACCAATATTGGTGAGGCTATGCGCTATCTTACAAATGCCGTAAAAAAACGTTCTATCGTTTTCCTTATTTCCGATATGTATGACAGCCAAGGCAACCAGCCACGTTTTGAAGACCAGCTTAAGATCATCGCCAGGAAACACGATCTTATTGCTGTCAGGGTATTGGATAAATTGGAAAGGGAACTTCCCCGTGCCGGCCTCCTTTTTCTCCAGGATCCGGAAACAGGTCAACTGGCTCTCGCTGATACTGCTGACAGGATCTTCAGACAGAAATATCAGCAGCATATTCAGTTGTATGATGAGGCATTGAAGGATGTGTTTGCACGATATGGAATCGATACCGTTGAAATAGCAACTGATCAGGATTATGTTCCCCCTCTGATACAGTTGTTCAAAAAACGATAGGAATTGAAAAACCAATGACTTTATGAGAGGCTTATCAGAAACAGGTTCTTTCATCAAAATATTGGCTAAATACTTATTAAGTATTTTACTGGCCGGTTTCCTGCTTATAAAGCCGGTCGTTGCGCAGGAGGCTGCAATTCATGTAAAAACAGATACTTCAGCTATTCTTATCGGAGACCAGATCGGCCTTACGCTCGAGGCGGATGCCCAAAATACCTGTAACGTGGAATTCCCTCTTTTATCCGATACATTGACACACTCTATCCATGTTGTCCGCCGCCTGCAGGCTGATACCATTATGGACGGAAACCGATGGAAAATCATTCATCGCTACCTCATTACTTCCTTCGATAGCGGATTGTTCGAAATACCATCCCTGCCATTCCGGTTAAAATGTGCTAATAATACCGATACTCTGTATTCAACACCCCTGCAGCTTTTGGTTACGTATCCTCCCTCTGATACCATACCGACGATATTTGATATTAAAGACCCTCTGCCTGCTCCCTATACCCTGGAGGATTATCTGCGAATTGTCCTTCCTATTCTGCTGGCAGCGCTCATTATATTTCAGTTCTTCAAATATTTGAAAAAGAAAAAAAACAGAAGGAGCCAGCTGGCTGAGCCGGGAAAACCTTCTGAACCGGCGCATGTAATTGCCTTACGTGAACTGGACAGATTGAAGGAAGAAAAACTCTGGCAGCAGGGGCTTATAAAGGAATATTATACCCGCCTTACTGATATTATCCGGAGGTATATTGAACAGCGGTTCAATGTACCGGCTATGGAGCAAACCAGTTCTGAAATCCTTCAGAGCATGAAATCGTTTGTTCTGGAGGAAGATACCCTCAGGGCGTTGCAGGAGCTTTTACTGCTGGCCGATATGGTAAAATTTGCACGGGAACTTCCCATGCCCGATGAAAATGAATCGAATATGCTGAATGCGTATGTTTTTGTAAATCACACCTGTGAAAGACAATCTTCAGAGGATGTGATAACAGACAACCAAAAAGAAGAGATGTAGTATGGGCCATCTGTCGTTTGTTCATCCGGAATTCTTACTGTTGATTATCCTGGTGTTGCTTGCTGCCGCCTGGTATATCTATTCGTTTCGTTCCAGAAATCCGGTAATGATTTTTCCGCTGACCGAAAAACTGAAGCAATTTAGCACAGGCTGGAAAAGAAATTTCATTCATGTTCCTTTCGTATTGAATGCTCTTGCGGCTGTTTTGCTTATTATCGTCCTGGCGCGTCCTCAGTCATCCAACCGGTGGAAGGATACTTCAGCCGAAGGGATTGACATAATGCTCACCATGGATATTTCGGGCAGTATGCTGGCCGAAGACTTTAAACCAAACCGGCTCGAAGCCGGAAAAAGAATTGCCGCTGAGTTTATTGCCGGAAGAAAGAATGACAGAATCGGTCTGGTGGTTTTCAGTGCCGAGAGTTTTACCCAATGCCCCGTTACAACTGATCATGTTTCGCTGGTCAATTTACTGAATGCTGTCAAAAGCGGTATGATCCAGGATGGAACAGCTTTGGGTGACGGCCTGGCTACCGCTGTGGGCAGATTGAAAGAATCGACCGGTAAAAGTAAGGTGATTATTCTGCTGACTGATGGGGTCAATAACACCGGTTCTGTTGATCCTGTCACTGCCGGAGAACTGGCCCGGACTTTTCATATACGGGTGTATACCATAGGAATCGGTACCATGGGTAATGCTCCTTATCCGGTACAAACTCCGTATGGAGTTCAATATCAAAATATTCCCGTTGAAATTGATGAGCCGGTTTTGAGAAATATCGCTGATTTGACAGGAGGAAAATATTTCCGGGCTACCGACAATGAAAAACTCCGGGCTATTTACCACGAAATTGACCAGCTTGAAAAGACAAAAGTCGAAGTGCGGGAATATGCAAGAAAAGAAGAAGAATACACACTTTTTGCAGCGGGAGCCTTTCTGTTGCTGGTTATAAGCATAGGTGTTAGATTGCTGATTATCAGAACGATACCATAAAAACGATTTGTGTATGTTCCGGTTTGCTCATCCTGAATGGTTATATGCCCTGTTAATAATACCCGGTATGGTTCTGCTTTTTATTCTGAATCGTGCCGTCAGAAATAGGAATTTGCAGAAACTTGGCGATAAAACTCTTCTGCAGGAGATGATGCCCGGATATACTCCAGTGCGTCCCCTTATCCGTTTTATTTTTCTGATGCTGGCGATGGGTTTCTTAATCGTTGCCCTTGCCCGGCCTCAGTTTGGCTCAAAACTCACGGAGGTTAAACGGAAAGGTATAGAATTATTCATTGCGCTGGATGTTTCCAATAGTATGCTGGCCCAGGATGTTCAGCCTTCACGACTGGAAAGGGCAAAACAGGCGGTAGCGCGTCTGGCCGACAAGCTGAGTAACGACAGGATTGGTCTTCTCGTTTTTGCCGGTTCTCCCTACATCCAGGTACCTGTAACTACCGACTATGTTTCCTTAAAGCAATTTCTTGACGGGATTCAACCCGGCATGGTTCCTGTGCAGGGAACGGCCATTGGTGCGGCTATAAGGCTTGCAGCTTCTTCCTTTGATCCGGAAAGCGGTTTGAAAAAGGCGATTGTGATTATCACAGATGGTGAAAATCATGAGGACGATGCCATTGAAGCCGCCCGTGAAGCTGCCGAAAAAGGAATAACTGTTTTTGTCATTGGAGTCGGAACTCCCTCCGGAGCTCCAATTCCGCTGCCGGGAAGCGATCAGCAGAACTTCCTGAAAGATAAGTCAGGCCAGGTAGTGGTTACACGGCTTGACGAAGCTCTTCTGAATCAGATTGCCGCCGCAGGTAACGGGACATATATTAGGGCAACTTCCCTTCGCTTCGGACTGGAAGAAATCATCGCAAAAATTGATGAAATGGACAGAAAAGAATACAAAGCTCAGATGTACTCCGAATATGATGATCAGTTCATGTACCCTGCCGGCCTTGCGTTGTTTTTCCTCCTGCTGGAACTATTTTTGCAGGACAAGCGGAATCCCTGGCTGCAGAAATTCAATCTCTTCCGTTTTAACATTTAACAATATGACGGCACCAAAATACATATTGTTTTTCATCCTTCCTGTAATGCTGGTTGGAAATATTTCTGCCCAGTCATCGGCGGAAAGAAGATTCGTCAGGGAAGGAAATAAACTGTATGAGGCAAGGAAATATAACGAAGCGGAAATAAGGTACCGGAAAGCATTGCAGGAAAAAGAAAGCTCCCTCCGGGCCAAATTTAACCTGGGTGATGCCCAATACAAACAGGGACGTTTTTCTGAAGCAGTAAATACGTTTACCGATCTTTCCGGTGATAAAACCAACCGGCATATTCAGGCAAAGAGCTATTACAATCTGGGAAATGCATTGTTCAACGATAAGAAAATTCAGGAAAGTATTGAAGCATACAAAAAATCGCTGTTGCTGAATCCTTCGGATATGGAGGCCAAGCATAACCTGATGATTGCACAGAGAATGCTTCAGAGGTCACAGCAGCAACAACAGCAGAACCAGAACGGGAACCAGCAGCAACAGCAAAATCAGCAAAATAAGGAAGAACAGAAAAACCAGCAGAATCAGAATCAGCAGGATAAGCAGCAACAGCAGCAGTCACAGCCACGGAATGAGATTTCCCGTCAGGATGCTGAAAGGATCCTGCAGGCTCTTATGAACAACGAAAAGCAAACAAGGGAAAAACTGAACCGGCAGCAGGCGGCTGCTAAGCCGAAGACAATTGATAAAAACTGGTGAAAATGATAAGGAAATTCAAATTCGGTTTACCTCTGCTCATGGCGCTGATGAGCGTTGCTCTTCCGATAGGGGCCCAGGAGATTGATTTCAAAGCATCAGGCCCTACGGTGGTTGCAACGGGTGAACCTTTTGAGGTGGTGTACACACTCAACGCCAGACCCGATCAGTTCAAGCAACCCGATTTCAGCCCGTTTGAACTGCTGGGTGGTCCGTCAACCAGTACCAGTACCAGTGTACAAATGATCGGTACCCAGATAAAGCAAAATGTTACAGTAAGTTATACTTACTACCTCAGGGCAAACTCTACCGGAAAATTTGAAATTTCACCGGCACAGGCTACAATCAAGGGGAAAAATTATGTATCCAATGTTCTTTCTGTTGAAGTGGTTAAAGGAAGTGCTCCTGCTTCCCAAACGCAACCGGGTTCAGGGTCATCTTCCGGTGAAGAACCGGAAAGCATAAAGGGAGGCAAGGATCTTTTTGCTGCTTTTCTGGTGGACAAGCATACTGTATATCTCGGGGAACCGGTAATTGTTACCCTTAAAATATACGACAGGATGGGGCTTTCCCGGCTTGCTCCTCCTAAATTGCCTGCTTTGCAGGGATTTTACAAGAATGACATTCCTACACCCGAACTTCGCCAGCTTACCCGCGAAAATGTGAACGGACAGATTTACAACACAGGCGTTATTGCCCGCTTTATTCTTTATCCCCAGAAGACGGGCGATCTGACCATTGGTTCGGTCGAGTTTAACGGGGCAGTGCAGCGAACAGTCACCAGGCGCTCAAGGAGCTGGTTCGATTTTGATTTTGATTTTCCTACCGTACAGGAACAACCTGTTACCTTCCGGTCCGAGCCTGTCACCATCCGTGTGAAACCCCTTCCTCCAGGTCAGCCGGCTAATTTCAGCGGTACTGTTGGTGATTTGTCAATGACGGCTTCCATCGACAAGCCGGAGCTGAATACCAATGATGCCCTTACTTTACGGATTAAACTGACAGGGAAAGCCAACATGAAAATGATAAACCCACCTGTTGTCTCTTTCCCTGCCGATTTTGATACCTACGCACCAAAAACAAATGTTTTGGAAGAATATTCTACGGAAGGCACAACCGGTACGGTTACCTTTGAATATGTAGCTATTCCTCGGCATCCTGGAAGCTTCACGATACCTCCGGTCTCATTCAGTTATTTTTCAATACAGAGCAATGAATATAAAACATTATCATCCAAATCATTCACGGTAAATGTCAACAAGGGTCGTGAGGATACCACTATTACAGTGGTTTCGGGTCTTTCTCGGGAGGATGTTCGTCTGCTGAACCAGGATATCCGGTACATCAAACGTACATTGCCCGAATGGAATGACAAAAAGCTCTTTCTTGACAGCAAACTATTTATTCTTTGGTATATTATTCCCTTGGTTCTTTTTACCACAGTCATTTTCGTCCGGCGAAAGACGATACGCGAACGGGCAGACGTTGCCCGGATGCGCCACAAGCGGGCTGCACGGCTCGCAGGGAAACGCCTCAAAAAGGCTGAAAAGGCTATGAAGAATCAGCAAAAGGATGAATTTTACGAAGAAATTCTGAAGGCTGTCTGGGGCTACCTGAGTGATAAACTCATGATTCCGCTGGCGAATCTGTCTCGCGATAATGCATGGCAGGCCCTTACTGAAAGAGGAATTTCAGATGAAGTGAAAGAACAACTTGGTAAGATTATTGATACATGCGAATTCGCACGATTTGCTCCCTCCGGAACCCTTCCTTCAATGAAAGAAACTTATGATAATACAGTTGTTCTGATGGAAAAAATTGATCAAAATCTGAAGTAGTATGCGGCACATCTATATAATTCTCCTGCTTTTCTTTATTGGTTTGTCGGCCCAAGCCGAAGTAATCCCTGATTCCCTGTATATCAGGGCCAACAGGTTTTATTCTGAAGGCCGGTATTCGGAAGCGGCCACTTTGTACGATTCTCTGATAAACACAGGTTACTCTGCGCCTGAAGTCTATTTCAATCTCGGAAATGCCTGCTTTAAGATGCGGCAGATTGGTAAAGCCATACTGAATTATGAACGGGCAAACCGGTTAAAGCCCTTTGATGAGGATATCCGCTTCAATTTGCAACTGGCCAGAACCTATACCGTGGACAAAATCGAAAGCCTCCCGGAATTTTTCCTGTCAGCCTGGTGGCGGTCATTTCGCTCCATGATGGATTCCGATCATTGGATGATCCTCAGCATCGTTCTTTTTATCGTATGTCTGGTGTTATTTCTTTTCTTTCTCTTTTCAATGCGCGTTACCCTGAAGAAGATTTTCTTCACTCTGTCTGTTTTTTTTCTATTGGGATCCTTTATTGCCGGTTTATCCGGCTACCGGCAGGGGCGTGAATTTCATGCACGGAACGAAGGTATTGTCATGGTGTCTTCCGCAACAGTGAAAAGTTCGCCGGATGCTGGTTCTTCCGATCTGTTTGTTTTACATGAGGGAACGAAAGTGAAAATTGAAGATGCCGTCGGAAACTGGGTTGAAATTCGGATTGCCAATGGAAACAAAGGATGGATTGAATTTTCTAATCTCGAAATTATATGAGCCCTTTAATGTCAGTGAAAAAACCTTCTCCTGCCGAAATTGAAATGGCTGGGGATTGGGAAATCTGGGAAAAGGAACCTTCTGAATTTCCATGGTATTACGATCAGAAAGAAACCTGCTATATTCTGGAAGGATCGGCCAGAGTGACTGCTCCTGATGGTTCTTACATTGAGTTCGGAGCAGGCGATTGGGTCGTTTTTGGGCAGGGCTTGAAATGTACCTGGAAAATTACCCGCAAAATCAAAAAACATTATATGTTTGGATAGGGTACAAACCCGTTCAGGGATTCATTATCTTCTGATTTCAAAATCAGAAAAATGACCTAATGGTGCTTCCTGAATCAGTAGATCTTTTACATGGGCATACCCGGGCCCCTGCCTGCACCAGTCAATAAACCGGAGCAGATCCTCTTCTTCGCCTTCCGCCTCAATATATACGCTTCCGTCAGGCATATTACGGACGAATCCCTTTATTCCAAGCTCTTCCGCTTCCTCCTGGGCCGAATAACGGAAACCAACACCCTGAACCCTTCCCGTCACAGTAATGTTTATGTGTTTTTTCATACGCTGGCAACGATAGTACTACCTGTTTTGTATCCAGTATGCACCGTTGAGAACCGAAGCAAATGTAACCCACAACAGGTAAGGGATCTGCAAAAATCCCGCCGCTCTGTTGATTCTCATGAAGACAATGATCATCACAACAATGCTGACCCAAACAAGCAATATTTCCACAAATGCCCACCCGATAAGGTGAAACCGGAAAAAAATAAAACTCCACAGAAAATTAAGTACCATCTGAATAGCAAATACCCAAAGGGCAATATTCCGCAGATTACCGGGCTCTGATTTCCAGACAAGGTACAGCGAAATCCCCATGAGGATATAGAGTGTCGGCCAGACGATTCCAAACAAATATCCGGGTGGATTGAAAGAAGGCCTAATAAGGCTATCGTACCAGCCATCTGTTTTACTCGTGGCCATGCCGGAGATGATCCCAATCAACAAGGGAATTGCCACACAGACAATGAACGACAGAACAGATGTTCCTTTTATCATGGTAATTGAAATTTGTTTCCATAAATTTATCAAAAAAAAACGATGCGGATATGAAGGAAGCTCTTTATTATGAAAAGCTGGACGATCTAAAGGTGAGGTGTTTGCTCTGTCCTCATCATTGTGTCATTGGCGAAGGAAAATCCGGGATCTGCAAGGTGCGAAAAAATGTCAGAGGATTTTTATATACTGAATCATACGGGGCATTTTCTGCCATCCATCTTGACCCCATTGAAAAAAAACCATTGTATCATTTTTATCCCGGGAAGATGATTCTTTCTGCCGGAAGCGTGGGTTGCAACCTCTCCTGTATTTTTTGCCAGAATTATGAAATTTCTCAATCAGGTACTGAAGAATTTCCTTCCCTTCAGGTGGTTGATCCCGAGAAACTGGCTCTTCTTTCCCTTCGGCATCCGGGCAATATCGGACTGGCGTACACATATAATGAACCATTTATATCGTTCGAAATGATCCGGGAAACAGCTCCGCTGATCAAAAGGCAGGGACAAAAGAATGTGATGGTTACCAACGGTTTCATGAATCCGGAACCTCTTGGCGAATTGCTCCCATGGATTGATGCCTTCAATGTCGATCTGAAAGGATTTACGGAATCGTTTTATCGGAAATATACTCGCTCCCGGCTTGTTCCTGTCCTGGATTCGCTGAAACAAATCCGAAAGGCCGGAGTTCATCTGGAAATAACCAATCTTATTATTCCTGGTGCCAACGATGATGAAGAGGTCTTTCAGGCAATGGTCAAATGGATTGCAAATGAATTGGGAAAGAATACCGTTTTGCATCTATCTCGTTATTTCCCTGCCTATAAGCTTACCAATCCTCCTACACCTTCTGAAACGCTTTACAGGTTTTTTCGTATTGCGCGTAAGAATCTGAATTATGTGTATGTTGGAAATATTGAGATACCTGATACCCAGAA
>JAKPTE010000003.1 GCA_029571215.1 Bacteroidota bacterium
GGATCACTTATTGCCGGCAATATAAGTCTCTGGACCAACTGGAGTTTTGAAGACATGCAACTAACATCCAACGAACCCAATCTCTCTTGTTATGTTTCAAAGCAGTTCTTTGCCCACATACGTCCCGGTGCGGTGCGCGTATATACCTCCCCGGAAATCGGCGACCTGATGGGCTCGGCTTATGAAAACACCGATGGATCATTTGTTCTTGTGCTGATTAATAAAGGAACTGCTCCTATTGCAATGCGTCTGGCTGGTGCTGGTTTGCCACTGAGCTATCAGGTGCACAGAACTTCTGCAACGGAAAAACATGTTGATGCAGGACTCTATCAGGTTACTGACGGAGCACTTATTCTTCCGGCCAGCAGCGTCAGCACCCTTGTCGCTACCCAGATGCCGGCTCTGACCATAGGCCAGGTTGCCAATGTGAAAGTGGCGAAAAATTCCGGCGAAACAACGGTTACCATACCGGGCATTTCCGATGCATCCGGACAGGTTACCGGTCTTTCTATTGAAGCCGAAAGTGATAATCCTTCCCTGTTTGATCAGTTCAACATTTCTGCTGTTAATACGGATCACACGGCTGCACTCAGCTTTACACCGGCTCAGGATAAAACCGGTTCGGCTAAGGTTACCCTTACTCTGCGCGACCAGCAAAACAACGAGGTGCAGAGCATTTTCTACATTATCGTTTATACACCACAGGGAATTGAAAATGCCAGAGAGGAACACCTCGCTCTTTATCCGAATCCGGCTTCCGTTTCGGTAAAAGTAACGTTGCCTTCAGCCGAATTCAAAACGATTGCTGTTTCTGATCTTTCCGGCAGGACAGTCCTCCGCACTCCTGTTACTTCCAGGGTCATGGAAATTAATCTGAATGGATTCACTAAAGGAATCTATATCATTCAGGCCGAAGGGAATAACAGAAAGATCAGGGCACGACTGGTTGTCCAGTAAATAACGAGGAAAGGGATACGGGCAAAGTAATTCTGCCTGCATCCCTTAATATTGAAAGACAGCCGGTTGGCATTCCCGCCAGCCGGTTGTTTTTTATAATCCACTGGAGTACGATGTAATATTTTTTTCCCGCAAGAGGGCTTTTACAGTTTTTTTTGCATCTTCGTAAGTCTGTTAAATGATACCTTATGGAAACCAATCCAACCTTTGGCCTTTTATTGATCGCAATCGGAGCTCTTGCGTCGGGAAGTTTTTACCTTCCGCTCAAATACGTAAGAAACTGGAAATGGGAAACCGGATGGATTATCCAGGGTTTGTTTGCCTGGGTACTGGTCCCCTGGATCGTTACATTAATAACGGTCCCTCATCTTGGTCAGATAATAAGTGAAGCGCCTTCAAAGAGCATTTTTCTGCCGATTCTTTTCGGTGCAGGGTGGGGGATAGGTGGTCTGACCTGGGGTCTTTCCAACCGCTATCTGGGTATTGGACTGGGTACAGCCCTTCCTTTGGGATTTACGGCTGCTCTTTCCACTTTAATTACCCCCGTCTTCCAGGGAAAGTTTTCTGCGTTTGTCTCTTCTGATAAATTTGGTCTTGTGCTGGCTGGCATTCTTATTGCCCTTGCCGGAATCGCCATTGCAGGGTATGCCGGACACCGGAAAGAAACGGAACTGAACAAACAGGCAGGGGAAAAGGGTGGAGAAAAAAATTTCCGCAAAGGAATTACCGTTGCTTTGATTGCCGGCATCATGAGTGCCTGCTTCGCTTTTGGGGAAGCCTCCGGCAAGGCGATGGTGGATCTGGCTGAATCATACAACCCGGGTAGTCTGTGGAATTACAATCCGGTTTATGCCATTCTGCTGATAGGAGGGTTTCTTTTCAATTTCGTCTATTGTATGGCGCTCTCTGTGCAGAACAGAAGTTTCAGCGATTATACCAGGAGTGATGCCCCT
>JAKPTE010000004.1 GCA_029571215.1 Bacteroidota bacterium
TTTTCATGGCAATCAACTTTGAACTTGGATACGAGGGTCAGAAAACTGACTGGCATTTATGGAGGGGCAAAAAAATACTCCTATTATTCTCTTGGAGAACGCGTTGACAATTACTATGCCATTGGCTGGATGAAAAGCTCAGACGGGAAAATCATTATTTCCGAAAGCACGGGTTTACCGTTAAAAGATCCTTATCCGCAGTTGCTTGGTCATCTGGATCCTGATTGGAGGTTTGGGTTTATCAACACATTTAAATACAAAAATCTGACACTTGATGCAAACTTTGATGGAGCCTGGGGAGGTGTTTTCTGGTCACGTACTGTTGAAAAAATGTGGTGGGGAGGGAAGCATCCGAATTCAGTTAAGTACCGTGACCAGGAATATGCAGCCGGTGGTCCTGTCTATGTGCCTGATGGCGTAAATGTTATAAGTGGTGAACTCATTAGAGATACAGACGGGAATGTGATTTCAGATACTCGACAATATAAGAAAAATGAAACCAAAGTTAGCTGGCAGAGCTGGTGTCAGATTTATCCCTACCAGGCCAAGGTGACAGAGCACGAAAGCAAATTCTTCGCAAATGTACTTGACAGAAGCTTTTTGAAATTAAGAAGAATCTCTCTAACCTACGATTTATCTGATGCTGTAAAGGTAAAGGGTATAAAAAGAACGGAATTATCATTGTTCAGTTACAACGTTTTTATACTGAAAAAGGCTATGATCGTTGATCCTGATTTTGGTGATGATAATAACCTTCAGGATCCTTCAGCCAGATATGTTGGAATTTCTGCCAAATTAACATTCTAGAATTTTCCTATAAATAATTAAGATTATGAAAAAAGCATTTGTTGTTAGTTTATTGGTAATGTTCGGAATACTATCATGCCAAAAGTTTGAAGAATTGAACATTAATCCAAACAATGTTTCGCAGACGCATCCTCAGTTTTTACTTACAGGCATAGAATGGAATGCATTTCAGGTTGAAGGAGCCAATCCTCTTTTTGCCTCACGAATGATTGTGCAATCAGATATGGAACATCCTATGCAGTTTTACACATGGGAGAGGGGAGGTTTTTCAGCATATGATGAATTACGCAATATAGCTAAAATGGAAGAGGAAGCAATACGGATTAATGCCGTGAATTATCATGCACTTGCCAAATTTTTCAGGGCGTGGTATTTTTATAACCTAACTCTTGCTTTTGGTGATATCCCCTATACTGATGCATTAAAAGGAGAACAATCTGGCCTTTATAAGCCTGAGTACGATTTCCAGAAAGATGTTTTTACGGGCATTCTTAATGAGCTCGCTGATGCAAACACAATGATGACAGATGATCCCATTGCAGGCGATATTATTTATGGCGGTGATTCTTTTAAGTGGAAAAAACTTATCAATTCGTTCAGGCTCCGAGTTCTCTTAAGTCTCTCGAGGAAAGAGAATGATCAGGATTTGTCTGTTAAAAGTAAGTTTGCCTCCATTCTTGCTTCAGATCCTATTTTTGAATCAATACAAGACGATGCCAAACTCGTATTCATAAATCAGGTTGGCAACAGATACACCGAATTTAATAACAGCAATTACGGGTCGAATCGTTATATGGACTCAACCTTTATCAGAAGGCTGCAGGAAAGAAAAGACCCGCGGTTATTTGTTTATGCGGCACAAACAAAAAATGCGAAGGAACAGGGACTGCCAATTAACGATTTCAATGGATATGACGGTGGAAATCCCATTGCTCCTTTTAACGAGGTAAATCTGAAAGCTATTGCGGGTAATGTTTCGAAGGTAAATTTCCGTTATACAACAGACCCTGTATGTGAACCACACATCCTTATGGGTTATTCCGAATTGCAGTTAATTCTTGCTGAAGCCATTGTCAGAGGATGGATCATCTCAGGAGATGCAGGTGAACATTATAACAACGCTGTTAAAGCTTCATTTCAGTTTTATAATACGTATGCAAAAGACTATGAATCTTATTTTACTGCAGCAGCCGCGGAAGATTATTTGCAGGAACCACTTGTGCGTTTTGATATTCCACTTAGTAACGACGAAAAAATTGAACGGATCATTACTCAAAAATACCTGTTTTCTTTTTTGCAAGGCGGATGGCGAATGTACTATGAACAACTAAGAACTGGTTATCCTTCATTTGCCTATTTACCCGGCCAAACGCCTCCGACACGATTTATGTATCCAAACAGCGAATACCTCTATAATTCAGACAATGTTGAAGTTGCTATAACAAGACAATTCGGTGTTGGAAGGGATAATACACGCGAAATACCCTGGTGGCTAAAAAATTAATATTTACAACTTTACTTTTAATATAGGTTAGGTTGGTTAGGTTAGTTTTTGTTGGTTAGGGCTTCCGGTGATGATTTATATCATCACCGGATTTTTTAAAATTTTCTTTACTAATTAATTTTTTGAAGAATGAAAGCTTTTATTATAATAATATTGACTGGCTGGATGTTGACAACACCTGGCACAGCCCAAAAGACGGTGATTACTGAATTGGAACGGGCGCATACTAGAGATACAATCCGCGTTCCCGATATTAGAGGTCTTAAGGCAATCAAATGTGATTTTCATATGCATACAGTCTTTTCGGATGGTTTATTATGGCCGGAAGTACGTGTTCAGGAAGCGTGGGAAGAAGGACTTGATGCCATAGCAATAACTGATCACATTGAGTACCAGCCTCATAAAACCTATGTGAGTGGTTCACTCAACAGCAGCTATGAGCTTGCTTTGCCCAAGGCAAAGGAGTTAGGTATATTGCTAATTCATGGGGGAGAAATTACCCGAGAAATGCCTCCAGGCCATTTGAATGTATTATTTGCAAAAGATGTTGAAAGGATTAACCTGGAAGATGATGAGGCTGCGATTATGGAAGCCTATAACCAGGGTGCATTTATTTTTTGGAATCATCCCTGCTGGAAAAAGCAGCAGCCTGACAGCTGCATTATGTTCAGAATTCATAAAGATCTTATAAAAAATAAGATTATAGCGGGAATTGAGGTTTTTAACGAGATAGAATGGTATCCATGTGCTCTTGACTGGTGTCTGGAAAACAATTTAGCAGTAATAAGTTCATCCGATATTCATGAGGTAACCGCACATTATTATGCGATGGATAAGTGGAGAAGACCAATGACGCTTGTTTTTGCCTCCGAAAAAACTCATGAAAGTCTGAAGTATGCTTTGTTTGCAGGGCAGACAGTGGCATGGTTCGGGAAATATATTGCCGGTAGAGAGGATTTGCTGAACGAGTTATTCATTCAATCCATATCAATCAAAAAGAACGGAAAAACAAAACAAGGAGAAACAATAATCAATCTGACCAATACAAGCGATTTTATTTTTGAAATATCTTCCATTTACGACAAGAATAAGTCGGTAGTATTGTATCCTGATGGATTTGTTTCGCTTCGGGTTAAACCAGATGAAAGATTCAAAATATCAAATTGGTTTACTGGTTCGGATAAAAATCTCATTATTCATTTTTGAAAGAGCAAATTCATGCAACGAAGGAAGTTTTTGGTTTCTTCTGGATTGTTAACAACTATTCCTTTCATGAAATTCAATAATGCCAGGAGGAAGGAAATTCAGTGCTTCAAAAAAATCCTTATAGAAGCACACCGCGGAAATTCTAAACATGCACCGGAGAATACCTTGGCTGCTTTTTCTGAAGCAATTGAAATTGGCGCTCACAGGGTAGAATTGGATTTACGCTGTTCGGCTGATGGGAAGCTTGTAATATTGCACGATGAAACTGTTGACAGAACGACAAATGGATCCGGCATGATAAGTGTTATGGATTACAACTATATAAAGAAGTTGGATGCTGGGAGTTGGAAATCATCTGCATATAAAGGAGAAAAGGTCCCTTTACTGGAAGAAGTGTATGAACTATGCAGGGGAAGAACAATGCTCAATATTGATCTGAAAGATATTTGTGCTGTGCCGAACCTACTTAAGATAACCCGGGACATGAAAATGGAAGATGCCGTGGTAATTACGGGTAAAATACCTGAATGTGCAAATAAAATACGCAAGAATAGCGGATATCTGCCAATGTTTTATGATGAAGGTGATGGTATATTTAACCAATTACTTAATTCGGGTCAGAAAACAGAAGCAATGAGATATGCCATCAGGCAGGCTTGCTATTATGGGTTGCAGGGATTTTTGTTTTCAATAGATTTTGTTGATGAGGAAATTGTTCATCAGGCCCATCTGCATGGTCTTTCCGTAAATGTTTGGGATGTAAACACACCTGAACAGGTTGAGTATATACAGGTTTGTGGTGCGGATGCTTTGATGACTGATGATCCCGGTGTGGCAAAGGAAACCTTATTCCAAATTATATCCTGAATCCAATCATTAGAATATCATCAATTTGGGCATTATCTCCTTTCCAGTTGTTGAAAGTGTCCAGGAGGATTCCGGATTGTTCCTGCATGGGAAGGGCATGAATCTGCAGCAACAGTTTTTGCAGGGAGGCATATTTAAATTTTTTGTTATTGGGTCCTCCAAACTGGTCGGCGTATCCGTCGGAAAACATGTACACCCTGTCGTTTTCGCCGATTTCAACAGTGTGGTTGGTGAAGGGAATGGTGTTGTCGAAGTGCATGCCGATAGGCATTTTGTCGGGTTTCAGAATGGTGAGGTTTCCGTTTCGAATGATGTAAATGGGATTGTTGGCTCCGGCATATTGCAGTGTGTTGTTCAGAGGATTGATTATGCACAGTGAGATATCCATACCGTCGCGGGTTTCTTCAGTTTTCCCCTTATGATGAAGAGCCCTGATTACATTGGCCCGCAACTGATTGAGTATTTCTGCTGCATCCAGTTCAGGCATTGCTCCCACGATATCATAGAGAAAAGTGAGACCCATCATGCTCATAAAGGCACCGGGAACGCCATGCCCTGTGCAGTCGGCTGCCGCCACCACTACAGAATGGCCGCGGCGGATGCCCCAGAAGAAGTCTCCACTGACAATATCCCTCGGCAGGAATAAAACAAATCCTTCGGAGAAAAATCGGATGATTTCTTCCTCCGATGGCAGAACAGCCTTCTGAATATGTCGTGCATAGAGAATGCTGTCGGTGATAGCCTTGTTTTTTTCTTCAATTATCTGTTTTTGCTTAACAATCTGATCGGTTTGTGCCAGTATTTCCTGGTTCATCTGTTCCAGTTCCTCGTTTTTTTCTTCAATTTGTTTTTTCTGCCAGGCAAGGGTGATATTTTTCCTACGCATCACAATAAGTCCGACAAGGATGGAAATTGCAATGATGGCCGAAAGTATGGTCATTCCAATGGCTCTTTTTTTTGCCAGAGCTTGTTTTTCCTTTTCCACCTGAAGAAGTTTGATTTCCTGCTCCTG
Source organism: Bacteroidota bacterium (assembly GCA_029571215.1). GTDB lineage: Bacteria > Bacteroidota > Bacteroidia > Bacteroidales > JAAYUG01 > JAAYUG01. Next base: position 5,397 of record JAKPTE010000004.1, read on the forward strand.
TCGCTTTCTGTCTGCTTCCTGCTGCTGGAGTCGCAAGTCCTGGATGGCTTTTTCCTGCTGGAGGTTTTTCATTTCCCTTTCGCGCAATTCGGCTTCATGGCGTTGCTGATTCAGTACCATGGCCTGCAGAATTCTTTGCTTTTCCGAGGTTTCCAGTTCCCGTTCCTTTTTGAGCAGGTCAAGTTCTTTCTGTCGTTTTTCGGCCTCGAGACGCATTTGCCGCAGTTCAAGATCCTGCCGGTCTTCGTTTGAAATTCTCAGCCAGAGGTCTTTATCGGTGCGGTCTGCTTCGAGCAGAAACTGCTCTTCCTTTTGGCGATTCACCTGGGCATGCAGGTCGAGGGAATCCTTCAGCGCCAGATGCTTTTCATAGTAATCGAGAGCTGCAATATAGTCGTTTCCGGATTTAAGGATTTGAGAATAAGTAAAATAGCATTTCTGCAACAAATCCATATCGTTTGCCTCTGCAGCGCTTTCAATGGAACGTCTGCTAATTTCACCCGCATTGTAAAGGTCATTCTTATAAAAATAGGTTGTGGCAAGCATATTTTCCAACAAGGCTTTTGCTCCCGGGTTTTTCCTTACAGAGGGTATCTCCATTGCCTGGTTCAGCAGGGTAATGGCAGTTGAGTAATTGCGCATATTCTGGTAGCAGACGGCAAGGTTGGTGACAATCGCCGGTACTTCTTCTTTACGGTATTTGGTGGCCAGTTGAAGGGATTGTCTGAAGAGATCCGAGGCCTCGGTATATTTCTGATTCAGGACGTAATTGTACGCCATATTGTTGAGCACGACTACCATGGCCGAGGAGTCATGCTGGGCAGAACAGATGGACAACATCTGCCGGTCGTACCCGATGGCATCGGTAAAGTTCTTTTCGGTTACTGCCAGGGAAGAAAGCTGTGCAAGAACCCGCAGCACGGACGTTGAATCGGCAGCCTTCCGGTAGTCATTAAGCAGGGGAATCATCACTGATTTCGCTTCGGAAATCTGGTTGCTTCTGAGGTAGCACGAGCCGGTTTTTTCTCTGAGGCTAAACACTGACCGGTCTGCCGGGAGGTTCCTTCTGAGGGACAGGGCTCTCTGATAATATTCAAGGGCCTTGTCAAAAACACTTTTCCTGTAATAATAGTCGCCGGTTAGTTCGGATATTTCGGCTGCTTTTTCGTTAATCCCTAGTTTCTCATAAGCTGATAACGCTCTGAGAAGATAGTACAGATAATCGGTTGAATTTTCCTGGATGCCTGCAATTCGTGCCAGCAGGGTGCAGGTGGCGGCCAACAGTTCAGGGTTTCTTGCATCCTCCCCGATAAAGAGAATTTTTTCAGCTTCCTGCCTGGCTTTGTCAACAAGTCCGGAATCCATGAACTGAGATGCTTTTTTGTATGCCGCAGCTGCCAGCAGGGAATCGTCTTCCTGGAGGGCGAAAAAAGAAGAAGTGGCATAACAGATCTCTGTTGAGAACAGAATTCCGGACAGAAGGAATGTGTAAACAATATGCCTTAAACGTATCATGCCAGCCTGTCAATTCAGAGTGTATGTAAAGCCAAAACGAAGGTTTCTTCCGGGTTGAGGTACCGAAACCAGATCCATATCGGAACCTGATGTTATTGGCATTCCATATTTTTCGTCGAAAACATTCACTATGCTGATGTAACCCCTTAGATTAACTCCAAATCGGTAATCGGCTGTAAAATCCATCGTGTAATACCCGTCAACATTTTTAAAAAGGTTTTTGTACAGGCCTTCGAATGGTATAAGGACTCTCATCCATTTTGTCATCCACGTACTTTCCATACGCAGATAAAGGTTTTTTACGGGAGTGGCAGTAAGGCATAACTGACCAAAATGTCGGGGCATCAGTTTAAAATTCCCAACTATATCAGACACATTGGGCAGGTTCTTATTCCGGTCGGCATTAAACGTGAGGGTGAGTTCGCCTGAAAGTCCTATGGTCCGAATGATATCAGTCCATTGCAGGGTTGTTTGGAATCCGTAGAGACGGCTCACAGCATCTTTTTCATTCATCTTGGTGGAAGCCGAGTCATTGACCGACAGGGGATACAGGGTTCGGTTTACCGATATCCTGCTATTGAAGTTGATCATATTCTGCACCTGATAAAAGTAAAGATTACCAGTAAGGGTAAGATTTCTTCTGACTTTTCGCTGGATGCTGAGCTCAGAAGCCAGAAAATGTTCGGGTCTGAGGTTTTTGTTGGGCAGAATCAGATAGTTCACACTGTCGGCATGGAGTCCGGTTCTGAATGCAAGCGATTCAAACGAAACGGAAGAGGGTGGTGCTTTGAAAGCTGTTCCGGCTGATATCCGAATGGTAGTTTTCGGGTCGGGGCTCACCATGGCAGCAATCCGCGGATTAAGGCTATTTCCGTAAAAGCTGTTCATGTCGTACCGTATTCCGCCCATCAGCCGGAATCCTTTCACCACCCAGTAGATCTGGTTAAATACCGACAGGTTATGGAAAAAGAAAGGATTGAAACCAAAATCTCCCAATAGGGAATCGGTTGGGAAGCTGGTACCTCCGTAAGGGTTGTATCGCGCTGCGTTGAAAGGGTGAAGCAAGTAATTGGTGCGTGGCAAATTGCTCGAAAGCTGATAACTTAACCCACCCAGCAGCTCAAGATTGGTTCTGGGCGTGAAGGTAAGTACTTCTTCAAACAGGTAGTCATCGGAGGCAGAGTACTGATAAAGCTTTTCAGCCGTAGGATGAAACGTGACCGCAAAATTGGAATTATTGTCCATCCGATATTTTAGCAGATTCAGACTGGTAGTACTGGAAAAACGGGAAGAGACGGGGGTGGTATAGCTCATAACCAGGCTCTGAATATAGTCGCCCCAGAAAGCATTGGGATCATTGTACCGGAAGAAAAGTGGCGATTTACCAATGGAACTGTGTGTATGCCTGTACATATTGAGGTAAGAGATACCTACACCCCTGAAATTCAGGTTTAAGCCTATCATGTAAGCTCCGGTGGAAAGATCAGCACTCATATCAGGGAAGGTAAGTCCGCCAGCATATCTTGCGGGATAATATTCCCGGATAAATGAAGCAGAGGTGGTTCCGGCTCCGGTGAGGGTTCCTTCGGTAATATCGAGAGGATTATAAGATACTAAACCCAGAGTGAATTTTTCCCGTTTTTTCTGAAAATAGTAGAGAGGGTTATAAAAATCACCTTCTTTATATTTTATATTCAACCGGTTCAGTTCCGTTTTGCTTCCGTAAAAACTATACTGAAGGAGATTTTTATTTCTTCCGGCTTTCCCCCCTATACTGAAATTCATCTGGGAAAAACCATTGGTACCAAGACCCAGGTCAGCCTGAGCAAAGGTGCCTTTTTCCGCCTCGCGAGTAATAATATTGATTACGCCAGAAATTGCATCAGCTCCGTATACAGCGGCCGAAGGACCGCAAACAATTTCAATTCGTTCGGCCTGTCGCAGGGGTAATTGGAATCCGATAGGCATGGCTCCTGAAACTGAAGGTTTAACCGGTTGGCCATTTACCAGAATTTTGGTGTAGTAATTTCCGGTTAGACCGCGGAGCAAAAATGTTTCTCCTGTTTCGCCTGACCCGGCCAGAGAAATGCGGACACCCGGAATGGACTTTAGCACTTCTGCAAGGGTATTGGTATGGTTGCGTATAATTTCCTCGTGCGATATGACGTAGATGGTCACAGGTAACTCATCCATGTTTCTCGGACTTCGGCTGGCGGCAACTACCTTGGTCCCGAAGGTATCGATGTGCATTATCAGATTCCGCTCATTCAGCCTGCGCAGTTCATAACTGACGGTATCGTTCATCCTGCTCTGGGCAGAAATATTCAGCGAAGCTGCAAGAAACAGCATAATGGCAGGTGTGCGAAACATCGTGCCCTTATTATGACTGGTTTTGGTCATAAAAGTACTCCATTTTCGGCAAAATACCTCACTATCCTGAGTGGGTAAATTTTTGTGAAGTCGCAAAACCTTGTTTATCACTTTCCTGGATAGCAATGTTCCATGTCAGCAGCATGATCCGTGGAGCCAGGAACCTATGTTTGGATTACCCTGATGCATGCTTTAGTTCGCTTCACTCCTGACGCATAATCCGGGATAAACTGAAAATCAATGAAAGTAATGTTTTATTATGTGTTCTGCCCGGAATGCCATATCGGTTTGTTGGAGAATCTTGGCTTTTAGATCCGATGGGTAGTTCGGATTCCTGATCAGGAATTCATTGACCGTGGCAACAGCTTCCGGTGAATTGTAGAGGGAGAAGGTTGCTTCAAGCCAGCGCTCGGGAAAGAAGATGTCGCCTGTATTCCTGATTTTTTCCAGCATCTCAAGGGAGGTATGCAGGTACCTAACAGAGGTGTTTTGCCGGAGAGGATGGTGCAGAAAGGAAAGGGCCGTCAGCACCCAGGGTTCATGTTCCCTGTTCTTGGGACAGGACAGGGATGCAAAGTAGCTGTCACGTTCGGCAATCTCAGGCGAAAGGGCTGGAAGAATGAACTGCATGCGGGCTTTCTCGTCCGGATTACTGCATTCTTCTATTCTTTTTAGAAGGATGGATTTCCAGTGTGCCGAATCGCGTAAGCCCAGTTCGAGGGCGATACGGTTTTTGTCTTTTTCATCCGGTGTAAATCCGGGTAAAACCAGACTACCTTCCAGGATTTGCCGGCATGTTTCCATTGCTTCCTTCGACTCCATCACGGAAAGCCAGGAAAAAAAGAAGGTTCTTTTGCTTTCTTTTTCTGCACGTTGCATTTGCGTCCACAGGATATGTTCTACTTTACGATTGTATTTTCCCCTTACAGAAGGAGGTAACATCTGCCAGTATGTCCGGGTGAGATATTTCTGAAGCCGGCTTGAAAGAAGAGGTTCTTTTTCAATCTGCAGGGTGTGCAAAAGGTTCCTGAAAAAGATCTCCGGATGGATGGAGTCTGCCAGGAGGTTCTCATACAACATTATCCAGAGAGAAGCCCGTGTTACCGGTCTGGTATCATCATTGCTGGCCAGAAATGCAAAACAGGAGTCAAGAATCTTTTTATCAGGCAGAATAATGCCATAGGTGGTTCCATCAGGATTTGGCAAGGGAACGGATCTGGTAGTCACAAGTTCTGAAAGAATCAGATTTGCTGTGGTTCTGTTCAGGAAGATACTGTCGCAGGAAATAAATTTTCCTTTGCTTACCCAGGCAATTTTTACATACTGAGGTAGTATATGCGCGTCACCACTGTGTTTTCTGTGAGTTATTCTGATAATCGGTCGTTCCTTTTCTGTCCTGACCCGGAAAATGATCTCAGGAACTCCGGAACCATGCAGCCATGCGTTGGTCCAATTCTTTACGGATGTTTCCGGAAGGGAAGGAAGATGGGTAGCCAGATCTTTCCAACCGGCTGTACCATAGGGGTGTTCCGAAAGATATTCCCTGAGGGCCTGCCGGAAGACGTCTTCTCCTGCCAGCTTTTCAAGTTGCATGATGGCAATGGGAGCTTTATGGTAGATGATGTTTCCATAGAGGGATCCGGCTATGTTCAGATTTACCAGTTTCTGTGCGATGGGATTGGTTCCCTGTGTACGGTCAATATCATAGGATGGCGGATAATGGGCGAGGAGAAACCGGAGCCGGAAATCTTCCTTAAGAAACAGGTACCCGGTAATTTTATCGGCCATAAAACCTGCAAACACTTCCTTCATCCAGACTTCATCGAACCAGGGCATGGTAACATAATCGCCAAACCAGATATGGGCCGTTTCGTGGGCTATCAGATTGGCTCTTTCCATCAGATCATCTGCAGAAGGGTTTTCTGCAAGAAAGACACGGCTGGCATTAAGAAAAATACATCCCGGATGTTCCATTCCCCCGTATTGAAACGACGGTATGGCCACCAGATCATATTTGGGAAAGGGGTATGCAATACCGGTGTACCGTTCCATGAAACAAAGGGAGGAATCAGCGAGGCGGGAAATTGCAGCAGCATTGTTTCTAATTTTCTTTACATCATTTTCCCTGTGGTATAGAACCATCGGGTGCTTTGTGTTGCGAAAAGAAATAGTGTCAAACCGGCCTGCTGCAAAGGCAAACAGGTAAACGGGAAGGGGTGGGGTTTCATCAAATAGCAACTCGGTGTACTCTGGATTCAAGGTATCTTTCAGGAGCAAGGGGCTGTTGGTAACGGCTTTCCAATGGCCGGGAATGCGAAGCCTTAACTGAAAAGTACCCTTGAGCCCGGGCTGATCAATGCAGGGGAACAAGGTACGCGCCCTGTCGGGAACCAGCAGGGTATAGAGATAGTCATCATTTCTGTTCAACGACAAATCCCCGGCAACAAATTCAATGTCCAGTGCATTGGTATCGGCAGTGAAATTTCCGGGGAATACTATCAGATGTTCGTCCCTGAAAGCAAAACGGGCAGGTTTATCGTTCAGGTTTACGGAAAGAAGTCGGGAGCTGTCTTCCTTGAAATCCAGTATCAAAGGATCAGATAACCTTTTACGCGTGAAGCGGAGGGAAAGAAATCCGTTTACCGGTCTGGAGGATTTTTCCGGTATTGTAAAAGATAGAGAGTACCGAAGGTTTCGAAGATCCGATTCGCGGTAATGGGCCAGTTCAAGGGATACTCCTGTTCCCGGATGATACGGATTAAAACCAGGCTGGCAGGACGAAAGAACGATTATCAGGACAAGAGGAAATAAAGAGAGAATCGTTGTTCTTTTTCCGTCAGGCACATCCGTAAATTTCGGGTCCGGCTTTTTATCCGGTATCACGGCAGTTTTTTCTTTTTTAGTACCGTTTCAATAGTATCCATGAGTTTTTCAGAAGTGATGGGTTTTGCAACATACCCGTCAAAGCCTTCCGCGAGAATGCGCTGTTCATCGCCCGACATGGCATAGGCTGTTTGTGCAACTACCGGCAGGGAGGGGCATTTTTTTCTGATTTCCTTCAATGCTTCTGTGCCGCTCATTCCGGGCATTTTGATGTCCATCAGTACCAGGTCGATATCACTGTTTTGCAGACAGATATCTACTGCTTCCCTGCCATTGGAAGCGCGAAGAATAGTAAAGTTAGCATTGGCAAAGAGTTCCCTCAGGTAAATAAAGTTGATCTCATCGTCTTCCGCAATGAGGATTTTCAGTTGCAGTTCATTGGATGAAGAAGAAAAATGTGCATCTGAAATTTGTTCAGCGGTTTCAGTGTATATTTTACAGGGAAGGGAAACAGTAAAAATAGAACCTTTTCCTGGTTCCGATTCCACGCGTATTGTACCTCCCAGCAGTTCGGCGTAGGCTTTTGCAATGGCCAGTCCGAGGCCCAGACCTCCTTTACGCACAGCCACATCCCCTTCCACACGGCCAAAGCGGTCAAAGATCCTGTTGTGGAATTTCGGGTCGATGCCGATACCGGTATCTTCGACATAAAAATCAATTTCATTGCTGCCCGCAAGGCGATAACCGAATTTCACATACCCCTTTTCGGTATATTTTATTCCGTTAGAAATGAGATTTGTCAAAATTTGCTGGAGTTTTACCTCGTCTGTCTCGATGAAGACATTTTTTTCTGGTTCAGATGATTCGTAAACCAGCCTTATGTCTTTTTCCTCGGGAATGGTTATTTGAATTCGTTCATGAAGTGACCTCATCAGATGGTCAATATCCGTTTTTGTCATAGACGGTGCAATCTGTCCGGTTTCAATCCGTGAGATTTCGATGATGTCGTCGATGACCGAAAGCAGGTATTGGCCGCTTTTCTGAATAATTTCAATAAACTCATGTTTTTTCTCCTGGCTGTAAGATTCTCCGTCCAGAAGTTGAGTGAATCCCATGATGGCATTCATCGGGGTACGGATTTCATGCGAAAGGTTGGCCAGGAATGCTGATTTCAGTCGGTCAGATTCTTCCGCTCTTTCTTTGGCGCGGATGAGTTCTTCTGTAATTTTTCTCTTGGCAGTAATGTCTTCCTTAATAGCTACAAAATGTGAAATAGTTCCATTTTCGTCGGCAACTGGCGAAATAATGGCACTTTCCCAGTACAGTTGTCCATTTTTCTTCTTATTGAGAAATTCACCTACCCAATCTTTCCCTGATAAAATAGTATCCCAGAGGTTTTTATAATACGATTTGTCGTGATATCCTGATTTCAAAATCCGGGGATTCATTCCAATGGCTTCCTCAGCGGAATACCCTGTAGTTAATGTAAACGTCTGATTGACATATTCAATTCTTCCGTAGCGGTTAACAATGACGATGCAAACCGGGCTTTGTTCGACCGATGCTCCAAGAAGACGAAGTTTTTCTTCAGCCTGCTTTTTAAACGTAATGTCCTGGTAAATTGCCATTTCATGCCTGGTTCCATCCCAGAATAATTCTTTACGGTAAACATGGAGGGTACGGGATTTTCCGTCTTTGCAAAAAATCTCCAATTCATACTGTTCGTCGGTGAATTGGCGCGATTGCCTTGCCTGCTTTCGTTGTTCATGTTCCAGGAGGGATTTTTCTGCATAATAGCTTTTGATCGGCGCAGAAAGGTATTCTTCAAACGATTCAAAACCAAATATTTTTAAAAATTCGCGGTTTACGAATTTTGTTTTTCCGTCGGATGATACAATCCGGATACCGAAAGGAGATTCCTCCAGCGTACGTCTGAAATTTTCCTCAGACTGCTGCAAGGCCAGTTCGGTTTTTTTCCTTTCCGTAATATCCTCATATGTGCCAAGAACACCGATGATTTCATTTGCCGTATTCCGTAAAGGCACTTTGCTGGTTTTGAGCCAGATGGTATCGCCCTCCGGAGTGGTTTGTGGCTCTTCATACTGTAGCTTGGGAATTCCGGTTTCCATCACTTCCCTGTCGTCGCGACGGTAAAGTTCCGCTTCTTTGGCCCATCCCATATCGAAATCTGTCTTTCCGGTGAGATCCTCCGGATTTTTCAGTCCGGCGTCGGTAGCGAAAGGTCGGTTGCAGCCCAGATAGACGGAATTCCTGTCTTTCCAGAAAACGCGCACGGGAATGGTATCAAGGATTTCCTTCAGCAGGAGTTGAGATTCCCTGATTTTGATTTCCCGTTCCTCAATCTCTTTCTGGTGAACTCTTTCATTGGTCTGATCCCTGAAAACCAGAACCACTCCAAGGACAGTGTTTTCATCGCTTCGAATGGGCGCTCCGCTGTCGGCTACAGGTATTTCCCTGCCATCCTTAGCCAGCAGGAGGGTATGGTTGGCCAGCCCGACTATAGTTCCTTTACGGAGAACCCTTTCAACAGGGTTTTCAACCGGCAGCCGGGTTTCTTCGTTTACGATGCAAAAAACTTCTTCTATTTTTCTGCCCTTTGCTTCTGTCTCTTTCCATCCTGTAAGCTGCTCAGCCACATGGTTCATGTGCATTATTTCTCCCATCCGGTTGGTTGTGATAACCGCATCACCTATGCTGTACAGGGATGTACGGAAGAGGGATTCTTTGGCTCTCAGTTCATTTTCGGTCGTTTTGAAGGCAGTTATGTCCCTAATGAAGCCTCCAACCCCTGTCTTTCCATTACCAAGGGGCACTGGAAATTTCAGGGTTTCAAACCACCTCTCTTCGTGATGCTCAATGAAAGAAACCAATTTTCCTTTTTTCAGGGCTTCTTCATCTGAAATTTTACATTGTCTGGCCAGGGATTCCGCCATCAGTTCATCATCTTTCCGGCCGAGAATCTCTTTTCGCTTTTTCCCGAGGAATTTTTCGTAGGCTTCATTTACCAGAACGTACCGGAACGATTCGTCCTTTAAGAAAACTAAAGTTGGAGTGGAGTTCAGAAAAATCAGGTTTTGAATCGCATTCGACCTGGCATTCCTCTCAACCGTCTTCAGCCGGAAAAGTGTTCTGACCGCCGAAAGCAGTTCATCCGGTGCCACAGGCTCTGAAAGGCACAGGTCAGCGGTTCCTTCAGGTAGGATGGTAGATGAAGCGTTTTCAACCTTTGGGTAAATCAGAATTCTGGGAATACGGGATGTTGATTCCGTATTTTTCAATTGTGTGCAGATGCGGATGGCCTCATGAACAGCATATCTGAAAGATACCAGAAAAATATCGGGATGCAGTTTTATTTCCCGGAAAGCATCTTTCTCTGAGATCACTTCGGTAACACATTTGTCTTTCAACCAATTTTTCAAGCGACCGGTTTGTTCTGCATCATCGCAAATAACCAGTACCAGCGGAAGATTCGTGTGAGACGACATATCTGATTTTATCTGAGAATAAAAGTCGAAGATAAAAATGATTTTTTAGTTAAATAGGGTTATAGTGAGATTCTGAATTCAGGTACAAAAATCAACAAAAAAATTATTGGTTTGTTTTATATTTAATATTCATTTCAATCAACCCTTTAAAGCATTCGCCATGAAAAAATCGGAACCATCCTCGTTTACCCGTAGGCAGTTTATCCGCACTTCCGCTGCGGGGGCTGCATCGGTGCTGATACTTCCGTCAACCGGTTTCAAGCCAGGGACATCTAGGAAGCCGGTTAAACGTCTTTTGGGCCGGACCGGTTTTGAGGCAACCACCTTTGGTTTAGGAGGACAGGCTTCAATTCAATGGACTCCGGAAGGGATAAAGCCTGCTGAAATCATTGTAAAGGCTTACCGAAAAGGAGTGAATTATTTTGACACATCGAACCTGTATGCACGCAGCCAGGAACATTACGGGGAAGCTTTCCGCATGCTGGGTCTCGTGCCGGGTCTTCCCAATTACAGCGAGAAGGCGCGTCGCTCCATTTTCCTGACCACCAAGACCCACCTGAGATGGGGTAAGGGTGATGATACCATTGAAGGAGTCAGCAACTGGACAGGAGGGCCTCAGGGTTCCCACACAGCGGATGATATTCGGCGGTCGCTCACACAAATCTTCGGTGACGGAAAGGGGTATTACCCACCGGATGCCTGGCTGGATATGGTACTTATCCACAGTCTTACTACCATTCAGGAAGTAGATGCCTTATATACGGGATATGATAACCCCGATCCGAAAGCTGAACGAATTGGTGCTCTGGCTGTTTTGCGGGATTTTCGTGATGGCACCAATCGTACCGGGCTCAATCCGAAAGAAGAAAAACTGATCCGCCATATTGGTTTCTCAGGGCATTATAACCCGGCCGTGATGATGGAAATGATCCGGCGCGATAAGGAGAACCTGCTGGATGCCATGCTGGTTGCTATCAATCCCAACGACAAGCTGATGTTTAACATGCAGTACAATGTTATCCCGGTAGCAAAAGCGAAGAATATGGGGATAATTGCCATGAAGGTTTTTGCTGACGGAGCTATGTACACAAAGCCTGCCCACTGGACCCAGGGACCACATGAGGTTGTCCGTTTTGCCAGGAACAGGGAGTTGAATCCGTCATCACTTATCCTTTACGCTCTTACTACTCCCGGGGTTCACACAGCCATCATCGGAATTGGTCAGATCAGCGACAACCCCGAAGAATGCCAGATTGAGCAGAATATGGCTTCTGCCCAGATTGCCCCTGATGGATTGTCGGAATCGGACCGGATGGAAATTGAAAAAATGACCGCGAGGGTAAAAGACGGCAAGACTAATTATTTCCAGATGGAATACAACGGGCTTACCCCACCTTCTTCTTTCTCGGTGGAACAGGAAAACAGGGACGGAAAAAGGCTGGTTCGGGTGAAGTGGAATACGGCCTATGCTGGTGATGCACCCATTGCTTCGTATGAACTCTGGCGGGATGGGCAAAAGGCGTTGCAGATACCTTTTGTTCCGCAGATAACCAATGACCCCTTCGTAATGGAAGAATACCTTCAGGACAGAGAACCGCACAAATACTTCATGAAAACAGTGGATGCCAGGGGAAGGGAAGCCTCATGCGATGTTACAGTTCTGGAAGGGATGGTTTAAAAATCGGTTTGCCTTATGCAGAGGGAAGTTGGTTGAAAAAAGTCAATGAACGTTATATAACGAAGGTTAGATCAGAGTAAAATCGTTAAAAAGAATGTTCTCTGCAATTCGTTTTGCCTGAGCGTTGTTATCCTGAAGGCTGAGGATAAACGCGTTTAGTGTAGCAGGAATAAAGGGGTGCTTCCTGAATATTCTCCGTAACGGATCGCGGGAATGGAGACCTGCGGCTAAAAACGTGAACCTGCCATCCCATGCCATTTTACGTGCTCTGGTAATAAGGGGGTCCAAAGCATCGGTTGTGGGGTTGCTAGCTGCAAAATAACGAACGTACAAGGTTCGTAAAGGTTTTCCTTTCCGTGGAGGTAGGGGAAGAGGGAGGAAAAGATGGAAAAACTGCCACAGGCGGATAACCAGACCAGTTGCGAACGACCAGTCTTCCACCACATTCTGCCGGAAACCTGAAACATCCTGCAGAACGATAGATGCATGCCGAACATTGTTTTTCCATGCCGAAAGAATAACTGTATCCTGCAGGGATTCGGCCGACAAAAGCGGTCCAAAGCTGTACCGTGCATACCAATTATTGAAAAACGAGAGCAAATCGGCCGATGGTTCTTCCGTCAGGATCTGATAGCGGGTTGTGCCTCTGTACCTTCGTTTTGGCAAGAGATTGTACTGAACAAAATGTCCGGCAGGTACCAGGAAGGGAAGTCCGGCCCTGCCTCCCATCAGGCTGATAACCTTTGCATTTCCTTTCAGGGCTGTGGCATAAAGTATATCCCATTTCTGGCTGAGGGCATATTGCAGAAAGGTATATAGCAGACGGTACAGGGCAGTTGAGCCACGAAAGTCGGGATGAATTTTTATGTCGCGTATTACTCCGATCTCCTGCACTTTGCCCTGCAGAACGGCAGGGTGCCTGGCAATGGTAAGCACACCGGCAATCCGATTTCCTGATTCGGCCAACATGGTTTTGAACGGGCCAATTCTCCTGTTAATGGCGAAAAAATCCGGAATTCTTTCTACGCGAATGGTGAGGTTTCCACGCATAGGCGCTTCCCTGTTCAGTTGCTGCAGGGCTTCGTTGTCAGCTTCCGTGGCTTCGCGAATAAAAATCATCGCCTATCACTATTTTTCAGGGCTAATCAGATAACTCACCTGGATGTTCTTTCCGGGAGCAATATAAGCGTTAACTATTTTGAGCGCAAGTTCAAACTGATCACGCTTTGAGATGGTTTTAATTTCCAGTACATATTTCTCACCTGCTTTTATTATAAAAAAGGGTCCCGTATTATGCAGGGTGAACTTGCCTGTGTTTTCAACGTACAAATCCTGGCTGCTTTTATTAACCAACGTTATGGAAACAACGGATGTTTTAGGCTGATATACTGCTGATTCAACTACAAGGGAAGCTTTAATCAGGGGTTCAAGAAATTCCTGTGTACCCACAAGGATATGGGCATGCCAAATTACAGTACGATGGTTTTCCAGAGCTTCTCTGATAGCATCTGATGATTTTTCACGGGCAAAAACCAGGGTAATGGGACGGTGACCAGTTTGGGGTGCCGGAAAACTCCAATCAACAAGCCCATGAATATCCGAATTGGCCAGGATGGCAAGATTGTTTTTCAACGCTATTTCGAAGGATTCGTCGGAGAAATTATTATCATTCACTACTTCTATTCCGTCAATCAGATTTTCTTTCAAAAGCTGTTTATGAAGAGATGTAAGTTCTGCCATACCGTCCGGCTTCTGGGCAGTCCACATGGGATGGTTCCAGAAAATCCATGCGCCCTGCTTTCTAGCTTCACGGATGGCTTCTACCGGGTCCTCTTTTTTCAGCATATTGCTGTTGGATAGAAAAAGGGCATTCAGATGGCCAGGAGGCATTTCACGGGTAATTTCAGAGCCGTGAATAACAATAAGGCCTTTTTTGTTTCCATATTCGGCTGCTATTTCGTATGAACGGTTAAAATCGACAGCCGGAATATCCCTGTCGTGGGGTGTATACTCCAGATGATCCGTAATGGCAATGGCATCAAGCCCTTCGCGAAGAGCTTCATCTACCCGGATAGTCGGCCATACAAGCCCGTCTGAAAAAACAGTATGAATATGAAAATCACATAATAAGGTATGGTAACCGGAAAAGGACGGAAAACTGTAAGGCTGAGCAGATTGGCCAAACAGATCAATAATGCAAAAAAAACAGGAAAACAAAATTGCGGTAGCTTTCTTCATGCTATTCGATTCAAGTTTATTTTGGACGATAAAAGTATGATTTTTATCGGTACAATGTGAATCGTTATGCAGGAATTTACAGTTACTTCAAAGGGAAATGGTTACCCTTCGATCATACCGGCCGCAATGGTTGCATTTGTTGTTTCATCAACCAGAATAAAACTGCCGGTGGTACGGTTTTCCTTATAAAGGTCAAAGAATACTGGTTTGGCAAGTTTAAGCCTGACTTTTCCGATATCATTCATCTCAAGGGGACGGCCCGGCATTTCGTTAAGGGTATTCATATCCGAAATGAAAAAAATTTCTTCTATGCGGCATTTATAGGTACCGGTGACATGCATCAGCAGGTATTTCCCGTTCGGATGCATTGGAATCTGGCTGAACCAGCAGATCATCGCCTGCAGGGAGGAAGCACTGCGCGGGATTTCCTTTTCAGGAACTATCAGGCTGCCTCGACCTATGTCAATATCCTTGTCGAGGCTGATGGTAACAGAACTGCCATTGGGAACGGTTTCCAGTTCTTCGGTTCCTTTTATAACAGATTGGATGGATGCTTTCATCCCGGAGGGCAAAGCGATCACTTTCTGATTCCGGTAAAATACACCGCCTGCAACACGACCTGCATAACCACGGAAATCAGGAAATTTTTGCTGATCGGGACGAATGACATATTGCACGGGGAAGCGGCCTTTTGCCGAAGTGGTATTTTCAGCCGGAGTTTCCTCAAGGGTTTCCAGCAGGGTTTTTCCTGTGTACCATGGCATTCTGGCTGATTTTTCCACTATATTATCGCCCTGAAGGGCACTGATAGGAATAAACTGAACGTTTGTCAATCCCAGCCGGCCGTTTATTTTCTGAAAGGAAGAAAGAATCTTCAGATAAACCCCTTCTTCGAAATTTACCAGATCCATTTTGTTGATGCAGACAAGGATATGCCGGATGCCAAGAAGGGATGCGATAAACGTGTGCCGGATAGTCTGTTCGACGATACCGTTCCGTGCATCGACGAGGATCAGTGCAAGATGGGCAGTTGAGGCTCCTGTTACCATGTTGCGGGTGTACTGAAAATGACCGGGGGTATCGGCTATAATGAATTTTCTCCTTGGGGTGGAAAAATACCGGTAAGCCACGTCAATTGTAATGCCCTGTTCCCTTTCTGCACGCAGCCCGTCTGTCAGAAGACTCAGGTTGATCTGGCTTTCACCACGTCGTTTACTGGCCAGGGCAATTGCGTCGAGCTGATCTTCAAAGATGGACTTGTTGTCAAAAAGGAGCCGTCCAATCAGCGTACTTTTTCCGTCGTCAACACTTCCTGCCGTGGTAAACCTCAGCAGTGGCATTGTGGAAGAAAGATGATGGCTGTTATTGTTCATTTTCCGGATTATTAAAGATAAAACAGTTGGTTGTTCGTTTGCAGAATTGGTAAACCCAATGCCGGGGCAATCCGATTTCAGAAGTATCCTTCTCTTTTTCTATCCTCCATGGCTGCTTCCGATCGTTTGTCGTCGTACCTTCCTCCGCGTTCGGTTATGCGTGATGCAGCAATTTCCCGCACAATTTCCTCCACGGTAGAAGCCCGGGAAAGAGTCAATCCTGTACAGGTGATATCGCCGATGGTACGGCATCTCACATCACGTATTTCGATGGTTTCAGAACTTTTTCGTATCATGAAGGGAGCGTTTGCCAGCCAAATTCCGTCACGGAAAAAGACCTCACGACGATGCGTAAAATAAAGCGAGGGAACAGGTATTTTTTCCTTAAGAATATAGAGCCACACATCCAATTCTGTCCAGTTGCTAATGGGGAAAACACGGAAATGTTCACCGGGATTTTTTCGGCCGTTGAAGATATTCCAGAGTTCGGGTCTCTGGTTTCGTGGGTCCCATTGCCCGAATTCATCACGGTGTGAGAAAAAACGTTCCTTGGCGCGGGCTTTTTCTTCGTCCCGCCGACCTCCGCCAATAGCTGCATCAATTTTCAGTTCTTCAATGGCATCGAGAAGGGTGACCGTTTGCAGTACATTGCGGCTGGCATTGTAACCGGTTTCGTCTTTTACCTTTCCCTGCCTGATACTGTCTTCAACAAATCTCACAAACAGGGGTAACCCTGTTTTCTGCGCCAGTGCATCACGAAATTCCAATGTTTCCTGAAAATTATGTCCGGTATCGATATGCAGCATGGAAAACGGAGGCAGGGCAGGGTAAAAAGCTTTCATCGCCAGATGGACAAGGACAATACTGTCTTTCCCTCCGGAGAAAAGAATTGCAGCCCGTTCAAACTGTGCGGCGACTTCTCTCAATACATAAATGGCTTCGTCTTCCAGTTCATTGAGGTGGCCAGTGGGTACTGCCAGCAATTCCATTTGTTCGGTTTTATTCATATTTTTCTGATTAATTAAAGTACACGGAATGGTGAAATTCAGGAAGAGACAGGATGTAGACCACATTCTTTTGAAGAATTGTTTTCCCACCACCAGCGACCTGCCCTGAAATTTTCCCCTTCCCTGATTGCTCGCGTGCAGGGCTGACAACCAATGCTGGGAAATCCTTTGTCATGAAGAGAGTTATAGGGTACATTGCGGGAGGAGATAAACCTGCGTATATCTTCCGTTGACCATGTAAGCAGAGGATTGTATTTTATTACCTGATGCACGCTGTCCCATTGAAAAAGCGATAGATTTTTCCGGTTTTCCGATTGTTCGGCCCGTAATCCGGTAACCCAGACTTTTTTTCCCTGCAATGCCCGTTGCAAAGGAAGAACCTTTCTGATATGGCAACATTCGAGACGGTTTTCAACCGATTCATAAAAGCTGAAAGGTCCTTTCCTCCCCAGCATTTCCTCGAGCAAAGCAGGTTCAGGGTAATAAACCTTTATCGAAATATTGTACTTTTCAAGAGTGCGCTGCCAGGTTTTGTATGTTTCGGGAAACAACCGGCCTGTATCGATGGTAAAAACCTCAACCGTCACTCCGGATGTAGATATTATGTCTGTGATTACCTGATCTTCCAGCCCAAAACTGGAAGAAAATACGACCTGTTGCGGATAGGTTTCCGAAAGCTTTTTTAAAACCACTTCAGGATCGGAGTTGGAGAATTTGTTGTTCAATTCTGCTATGGTCTTTCCGCCATTTTCGCTCATCATCATCTTGACTGGTTTGAAGCGTTGAGTTTTTTAAAAAAGGGAAACGAAAGCCGGAAGGTGACGCGGGGAAAATATTCCCAGGCCCTTTCGTGGAAATAATACAGGATCATTTTTGTAAACACTTCAACAGATCCGATTGATAGGGCAATTACGAGTTTCCCGGTAAGAAGGTAAGATATGATAATAGTATCAATGGTGCCGATGATACGCCAGCTTATGGCTTTCATGATACTTTTTATCGGATGGTCGCGCAGAGCAGGCATTGGCATCATTATTTAGGATTGCTTTTTTATTTTACGGGTATCTGTGCTTGCGGCAAATGTATTTCGGATGATCTCTGCAGGCAATAGGTTTTTACACGTAAAATGGAGCGCACATATGCGTAAGCACAAATACTTACTTTTTTAAAACCAGATACGTGGTTCCGTTGAAACCAAGACGGAGGAAAATGAACCCAGATCTTTTGATTCATCCGGGAAAATTGTCATCTTAGCAGATCACCCTCATTTTTTAAAAAATGAAAAGAAAAAATTCCTGCTACTTGCTGTTTTTCATATGGTTATGTGTTTTTGTTCCGTTTTGGGATGGATTGTCCCAGAACCCTATTGTTCCTCCCGGTATATACATTGCTGACCCGGCTGCAAAGGTTTGGGATGACGGAAGGATTTATGTATATGGATCAAGAGATGAAAATCCCGGATATTATTGTTCATGGAAGTATCATGTCCTTTGGTCAGACGATCTGAGGAACTGGAGAATCGCTGAAAATGTTCTGACCTCGAAAGGCATTGGAGACGAAATTCCCTACAGTGACGCGATTTTATATGCTCCCGATTGTTCCTACAAGGATGGGATATATTATTTGTACTACTGTCTTGCATCATCGGAAAATACGGAAGGAGTAGCAACTTCATCTTCCCCTCTTGGTCCTTTCCGGAAGGGGACGGTAATGAATCCTTCTGTTTTACGGCAGATTGATCCGGCGGTATTTATCGATGATGACGGACAGGCATATTATGTATGGGGCCAGTTCTCGGCTAAAATGGCAAAACTGAAACCCGGCATGATGGAAATTGATGAAAATACCATTAAAGACGGGATTGTAACCGAAAAGGAGCATTTTTTCCATGAAGGGGGGTACCTTGTCAAGAGGAACGGGACGTATTATTTTATATATGCTCATATGGGACGGGCAAACCGGCCTACCTGCATAGGGTATGCCATGGCATCAAATGTTTGGGGACCATACAGGTACGGTGGGGTCATCATCGACAACGATCATTGTGATCCCGCTGTTTGGAACAACCATGGAAGCATTGTGCAGTTCAACGGTAAGTGGTATGTATTTTACCACCGATCAACCCATGCGTCCAACACCATGCGTAAAGCTTGCCTGGAACCCATTACTTTCAATGAAGACGGAACCATCAATGAAGTGGAAATGACTTCCCAGGGGGCGGGACCTCCGCTTGTTGCTACGAATCAAATTGACGCGGAAAGAGCATGTCTTCTTTTCGGGAATACACGTATTATTATGGAGAATTCCTCCAATGAGATTCTTTCAGGGATCAGAAATGATGACAAAGCAGCCTACAAATATGTGGATTTTGGTACGGGGATCGATAGTGTGCTGTTAAGAGTCCGGTCTGTTGGCAATGGAGGTGTTATTGATGTGGGTATTGATCAGCCGTGGGGAAAATCTGTCGGACAGGTTCACGTTCCACCACATTCAAAAGACTGGATGGTTATTTCTACTCCCGTTAAGAAAACGGAAGGAGTGCATGCGGTCTGGCTGAGGTTTTACGGGAAAGATGATGTATTGTTTGAAGTAGACTGGCTTAGGTTTAAATAATAAAAAACACTTTTGACTGCTCATAGGGGATATGGCAGTTCTCAGAAAGAAAAAACCAGAGATGTTCATCTCTGGCTTTACCGGTTGTAGCGGGGGTTGGATTATGCAAGGCATGATCCGTTTAAGGAAGTGCTGTCAACCGGTAAAGCCAGGTCTGCTTTGCATCCCTTAGTTTTTTTCTTTCCTCGAACTGCTCATATGGGATATGGCAGTTCTCAGAAAGAAAAAAACCAGAGATGTTCATCTCTGGCTTTACCGGTTGTAGCGGGGGTTGGATTCGAACCAACGGCCTTTGGGTTATGAGCCCAACGAGCTACCACTGCTCCACCCCGCAGTGTTGTGCTTAAACAGATTGTTCCAATCTTTTTAAGCAGGTGCAAATGTAATAGATTTTATCCAATTCTGCAAACATACTTTTTGCATAAACGGTAAGGGAGCTTATAGAAATGATATTGAGCTTATGGAAATATTATCGTAATTTTGATGCCCTAAAAAAGCGCTCTATGCCTCGTATCTTTGAAGCAAACGAAATTCCTGCAGACGAAAAGGAAGTGCGCAGGGATTACTTTGATCGCCATTCTCCCCGAATACTATGTGAAAGTACGGCAAAAAGAGGGGAGAAATTCCGGGTAAAAATAGTGGTTGGGGAAGAATACCAGCATCCGGATGAAGGAGATCATTATATCAGCTTTATTCAGTTGTGGAACAGGGAAACCTTTCTGGCCCAGGTGCATTTCACTCCCGGTATGATGGGAGGAAAACCAGGTCAGGTAGAAGTAGATTTTTACTTAGTTCCCTCGGTAAGTATGAATCTGACTGCACTGGCCAATTGTACAAAACATGGTTTGTGGCAAAGCAAACAGGTTGATGTAAAGGTCATTGACGGGCTGGAACAATAATCCGAAACAGAAAATATGGCAAAGGAAAAGCGTAATGATTTTCTGGCAAAGCTCAGAAACAAGTACAGGCTCATTATTTATAATGATGATACTTTCAGTGAAGTATGGTTCATCAAGCTTACTCCATTGAACCTGTTGGCACTGCTGGGCACCTCATTCGTTTTAATGATTGTTCTCTTTTATGTTCTTATCGCTTATACATCGGTAAGAGAACTGATTCCGGGATATCCGACGGAAGAGATGCGGCTTAGGGCGTTAAAGGCTGCCGAACAACTGGATTCCCTTTCATACCAGATCGCCCTGCGTGATCAGAAGTTGCAGATTATTAGTGATATACTTTCGGGAAAACCTCCATCTTCTTCCGATACCTCTCAGCAGAAGGTGGAACCAGCTACCCCTGATGCTTTTCATCGGTCTCCTGAGGATAGTTTGCTGCGGCAGGCAGTGGAAGAGGAAGATAAGTTCAGTGTGGTTCCACGGCAGGAAACACCTTCCTTTACTGTCAACACCAACTTTGCAAGCCAGTTGTTTTACCCTCCGGTGAGGGGTATTGTAACAAATTCTTTTGATCCCCAAACGGGACATTATGGTACCGATATCGTATGCCAGCCGGGGGAAGGAATCAAATCGGTGATGAGCGGGACGGTGCTTCTTTCGGCCTGGACCATTGAGACGGGCTATCTGCTTGTTATTCAGCATCCCAATAATCTGGTGTCGGTTTACAAGCACAATGCAGAACTTCTCAAGCAAACCGGCAATATGGTAAAGGCAGGCGAAGTAATTGCCATTGTCGGTAACTCAGGAGAATATACCTCAGGGCCCCATCTTCACTTTGAACTTTGGCATAATGGTATTCCGGTTAATCCGGAAGAATATATTCTGTTCTGATTTCAGTGAAACATATAGCAATACTTGGTTCGACCGGATCAATCGGAACGCAGGCTCTGGAAGTAATAAGAGCCAATCCGGAGCTTTTCAGGGTGGATGTTCTTTCAACAAACAACCGGACGGACCTCCTCATCCAGCAAGCCATCGAATTCCAGCCCGAAATGGTGGTTGTTGCCAATAAAGCGAAATACCCACAGGTGAGGGATGCCTTGAAGGACTATAGAATCAGGGTCCTCTCAGGTCAGGAAGGGTTGAATGAAGCGGTTAGCCTGCCCGTGACGGAAATCGTTCTTTCAGCCCTGGTAGGATATGCCGGGCTGGAACCGACAATTGGCGCTATTAAAGCAGGGAAAAACATCGCCCTTGCCAACAAAGAAACGATGGTTACAGCGGGAGAACTGGTTACCCGGCTTGCCCGGAAACAGAATGTTTCCATTCTTCCAGTTGATTCGGAACATTCGGCTATTTTTCAATGTCTTATCGGTGAGGAAGAAAACAAAGCGGAAAAAATAATTCTAACCGCTTCAGGAGGGCCCTTTCGGAACCTGCCTGCCGATAAACTGCACGAAGTAACCCTGGAAGATGCCCTTCAGCATCCGAACTGGTGTATGGGGGCAAAGATTACGATCGATTCTGCTTCATTGATGAACAAGGGACTGGAAATTATTGAAGCCCGTTGGCTTTTTGGGTTGTCTCCCGATCAGATTGAAGTTGTGATACATCCACAAAGCATTATTCATTCCATGGTGCAGTTTCGTGATGGCTCCATTAAAGCCCAGATGGGTCTGCCCGATATGCGGCTTCCCATTTTATTTGCTCTGGGATATCCTTCGCGTATTCCATCCGATTTTCCAAGGCTGGACTTTAGCAAAGCGCTGGCTCTGCAGTTCGAACCTCCTGATATACAGAAATTTCCCTGTTTACAGATCGCTTTCGATTGCATGAAAGCGGGAGGGAATATGCCCTGTATAATGAATGCCGCCAATGAGGTTGCGGTTGAAGCTTTTATCGAAAGGAAAATTCCCTTCACAAAAATTCCTGCAATTATCAGCCGCACATTGGAAAAATCTGAATATATTGCTGCTCCTGATCTTGACGATTACCAGCGTTCCGACAGGCTCGCACGGGAAATAGCACGAGTATTTATATAAACTTCATTCCATGGAAATAGTAATCAAGATAATTCAATTTCTGCTTGCGATTTCAATCCTTGTAATCCTGCATGAAGCAGGGCATTTTGTTTTTGCAAAAATTTTCAGGACCAGGGTTGAAAAATTCTATTTATTCTTTAATCCATGGTTTAGCCTGTTCAAGGTTAAGCGGGGAGAGACGGAATACGGTATTGGCTGGCTGCCTCTGGGCGGTTATGTGAAAATAGCCGGTATGATCGATGAATCGCTTGACAAGGAGCAGCTTAAACAACCACCGCAGCCCTGGGAGTTTCGCTCAAAACCTGCATGGCAACGATTGTTCATTATGCTGGGGGGAGTGCTGGTAAATTTTTTACTGGCTTTTGTCATTTATATAAGCGTTTTGTACGTGTGGGGGGAAGATTACCTGCCGGCACAAAATGCGAAGTACGGAATTATGGCCGATTCACTGGCTTTGCAGATTGGCCTTCAGAACGGGGATCATATTGTTGCCATTGACAATAAACCGGTTGAGGACTTTCACGATATAGTCAAGATTATTGCCCTGGAGGATGCCAGAACGATTCAGGTTATGCGGGACAGTCAGATGCTGACAATTTCCGTTCCAGATACCCTGGTTTCGGTTCTGCTGAAGAAACCCCGATTTGTGGATGTTCGCATACCTTTTGTTGTTGGCGATTTTACCAAAAACTCTGTTGCCCGGGAGGCTGGATTTCAGAAAGAAGACAGTCTGGTAGCGGTCAACGGAGAAGTCACCATCTTCTTTGATGAATTCAGGTCGGCTTTTTCCAGGCACAAAGGCGACAGCGTTACGGTTACCGTTATCCGCAAGGGAAGTCCTGTTGACATTCGTTTAAGAGTGCCGGAGACAGGTCTACTGGGTATTTATCCCGTTGGAGACCTGAGTCGCTTCTTCCAGATCAAACATCTGCGGTACGGTTTTTTTGCCGCCATTCCGGCCGGAATACAGAAAGGATATCAGACAAGCATTGATTATATCCGTCAGTTCAAATTGATTTTTTCTCGAAAAACAAAGGGATACGAGTCGTTAGGCGGATTTATTACTATTGGAAGTATTTTCCCCGGTCAGTGGGACTGGCAGGCATTCTGGTCGATGACAGCTTTTCTTTCCATCATTCTGGCTATCATGAACATACTCCCCATTCCGGCTCTCGATGGAGGGCATGTTCTGTTTTTACTTTATGAAATCGTAACAGGGAAGAAGCCGGGAGACAAGTTTCTCGAATATGCCCAGATTGTCGGGATGAGCCTTCTCCTTGCCCTCATCCTCTACGCAAACCTAAATGATATTATCAAGCTCTTCAGGTAAAACCAATTATTTTCAGGAATTTATACCGGCATGAAACGGCACATTAAATAAAAAATCGAAATTTATTTTGTACTTTTGTAGGACGTTTTAAAAGTGAATTTTATGAATCCTTTTATTTTGCTGGGTGTGATCGGGCCAGGACAGGTGATCCTCATTGTAGCAATCATTCTGCTTCTTTTTGGAGGTCGCAAAATTCCTGAGCTCATGAAGGGTTTAGGTGAAGGAATCAGGGAATTTAAAAAAGCCTCTAAACTGGAGGAAGAAAATTCCGATTCTGAAAAGAAACCCATAGAAAAGCCCTGATACACAAAAAAATGTATAACCCTGCCAACGCTTTCTGCAAGCATTGGGGGGTTTTTTATTTTCCGACAGCGAGCAACAGTACGGCAATAGAAAACATCAGGATCCCTAGCGGATGGATGTTATTTTCTGTTAAAAATGCAGGTGACGTGCCCAGCCTCTTATGAATTAGTTGTACTTTTATTGAAGCTTAAAACTTTTTGCCATGAAGAGAAGTTTATCAATTCTGAGCCAGGTTTCGTTTTTCCTGTTCCTCCTTTCCGGTTGCGCGGAAAATCAGCGTCCCATGCTGCCTTCAGTTGCAGGAACCGCCTATGATGTTCTGGTAGTTATGCCCAAATATCAGTGGGAAGGAGTTCTTGGTGATACCATGCGTTCCCTTCTGGCTTATCCCATTCCGTATTTTCCCCAGAGGGAGCCAATTCTTACCCTTCGCCATGTGCCGCCTGATGGATTCAAAGGAATTTTTCAAACTTATCGCAATGTAGTTATTGTCAGTATTGGGAATCAATACGATAAGTCCCGGCTTTTACTGAGCCGGGATGTATCGGCGAAAACCCAACTTATTTACGAACTGCAGGCACCCAATCAGGCGGGTATTATCGACCTCCTGGTGCAGAACAATGAGAAAATTGTCAACAGCATCCTCAATACAGAACGGTTGCGCACTGTTGAACTGAACAGAAAATATTACGATAAGAATATTCATGATAAATTGTTGAAAAATCATTCCCTTACGCTGGCCATACCGCAGGGATTTGCCATTCAGGTTGATACCGGCAATTTTGTATGGATAGAGCAAATGCGGGGAGACAATATTCTTGGTTTACTCATCTGGACGTACCCATACCAAGATACCCTTCAGCTCAGCAAGCAGGCGCTGCTGGCCAAAAGAAATGAGATCCTCCGGCGGAATGTGCCGGGCAAAGATCCCGGTTCCTATATGACTACTGAAAAAATCCTGGATCCCTTGTTTGATGTAAACAAGCTTGGGAATCAGGTATTTTACCAATTGTCGGGGCTGTGGACGGTCGAAAAAGGATTTATGGGCGGGCCTTTTATCAATGTCACCACCGTTGATCATGCCAGAAAGCGGATTGTGACAGTGGATGGGTTTGTTTTTGCCCCTAACCAGCAAAAAAGAAACTGGCTCTTCCAGTTGGAAGCCATTGCTTATACCCTTGCTTTTCCGTAATAACTCAGACAGTCCATTTGGAAGTTTCGTATTTCTGGTTTCGGTACCTTGGTACAAAACCTGCAGAGAGGATAAGGTTCTGAAGGTCTTCAGGTGAAAGCCGGTAATGTGCTCCTGCGGAAGAAACAACATTTTCTTCAATCATCACTGAACCCAGGTCATCGGCTCCTGCATAAAGGCAAAGCTGAGCAGTATCCGGACCTACCGTTAGCCAGCTGGCCTGGATGTGACGTATGTTTGGAAGCATCAGTCTGCTGATGGCCAGCATCTTTATGTATTCGGATGGAGTAACATTGCCTCTGATTCCCATCTTATCTTTCAGAAAGGTTCCTTCATCCTGGAATGTCCATGGGACGAAAGTTACAAAACCCCAGCTGTCTTTGGGTTTGATAGCCTGCACTTCGCGGAGCCCTACCAGATGTTCCATGCGTTCTCTGATGGTTTCAGCATGGCCGAACATCATGGTAGCGGAGGTAGGCAGGTTAAGCTGGTGTGCCTCGGTCATCACGTCGAGCCATTCGCGGGTTGAGCATTTGCCTGGAGATACTAGTTTCCGCACACGGTCGGAAAGAATTTCCGCCCCGGCACCCGGCAGGCTATCCAAGCCAGCTCTGACAAGCTCTTCAAGCACTTCGCGGTACGTCAGACCCTCCATACGGGAAAGGTGAACAATTTCAGGAGGGCCAAGAGCATGTAGTTGCAAGGCAGGCCATTTGCTCTTCAGATGCTTAAACAACGTTGTATAGAAATCAAGCCCGAGCTCGGGATGCATACCTCCCTGAAGAAGAATCTGCTTCCCACCCATGGCAAAAAGCTCTGCAATTTTTGCATCGTATTCTTCCTGAGTGGTTATATAGGTCCCGGGATCACCCGGTTTTCTGCTGAAGTTACAGAACCGGCATCCTGAAATACATACATTGGTGATGTTGATATTTCTGTCAATGATCCAACCCACTTCATTTCCGGGTACGAGTTTTTGCCGCATACTATGTGCCGCTGCCATAAGCCGGGCAAGAGGCTCTGCATTGAACAGATATTCTCCTTCTTCGGCGGTCAGAAATTCCCCCGAAAGGGCTTTTTCGAGCAAATGGTTTTCACATTGTTCCATGGCCCAAAAATAACTTCTTTTTCAGAGTCTCTTTCCATTTATTCAGGCATCTGTTCTGAGGTCATAGCTTTTTCCAGCAGCCGATGCTCTGCATAGCCAGCTATACATCACGGACTTTCAGGTTTTAACACAGGAATGGTTGCGGAATAAATCGTTGCACATAGCCTTCCGGAATGAAAATGGGTTACTTTCCTATAATTCCGCTTGACCAGAAAAAAAGTATTATCACGGTGGATAGTAGTAATACTGTGCGGAGAATCATCGATCCTTCGATCACTTTTGTATCGGGACGGCTTGTTACATAATGGACCTGAAATGGGAGTGCAAGAAATAGAGCGGAACCTCCGGTCAGTAGCAGGGGTATATCGCCTGGCCAACGGAAAAGCAGAAAAATAATTCCGATCACAACTACCGATGAGGAAAGCATGGTCAGTTTGGCAATAAAGTGTTCCCAGGCAGTGGCTTTTTTATCATCGGGAGAAATATATGCTTTAAACAGGTACAAAACAGCCAGGGTGCTCAGAGCAACTGTGATAAGGTAACTCCCGTAGTTACTGTCGAGCGTATTAATCAAAAGGCCCAGAAGCGCAAGGGTAGCAATATATGACTCATATTGCAGCAGGGCAGCAACCTGTTTGGCTGCTTCGTGCCGGAAATACTTTTTTGTCATCCAAGAAATAAATTCTTTCACAAATATAGGTTCTCAGAAGGAAAGTCGCAAAGATGGCATACGGAATATTTCCTGTCTGAGAAAGAAGTTCTAACGAACAGAAAAAGCATATCGGTTCAAGCCACCTGAATATGTTACGAAAAATAATTATTACTTTGCATAAAATCTCCACAGAAAATGGAACTTACGGGTAAAATTTTTCAGGTATTACAGATACAAACGGGGCAGGGCAAAAATGGGCCCTGGCAGAAACAGGAATTTGTAATTGAAACAGCAGACCAGTTTTCCAAGAAAGTTTGTTTCTCGCTTTGGGGTGAAAAAATAAATGATTTGAAGAACCTTGAGAAAGGGGCCATGGTAAAAGTGCAGTTCAGTCTCGAATCGCGTGAGTACAACGGACGCTGGTACACCGATGCCAGAGCATACCGGATTGAACCGGCAGGTACCCAGCCTGAATCACCCGAAAATGCTCCTCCTCCGTTTATGGAACCGGCTGATCTTTCGCCAAAGGAGGATGATCTTCCGTTTTAACATGCGGAAATAATATTTTTTTGTATATTTGCACCGGATTTGAAACGGACGAATTGCGAAAGGGGACCTGAGTCCCCTATTTTATTATTTATTTATGATTCAGGAAACATACCTGAAAGAGATTCTGGAACCTGTCATCAGAGACAATCAGCTCCTGCTGGTGGATGTACATATCACGCCACAGAACAGGATTACTATTGTTATTGACAGTATCAAAGGGGTAACCATTGATGATTGTGTCCTGGTGAACCGATATGTAGAGGAACGTCTTGACAGGGAATCCGAAGTTTTTCATCTGGAGGTTAGTTCGCCTGGTGCTGATCAACCTCTGAAAATTAGGGAACAGTACCTTAAGCACCGTGGCAGAAAAATGCAGATTGAATTGCTGACCGGTAAACAGCTCACCGGCACCCTCAGGGAAGTATCGGAGGAAGGGATCATTCTGGAACAAGAAATTCCGGACGGGAAAAAGAAAAATTCAGAAGGAAAAGGATCAGGTATTGTTTCCCTTGGATGGGAAGAAATTAAACAGGGGAAAGTTATTATTTCATTTAAATAAACAACGAATATTGCTATATGGAAAATCTGAATCTGCTGGAAACATTTTCGGAATTCAAGGAACTGAAAAACATCGACCGGGTTACCATGATGAGCGTTCTGGAAGACGTATTCCGGTCCATGCTCGAGAAACGATACGGTACAGCCGATAATTTCGACATTATCATAAACATCGACAAGGGAGATTTTCAGATTCTTCACAATCGTCGTGTTGTTGATGATGCTGAGTTTTCTGATCCGGTTACCGAAATTCCTCTCAGTGAGGCAAGAAAAATTGTTGACGATATTGAACTGGGAGAAGACATCAGCCAGGAAGTGAAGATGAGTGATTTTGGCCGGCGGGCAGTTCTTGCCCTTCGCCAGAATCTCAGTGCCCGCATCATGGATTTGGAGAAGAGCAATATTTTCAATAAATACCGTGACCGGATCGGTGATATTGTTACAGGCGAAGTATACCAGGTATGGAAAAAGGAGATTCTTGTTCTGGATGATGAAGGAAACGAACTGATTCTTCCGCGCAGCGAACAGATTCCTTCTGATCATTTTCGGAAAGGGGATACCATCAGGGCAGTTGTCATAAAGGTTGAAATGAAAAATAACAATCCGATGGTAATCCTAAGCCGTACCTCACCGGTATTTCTCGAAAGGCTTTTTGAACAGGAAGTCCCGGAGATTTTTGACGGTTTGATTACCATTAAAAAGATAGTAAGGGTTCCTGGTGAAAGAGCAAAAGTGGCTGTGGAATCGTATGATGAACGTATAGATCCGGTAGGTGCTTGCGTAGGAATGAAGGGTTCACGGATTCACGGAATTGTGAGGGAATTGCGTAACGAAAACATCGACGTAATTAATTATACCACCAATCAGCAGCTGTTCATTCAGCGTGCCCTGAGCCCTGCCAAAATCAAGTCGATTAAGCTGGACCAGGAAAACAAGCGTGCGGAGGTGTATCTTGAACCTAAGGAAGTTAGCCTGGCGATTGGCAAGGGCGGTTTAAACATCAAACTGGCTAGCCAGCTTACCGGATATGAAATTGACGTGTACCGTGAAGCCGGAACAGAAGAAGATGAAGATGTAAACCTCGATGAATTTGCTGATGAAATTGACGGCTGGATTCTTGATGAACTGAAAGCCATTGGATGTGACACGGCAAAAAGTGTTCTCAGCCTTTCGGTGGAAGACCTTGTAAAACGAACCGATCTTGAGGAAGAAACGGTTCGTGAAGTGCGAAAAATACTAAAGGCAGAATTTGAATAAAATTTGACTTTACGAAACACAGAGCTCGGTAAATCTTGTTAACATTGCAGGAACTTTAAAAATTGTGATTATTTTCGGCCTATGTCAGAAACCAAAACGGTACGATTAAGTAAGCTGGCCCGCGAGTTAAACGTCGGAATTTCCACCATGGTGGAATTTCTGAAGAAGAAAGGCTATACCCTTAATCCGGATCCAAATTCGAAGGTAACGCCTGAGGAATATGACCTTCTTCAGAAAGAATTCAGTACGGAAAAAACCATCAAAAAAGAATCGGAAAAGCTGCACCTGAGAACGATTCCAAAAGGACAGGTCTCGGTTACCATCAATGATATTCAGAAAGAAGAATCAGAACTTACTGAAACGGAAGAAGAGGAAGAAGGAATCCGCATCAAGGATGTGACCACCGGCAAGGTGCGTCCGCTTGAAACTTCGGCCGATACCCTGAAGAAGAAAATAGAAGAGCCCAAGATTCTCGGGAAAATTGATCTGGAAAAAATCGAAAAGAAAAAGCTGGCAATAGAAGAAAAACCGGCTGATACTCCTGTTGAAGTGAAGGAGAAAGAAATTCCCGAAGAAAAAGCGGCTGCTGTTAAACCTGAAGAGGAGACTGTACCCAAAAAAGGCAAAAAGAAAAAAGAAGCAGAACCCGTTGTGGAGGAAATACCAACCATTGTTCCGGAACCGGAAATCAAAGTGGTAGGAAAGATTGATATTGAGAAGATCAACAAGCCTGCTGGCAAAGCTGCTAAGGAGAAAGTAGCGGAAGAAACACCAGCCGGCGCAGAAACCATGGTTGAGAAAGAACCAGTTGTGCAGGAAACGCAAGTGCCTGAAATCAATGAAGAGATTCCTGCTGAAGCGGAGATGGAAGTGGAAGTTCCGGAAGAAGATGAAAATTTCATCCGGCCGAAAGTTGAAAAGCTGACAGGACCAACCGTGGTAGGTAAGATTGATCTTTCGGCACTGGAAAAGGAAAAGAAAAAGCCGGTTGCTTCCTCGAGTGATGTATTTGAGAGAAGAAAGAAGAAGCGGAAGCGCATTAAGGTGGAAACGCCCACTCTGGCTGAACAGAAAAACAGGGAGTTGCAGGAAATAGATGAGTATCTTGGGAAAAAAGGCGCACGGAAAGGGGTTCAAAAGCCAAGTCCTGTGCGGCCTGAAATAGATGAAGATGACGTGCAGCGACAGATCAAGGATACGCTTGCACGCCTCACTGCCAAAGGGAAGTCCAAAGCCTCCCGGTACAGGCGTGAAAAAAGAGAAGAACTGCGGCTTAAGGAAATGGCAGACCTTGAAAAGCAGGAAGCTGAATCGAAAATTCTTCGTGTTACCGAATTTGTTACGGTGAATGAGTTGGCCAGCCTGATGAATGTTCCGGTGGTGGATGTAATCCAGGTTTGCATGAACCTTGGGTTGATTGTATCTATCAACCAGAGGTTGGATGCAGAACACCTTGCGCTCGTGGCCGATGAATTCAATTATAAGGTAGAATTTGTTGTGCCCAGCGTGGAAGAACTGGTAGAGGAAGAAGAGGATGATCCGTCTCAGCTGGTTCCGCGGCCTCCAATAGTGACTGTCATGGGACATGTTGACCATGGGAAGACGAAACTGCTTGACTATATCAGAAAAACAAACGTAATTGCAGGTGAAGCGGGTGGAATTACCCAGCACATCGGAGCATACAGTGTAACACTTGAAGACGGAAGGATGATCACCTTCCTTGACACACCAGGGCACGAGGCTTTTACGGCCATGCGTGCACGTGGAGCCAGTATCACTGACGTGGCAATTATTGTGATTGCAGCCGACGACGGGGTAATGCCTCAAACGGTGGAAGCCATCAATCATGCTCAGGCGGCTGGTGTTCCCATGGTATTTGCTATCAACAAGATCGACAAACCCACGGCAAATCCTGAAAAAATCAAAGAGGATCTTGCCAAGATGAACCTGCTGGTGGAAGATTGGGGTGGGAAATACCAGAGCCAGGAAATTTCAGCCAAGGAAGGTAAAAATGTTGAACTGCTGCTGGAAAAGGTTCTCCTTGAAGCCGAGATGCTTGATCTTAAGGCAAATCCGAACAAACGAGCCAGGGGTACCGTTATTGAATCGGCCCTGGACAAAGGCCGCGGATATGTAGCCACGGTACTGGTGGCTGACGGAACCCTTAAGCCCGGTGATCTTCTTCTGGCCGGCTATCACTATGGCCATGTGAAGGCACTTTTCAATGAGCGCGGTAAGCGGATTGACCAGGCAGGTCCTTCCATGCCTGCCGTGATTCTTGGATTGAACGGAGCCCCGCAGGCAGGAGAAAAGTTTGTGGTTATGACCGATGAGCGGGAAGTGAAGGAAATTGCAACCCGTCGCGAACAGCTTCAGCGGGAACAGGGTATGCGAACCCAGAAGCATATTACTCTTGATGAAATCGGTCGCCGTATAGCAATAGGAAATTTCAAAGAGTTGAATATTATTGTCAAGGGCGATGTAGACGGTTCCGTGGAAGCTCTGTCCGATTCCCTTATCAAATTGTCAACACCCCAAGTACAGGTAAATGTAATTCATAAAGCGGTGGGTCAGATTTCGGAATCAGATATCCTGCTGGCCGCTGCTTCAAATGCCATTATTGTTGGTTTCCAGGTGCGACCTTCTTTCAGCGCCCGCAAACTGGCAGAGAAAGAACAAATTGATATCCGGCTTTACTCCATTATCTACGATGCCATCAACGAAATCAAGGATGCTATTGCCGGTATGCTTTCACCTGAAATGAAAGAAGAAATCCTTGGTACAGCTGAAGTTCTTGAAACGTTCAAGGTTTCGAAAGTAGGTACTGTTGCCGGGTGTATTGTCCGGGAAGGGAAAATAATCCGCAACTCAAAGGTGCGGGTAATACGCGACGGTATTGTGGTTTACACCGGTGAACTGGCCTCTCTCAAACGGTACAAGGAAGATGTCAAAGAAGTTACCAATGGCATGGAATGCGGCCTTGGTATCCAGAATTTCAATGATATCAAGGTAGGCGATATGATCGAGGCCTTTTCGGAAACAGAAGTCAAGCCTGTATTGTAATCAGGCGTTGATCAGTTTTTTATACCCTTCGGCATCCAGCAGGGTGTCAAGCTCGGAAGGGTCATCGATGGAAACTTTAATCATCCAGCCTTCTCCGAAAGGATCCTTGTTGACAATGTCGGGAGAACTTTCCAGTTTGGGGTTGATTTCCAGAACCGTTCCGGAAACAGGCATAAACATGTCAGATACTGTTTTAACCGCTTCGATGGTTCCGAAAACGTCTTCTTTCCCAAGTTTTTCTCCCTGGGTTTCGATTTCGATAAATACAATGTCACCAAGTTCTTTCTGGGCATAGTCTGTAATTCCTACCACGCCCTGGTTGCCTTCAACCCGGATCCATTCATGATCCTTTGTGTACTTAAGATCAGAGGGTACCTGCATATGAAATAAATTAAAATTTGAAACTGTTCTGGTGCCAAAATTACAATTTAAATCCGATTTCCAACCTATCGTTGAGCAGCCTGTGGCGATAAACTGAAAGTGAGACTGAAGCCTATATTAGTATTGTATGTGTCAAAAGAAGAAGAAACATAGGGCCTGTTGATCATGCGGTCGTAGAAAAAGCGTAGATTGAAATTCGGTCCCAGCATATAGTCGGCTGAAAGCTTGATGGCGATAGCCCTTTGACCGGCTGTTATGTCATTTCTGTCTTCAACCAGTTTGCGCAGAATAGTTTTGTTGTCACGAATAGAAAAATCGGCTTTCAGGTTCAGATCGCTTTTAAGGTTTTTTTGTGTTCCCCCGGGAGGGGTGATGGTAATCTGGACGTTGTCGAAGCGGTATCCGGCGCCAATGCTCAGTTCTCCGGTAGTCATTTCCATTACCTGATTGTTGGCAAGGCTGAGAGAAGCCGTGCGGCTTTTTTTCCAGTCAAAACGTGTGGTAAGGTTTGTTTGCCAGGTTATGTCAATCCCCAGGAGAGGGCTTAACTGTTCATTTACTGACACGGACCCCACATCAAACCGCGGAACAAAGTTGTTCTGGGCATCCATGACATAGCTCAGTCCATCGGCCTCATCCGGATTGTATAAAAGGTTATTGGTGTAGGCACTGACATTGTACGTTGACCGGTAGCTGTGGGTAATATTAATGCTACGGAAATAACGCTGTAAAAAAGCAATTTTGGAAAGACCCTCATAATTGATCCGCCAGTTGGGAAGAACCGAGAGGAGAGAAGGGAAAGGTGTGAGTTCCACTTTGTTTGGG
Organism: Bacteroidota bacterium; assembly: GCA_029571215.1. Lineage (GTDB taxonomy): Bacteria > Bacteroidota > Bacteroidia > Bacteroidales > JAAYUG01 > JAAYUG01. The sequence goes on from JAKPTE010000004.1 coordinate 38,676, forward strand.
CTTCGGCCGGTATAAGCGGCGAAAAAGGCCGGTATAAGAACTTCCTGAGAAGTTAACCCGTAACCGTTATAATATTCGCCGGTTTTCTGGTTTGGATCAGGGATGCCGAGGTCGCTGTAATCAGGGCTGGAAGCATTTCTTCGCTCTTCTCTTTGTCGGGAAAGCCGTGCGGAAATAACAACCGTATTCAGCCGAAGCCGGTCAAAGGCATCACTGCGATACCCTTTTTTCACGCTGATGGGTTCGAAAGCTGTTCGCCAGGTTATGGTTGACATGGTGAAATTTCCTGTTATCATCTGCCCTCTTGTAAAATTCCATCCGTCTTGTTCGGAATAACCGTAATATACACTCATATTGCGGCTGAATTGCCGGTTGGCCATGAGGTCAATTTTCATTCCCTGTACAGGCTCGACATTGCTGCGGAGGTTAAATGTTTCAGTTCGGCTCATGAGGAAAGGCTGGCTGAGCCGGGGATCAGACGTAAGCCATCCTTTTTGTGCGGCTTCCAGGGCGAAGTTTGGGTCCTGATTCCCCAGAATAAACGGTATTCCCGGAGCAAGGGAGCCACCGAAGCTTTTCGTGCCAAACCAGTCGGAGCCGGGCATATATCCGGGGAGGGTGGTTCCTTCGCCCAGGCTCCAGGTAAGGGAGATGGTTTTCACGCCCAGCAAGGCTCTCCCCAATCCCTGAAGAAAGATAACAAAAGGACTTCCTTTGTCTTCCACCTGGCCCTCCACGAGAACCGTCACACTTTCATAGGTGGAATCACTGCTGACAACAATCCTGTCGCGGCTGGCAATTTCCGTTTTTATCGGCAGTTCCTGCTTGTTTTTATCCAGTACTTTCACTTTTACGTCTTCTGTCCCCATTTGATGGAAGATGGACCGCGGAATACCTGCCTTAAGCTGAGGTATGAATTTTTCGAAGGTGGCCGTTTTGTATTTTTTCTGTGCTTGTTGGCCGCGTGGTGGAGGTTTGCCCGATTCGTTGAGCTTTTTGAGGAAGCTGACTTTGTTGTACAGATTGTTCAGGTTATACTGGCCGCTGACATCAATCTTCCTAGAGTTATTGATAATATTCCCCAGACGGATGGTATCGGGTGTAATAGGGCCGGCGTCCCATCCGTAGGTAATACCGTAACGGATACTGTGGCTTGTCCAGTTAAGGATTGGTATCTTATTCAATGGCAGGGCATAGGTCAGGTTGATGATATGATGATAATTGGTGGTTCTTCCAAGGTTGCGGATATTTTTCCACACCGAATCGCGCCATGCTTCATAGGAATCGCGATAACGACGGTCAACAGCACCATCAGGCTCGTCAATACGGGCAATGTTGGTTGCCGAGAAGTCCATCTTGAGGGAGCGTGTGAGGTCAAATTTAACGTCGTAGTATCGGTTCCAGAGGAAGTCCTTGTATACGGTAGAGTCGATCCTGAATGCAGGGTGGTCAATGTTTCGCAGTTTTGTGTATCCGTAAATACGGTTTATATCGGTGCGTATTGAAACGGAAGAAGGCAGGTAATAGAAGTTGAAATCACGGATAAGGCTAAGGGCAGGGGATTTGAGGAATTTGATTTTGCTGAAGGGGGCAATATTTTTTGGCCGTATGGTGTAATTGTAGTTCAAAGCTGCCAGATAGCGTTTCTCAAGATCTGTTTCCGTGCGGATATCGCGGTTAAGCTCTTCGCTAAAGGAATAGCTCAGAGTGAAGTTTGAGGGACTCCATGGTTTTTGTTTTGCCTTGACTTTTCCAAAACGTACGTTGGTGAAGTTGATACTCTGTCGCCGGGTATAGTCTTGCGCGAGCCGGCGGATGGAATCCCGGTCGTGCCTTGTTCGCGCGGCATCAAGGGCTACCTTGAACAGGATATCAGGATCGAGGGGGTTATACTGAGGATTGACAAATGTTTCGGAATATCCCATGAAGAAGGGGATATTGATATTGGCTTTTTCGGGAAAGAATTTTCCGAGTTCCAGGTTGGTGGAAAGATCGTACGAATTGATTTGTTCTGTAGATCGCTGGGCCACTTTCTTCTCGATGCTTCCAAAACCGGGGGTACTGGTTGAGCCAGCCAGGGTTACCGTACCCAGGTCGGCCAGTTTGGCTGATGCACGGGCATTAGCAGCCCAACCACCCTGGTCGTTGAAATCGGTTAGGCGAAGTTCATTCACCCATACTTCGGCCGACTTTGACATACCGTCATTTTCAAAACCATTGCGGCTATCAGCCGGATTGCGGATTCCGATCATGATGATCCTCACATTGCTCAAATTGGGATTTCCGGAGATGTAAACGGTATTCTTCCCGTCGGTGTATGGGAAACGGGTCAGGGTTGAGATTCCGGATCCCGGTTTGTTCATTTCTTCATTGCGGGCCAGTTTGGCTTTGGTGAACAAATCAAGCGGGATGTTAATCCGGTTTTCGGCAGGCCATACAATGAGACGGTCGCGGTCGCTGTCATTGTTATATCCACCGGGCGGAGCAGGGGGAGTAACATGAAGCGGTACTTCATATTCGTAGTAGTTGTTTTTATAATCAGTACCAAGCCTGATAAATACGGTAAGATCACCGTCTTTCAGGTTATATCCCGGAATAGCTTCTCCGTGCACTTCCATGCGGATACGGCGGTACTGTCGTATGTCAAGTTCCACATTGCGGAAGGCGGCGCGGGCGTCCCCATCAGCAAGGTCGCTGACTTTCAGTACCATAGCTTGCTCGTTTAACTGACGCAACTGGGGGTTGGTGGGATCAATTACCCTGTTGATTCCGGGGGGAAGAACATAATTCACAGGAGTTTTGCTTGAATTTTCCTCAATGTTCACTGCGGAAATATCAAGTGATCCTGTTGGCTCCCCTCCTGATAGATTTTCATTTGCTTCCAGAAGAGGGAAACTATATTTTCTCCATTCACCGCGTTTAAGTTCCAATGTTGCAAAACGAAGTATAACCGGAGCCTGGAAATTCTTTACAAACATCCGCATAAAACGGATGGACTTAAAGTCCTGAATGGAGCCCACAACCTTCTCATAATCCGAAATGGGAACCTTAAACTGATACCAGTTGATTGTGCTTCGCTTCCCGTTTTCGAGGGTGACCGTGGTAGTGACCTTGTCGGTAATAAAATTCTCACCAACAACCATTTTATCCTTACGCAATTCCACATGGTACTGGTAATAGCTTTCGGCATCGCTCAGAGTGTTGTCGCGGTTAATATCCTCCACGTCGGGTAGCGTGCTTTCGGCGGTTGGATAGGGCAGATTGGTCTGGTCAGAGGTGGGGGAATTTCCTTCGAGCCCGTTGTACTTTTTATACCGGTCGAGAATGCTCACCCGTTCCTGATCGTAATCAGGGCCCCTGTAATAATGGTAATCATCGGAGGATGGGTCGGTCCAGAGGGCCTGATAGGCCGAATCGGAGAGCTGCCCGAGTGCATGCAGCTGATCAATCTGCCGAAGGTAGGAGGAGTCGCGCGAGAAGAAAAAGTCTTTTTCCTTTTCATCGTTCAGACCGTCAAGGCCGATGTCCTGTGCTTTGCGGGAGGCGGGATCGTTGTCGAAAGCATTGACAAGAGATTGTGCCTGAGGAACAAGGCCCCAGGCAGTGGTATCCACCCCCTTAGCCGGATCACGGGGAGTAGGCAGTCCATTCTCGAATCCTTTCCGCCCGTCGCGAAGAACGTCTTCCGAAACATTTCCCAGGTTGAAGAAGAGATCTCCCCCCGGATTGTTTTCGTTCCATTCCACAAAGGGATCCATCAGCCAGAATTCGATATACTCCACGTTGGCGGCTTCAAAGTCGTTGGTTTGAATTTCTCTCATAATACCTCCCCAGCGTGTGGCGGGATCTTTTAGCCGGCCAAAACGGTTGATTCCTGCCGAAACATTCGTAGGGGAAGCATCATAGTTGTAAGGTCCCTTTTCATCAGGGTAAAAGGCCAGGTTCAGCACAGGAATATTGGTGGGAATATTGTTGGGGCTTTCCTTGTTTGGCCAGATTTCCTTTTCGAAAACTTCTCGTACGAAATGGCTTGATTTGTCATCGGCTGAAAGGTGCGAGGGCGTGAGGGAAGTGTTTCTGAGGAAGAGGGGATCAATTACATACCAGGCCAGCTTGGCGCGGTTCATGCCAAACCGGAGGTCGTTGATATAAGATCCTTCCGGGAAGAGATCCGGCTGACCCTGTGGCGTGCTGGCCAGGTGCCAGGCAGGATAGGATTTGAGTTCAATACTGGTCTGGCTTCCTTCAAAATCATCAATGTAGGATACCCCTCCTTTTCCAATGGCACGGTTTGAACCGGGAATGAGATTGGCAAATTCGCCTTCCACAACAAGGGAGCTGGGTTCCTTGGTCTGAATAAATGGCAGTTTGTCTACCAGTGTGGTAAGGAGCTGTGGGCGGGTGCGCCAGCTTCCGTTCATTCCCCAGATGGTGTTTGAAATCGGCTCATCTCCGATATTTACTTTCTGGGTTAAAGGTCTTTCGGTAAGATGCAGAACCGTGGCTCCTATGTTCAGATCATCAGAAACTTTATAGTCGAAATGTGACCCTATCAGAGTTTTTGTCTGGATGGCAAACATGCTCTGGTTTTCCAGTGAAACTCTGATGGGAGTTCCGCTCTGAAGGAGACCCTGGTTTAGAATTTTAACACGCCCAAGAGTATAATCTACCGTGTAATCAATATTTTCCTGGAGTTTAATTCCACCTGCGGTAACAACAACCGAACCAGGAGGGACATTCATTGCATTCAACGGTATCTCCGAACCGGAGGAAGATTTATAGGTACCCTGCAGCTGGAATTTGTTTTTTTCAGCAATCTGGCGGGCACGGGTTTGTGTGGAATCATAAAGTTCTTTAAAGACGTATTTTTTGGCAATCGCTTTGTCCACGGGATCATCACCAAATTGTTTTTCGAGATACCGTCCGAAGGGTTCAACAACCGGGAAAATAATACGGCCGGTGGAGGAATTCACCGTAATGCCTTCGATAAAATCAAAGACTCCGTCGGGCGAAGGATCGAGCTGGGAGTTGAGGTTATCGAGATGCAGAACTTTCAGCAGGATTTTATTGGCAATTTTCCCTTCGGGAATATAGTTGAGAGCATTGCCGGTCTTGTCGTCCTGATACAGGACATTCAGGGTAAAGTCCTGACGGTTCATCTGGTAGGCACCAATGTTGTAAATGTTTTTCATCATGAGTCGCCAGGTAGGCAGCTTCGGGCTCAGATTGGTCGCTTTCAGCAGCTTTACAACCAGCGCCTGGGGAGCTGCAATGCCTCCGGTGGAGAACTCTCCTACCCGGTAAACCTGACCGTTCATGGTATATTCGTAGGCAACGGCAAGTACTTCATCAGCATTCAGCGCATAATTCAATGAGATATAACCCAATTTTTCGTTGAAAGTATATTCTCTTTCTGTCAAAAGCCTTGCGTTTTCTATCTTTTCATAATCCTGCCCGTTTACAATTCCGTAGGGAAGAAGTGAATTCAGATAGTTAGCCGCACTGCTCAGATTACGAATGACACTGCCCTGATCGGAGATGGTCTGGTAGAGATTATTGCTTTCGTTGGCAGGGAAGCGACTACCAGGGGTGATATTCCAGTATGAATTGGTGAACTGGGGATCAGGTTCCCCAAGATCTGCAAAGGCAATGATATTACGTGAGTTTTCGAAATTATTTGTTTTATTGGTTACCCATACTTCAATGCGGGTAATATTAATAGGGGAATTGATTACGGGCAGGGTGGCAAGCGCTTCATCGTAATGATCCCGGAAATACTGAGAGATAAAGAAGTGCTTGTTGGCTTCGTAGTTATCGGCGGTGATTTCGTATTCGCTGAGCTGTGCTCCTCCCTTCACCTCCATGACGGATGTTTCACCCTTTTGCTGGGAAAAAACACTGGTAACCGTGAGTTTACCAAACTGCATTTCCGTTTTGAGGCCAAAAAGGCTCTGGCTTCCTGTGATCAGTGATCCGCTGAGCGGCAATGTTACATTGCCTGCTTCCACTTTTTTGATGATATCGTCTTCTTCCCCTTTCCATTCAAGTTTGGTTTTGTTCTCAAAATCAAAGGTCGCTTCGGTGTTGTAGTTTACACCCAGCTGCAGTTTGTCACCGATGGAACCTGTTACGTTCATTTGTATTTTTTCATCGAAATTGAAGGAAGGTGTTTTTCGTAGTTTCTCCGAAAGGGTGGGGTTATCGACACGCGACATATTGAAACCGAAAATAAGTTCGGCGGAACCCTGGGGAACAATGTTGATAACATTGCTTCCAAATACTTTGTCGAAGGCTTCTCCTCCTATGTTAAAGCGGGGAACGAAACCGGCTCCCGAGAGGGCATTGTTACTGGCTCGCTGGTACCAGTAATTACGCACGGAGTTATTCAGTTCGTTGGTCCGGTACTCATCAAGCGAAGCAATGGAAGGAGGAAGAAGGGCAATGCTGCCGATTTTCTGTTTGAATTCGTATTGCCGTGTAACAGGATTGTATTCAATTTCGGTCCGTATGTTGGAAGGATATTTGAGATAGGGACCTCTCGGCTGGGCCAGTGTACCAAGAGGATACAGAGGCAGGGGAGGGTATCTGAAACGAAGGCCTGTGTCACGCGCTGTACTATCTTGAATCTGTAACTGAAAGCTTTGCACAGGCTGTGTAGCTGGTACCGGAAGCCAGGATGTAAGAAGTACAAAAAAGCTTCCGGCCAGAAGAACCAAATATATTTTCAGATAAATACGCTTCAATGTTCCGTATCTTTCATTACAATTCCCGGAGAGCCTGTTTTATCAGTTCCTCTACCGTACCGGTTTTTTCCGGATGGGAGCGTTGTATTTTATCAAGAACCTTCTCGACGGCAGTCCGGGGAAAACCTAATGTCACCAATGCAGTAAACGCTTCTTCACGCAGTCTATTGTCTCTGGTAACCAAAAAGTCTTCCGAAGAAGCAATCTTCCCAAGCTTATCGCGTAGTTCCACAATAAGTCTTTCCGCCGATTTTTGGCCGATTCCTTTCACCGATTTCAGTGTGCCAATATTGGCTGTAAGAATAGCCTGCTTCAGTTCGGAGGCGCTGAGCGAAGACAATACAAGCCGTGCCGTTGCGGCTCCTATTCCCGAAACACTGATCAGGTGCCTGAACATCTCCCGTTCCTCTTTATCATAAAAACCGTACAGCAAATGGGCATCTTCCCTGATGATCTGCTGAAGATAAAGCCGCGCAGTTTCCAATCCCTGCAATTTTGAAAAGGTTGAAAGGGTTATATTGACCAGCCAGCCGATCTGTCCTGTTTCAATAACTGCGTAGGCAGGGTTAATATCGGTAATTTTTCCTTCAATATATTCAAACATAACCGGGATTTGAACGGTACGAAAATAACCAAAAAAAAATGTTCTATGGTGGGAATGAAATAGTTTTGCAATCCGTTTTTCGCCAGCGATGTATCGGGTCTCCACTAAATGACCTTACAGCAACAAGTTAGTATTCCACCCGTAAGGTGCCATACAATTGGTTGGTAAATAATTAATTAAGAATCAAAAGGTTCTGTGAAATATAAAATCTAATACTTATGAGTCAATTCTTTCAACAGGAAATAAGATTTCCGAGATAATAGAATTTTTGTTATGCAGGAGAATGCCCGGTAAAATTATGAAGATGTTCCATGCGGGTTTTCAGGGTCTCGCGATAGGCCTCCCAGTCGGTAATGGGTACACGGGCTACACCAGTTTCCATAGCAGCTTTGGCAACAGCCGGGGCTACTTTGATAATAAGCCTTGGGTCAAGGGGTTTGGGAATAATGTAGTCGCGGCCGAATTTAAGTTCATTCAATTGGTAGGCAGCCAGTACAGAAGGGGGTACTTCTTCCTTGGCCAGGGAAGCCAGGGCGTATGCTGCTGCAATTTTCATTTCATCATTGATAGCCGAGGCCTTTACATCAAGTGCTCCCCTGAAAATAAAGGGGAATCCAAGCACGTTGTTTATCTGGTTGGGATAATCGGATCGTCCGGTTGCCATAATTACATCGGGTCTTGCTTCGGTAGCTTCTTCGTATGATATTTCAGGCACCGGGTTGGCCATGGCAAAAACAATCGGATTGGGCGCCATTGAACGGATCATGTCCTGTGTAACAACCTTTCCTACTGAAAGACCGAGGAAAACATCGGCTCCTTTCATTGCTTCAGCCAGAGTGCTGAACGATACGTCCTGTGCAAATTCTCTTTTGCTTTCGTTCAGGTCAGTGCGGTTTTTTCGCAACACTCCTTTGCTGTCGAGCATGATAACATTTTCCTTTTTCACACCAAGCTTCATGTACAGTTTAGTGCATGAAACAGCTGCTGCCCCTGCTCCGTTCACCACCAATTTGATTTTATCAATGCGTTTACCGGTAACTTCAAGGGCATTCAGAAGCCCTGCCAGGCTGATAATAGCAGTACCATGCTGGTCGTCATGAAAAACGGGAATATCAAGTTCCTTTTTCAGCCTTTCTTCAATTTCAAAACATTCCGGTGCTTTGATATCCTCGAGGTTGATTCCTCCAAAAGTTGGGGCTATGGCTTTGACAATCTGAATGAACTTTTCAGGGTCTTTTTCATTTACCTCAATATCAAAAACATCCACATCGGCAAATACTTTAAAAAGCAATCCTTTCCCTTCCATTACCGGTTTTCCGGCGAGTGCTCCTATGTCGCCCAGTCCAAGAACGGCGGTGCCATTTGAGATCACTGCCACCAGATTGCATTTGGCGGTGTACCGGTAGGCATCCTCCGGGTTTTTCTGGATTTCGAGGCAGGGTTCAGCAACTCCCGGTGTATAGGCGAGAGAAAGATCAATCTGCGTGCTATAAGGCTTGGTTGGGATTACTTCAATCTTACCGGGGCGTCCAGTAGCATGGTAGCGGAGAGCCTCTTCGCGGGTTATTTTTGCCATAGGATGATTTTTTAATATTAGCTTTAATAAACAAATCTACATATCTTTTGGCATGCTGAAATCAATATTTCATGTGTTTAATACCATAATTCCATAATGTTTCTGAACATTTTTCAGATTTTTCATTAAAAGCCCTGGTACAAAACACAATGTCACAAAGGAGGCGTAATATAAATGAAGATTGATTGATGCAAGCCCGATATATTTCCTACGACCGGATTAGAAAAATGAAGAACGGGAAACTAATCATGAAGCTGCTTGCGAACTGTCGTTCAACTCGTAATGTTTCAGAGGGTTGGTCGATATTTCTTTAAACAATAGCCGATTCTTCACTACATCGCAGGCAAGGTAAAGAGCCTGGCGGAAAGAGTTTTCATTGGCTTCGTTTTTCCCAGCCAGTTCATAAGCAGTGCCATGAGCAGGAGAGGTCCTTACAACGGGGAGGCCTGCTGTAAAATTGACGCCACCTTCGTATGTCAAAGCCTTAAACGGTATAAGTCCCTGATCGTGATACATAGCCAGTATCCCGTCAAATTTCTTAAACGAACCTGAGCCAAAGAAACCATCGGAAGGAAACGGACCGAAAGCGAGGATGCCTTCCTCTTTGGCCTTTTGTACAGCAGGTTGTACCACATCCATATCTTCCCGGCCAATGATCCCCTGGTCACCTGCATGGGGATTCAATCCCAGAACAGCGATGCGGGGACGGGGTATGGCAAAATCTTCCCTGAGGGATTGGTTCATTAAATGAATCTTTTGCAGAATTTTATCAGTGGTAATCAGTTGTGCCACTTCTGCCAGAGGAACGTGTCCTGTAACAACTCCTACCCGCATGGTTTCTCCCACCATAAACATCAGCACGTCCTCTGCTCCGAATTCACGGGCAAGGTATTCGGTATGTCCCGGGAAACTGAACTGCTCGGATTGAATGTTGTGTTTATTGATGGGTCCAGTCACCAGAGCATCAATCTTTCCAGCCTTCAGATCTTCCACGGCTTTTTTCAATGCAAGAAAAGCTGCCTCCCCGGCCTGGGGTGTTGATTTTCCCAATTCTACCCGCACTTCATCATTAATACAGTTAATCAGGTTGGCTTTGCGGGGTGAGGCTTCATCGGCTGTACGGATAGCATTAAAAGATAAGTTGTTGATGTTAAGTGTTTTGCGATGGTATGCGGCAACTTTGGACGATCCGTAAAGAATGGGGGTACAATCTTCCAGAATTCTCGGATCAAGGAGGGCTTTCATGATGACTTCGTAACTGATACTATTGATATCACCGTGGGTAATTCCGATACGCATGCGTGAGCTCATGTTGTAAAACTTTTTGCGACAGGCAAAGTTATGTAAAATTCAGATGATCAATAATTCTTAAGGAATTCATAGAGGAGGCGCACACCTGTTCCTGTACCTCCGGCAATCCTGTAACCTTCGGTTGTTTTTGTCCAGGCAACACCAGCAATGTCGAGATGAACAAAGGGATAGGAAGTGAAACGGGCAAGGAATTTGCCGGCCGTAATAGCGCCTGCTTCGGTTCCCCCGATATTTTTGATGTCAGCAATTTCAGACCTTAGCAATTCGGAATATTCATCCCAGAAAGGGAACCATGCAATGCGCTCATACACTTTTTCTCCGCATGCAGTGAGTTTCTGCATGATTTTTTCGGGTGCAGTTCCCATGCCCGCCATGCCGAATTTACCTAATGCCCGGGCAGCGGCACCGGTGAGGGTAGCAATTGTGATTCCGAAGGCAGGTTTGTAGGCTTTTGCATAGGCCAGGGCGTCAGCCAGTATCATGCGTCCTTCGGCATCACTGTTCAGCATTTCTACCCGGGTTTTATCGTACATAGTAATGATGTCCCCGGGGGCAAAGGCATTACCTCCCGGCCGGTTGTCGGTAGCAGGAACCAGTCCGACCACATGCACCGGGATTTTGTTAAGGGCCAGGGCATAGATTACAGCAGCAACAGCGGCAGCACCGCTCATGTCCGATTTCATGTAATCCATGCTGTCGGGGGTAGGTTTGAGGCTAAGGCCTCCCGTATCATAAACAATTCCTTTCCCGACCAGGACAACAGGTTTTTTGTTCCGGGCATTCATTGGCTTCCATTCCATGACAGTAAAGGTGGGAGGATCCACAGACCCTTTGTTTACCGCCAGCAGTCCACCCATTCTTAATGATTCAATGCGTGCCTTGTGAAACACTTCCACAGCAAACCCGGCTTCTTTTCCCAATTTCTCTATCTCGGACGCCAGTTGGACGGCATTGAGGTGAGAAACCGGTTCATTCACAAGGTCGCGGGCTCTGAAAACTGCATCCACCAACACATTCATTTCGGCAATTTCCTCTTTGTTCAGGTGAGGATGTTTCAGTGCAATGGTTTTAAGCATATTTTGCTTTTCCTCAGGTGCGCTCTTGTATTTATTGAACCGGTAGGAAGCAAGGGCCAGTCCCTCGGCAAATGCCAGAAGTTCCGGCTTTTTGTCGTGCCAGTGTACCACAAGAAGGTTTTCAACCCTTTCCTCCTGAAGTACAGACTGAAGCTTTGCTCCGGCAAGACGGCTTAATTCCAGCATTTGTGATTCGGAATTTTTTTGTTCAACCGGACACAGGAAAATCAACCGTCTGTATTGATTGACCCTGATAATATCCTGTTTATTTTCCATTTGGGCATCAACATATTTCTGTTCCGCACTGCTCAAAAAGGGAAATATGGTCTTTTTATTCCGGTCAACAAGAATGGCCATGTTCTCCTTCCCCGTTTCCTTCGTCAAAAGAGAGATTCCTGGTATCATAATGTGGTTTTTTCAGGCCACAAAAGTAATGAAATTGCATGTTCAATTGATAATTCCGCGCAAAGAGGAAAAACAGGGTATTAACTTAAGTTGCTTCAAAACCCTATTTCCTGAACAATTTTTAAAAACGGTTTAGGACAAATTCCTTGTCATACTTTTAAGCAAAGATTGTTCATTCTGGTACATTATGTAGAGTATAAAGAGCGTCAATTAGCTGTTTTTTTTATATGTATCTCCGCCCTTAAAAAATTATCTGAGCCATATGCGTTTCCTATGTATTATTTCATTTGAAAAGAAGTTTCTTTTTTTTAAAAGCTTTTCTTTTACCTCAAGCTCAAAGGATTACCGGTAAATAATTTTACGAAGTCGTTCACTCTTTTTTTCGGGCCCTTTGATTCGAGGATTAACCTGTTGATTATGGTGAAATAACCATCGGGCCTGTACCTGTAAACTTTTGCTTCCAGCATTAATATTAAGCTACGCTCAATCTGAATTTTCTTGCAGGTAACCTTTATGGCATTCGTTTCTCCCTCGCTAAGAATCTGCAGCTTTTCCTCCATGCTAAATTTACGACTATTCCTAACTTATAATCCCTAAAATTTTACAGTACTAAATTACTTCACTAATTTTGGTGTGGTTAATCAGGGGGGTTAAGAGATAATTATGTATAAAGTTGAACGTTTCTTCTTCGTTACTGATTAAATTTGTATGGTTTATATTAAATGCTACCCCTACCTGTTTTTTATAGATGAAAGGCAATTTGGTCCGATGCAACTCTTTGGTTAAGCGAAAGGATTCTCCATTTAAGATTTACCTTAATGCAATGCATGGTATGCAACAATGTTCTTCCATACTTCCTTTGCTTTTTTTAGGAAGTACCGTCATGGCACAAGAAAGGCCAAACATAGTATTTATTCTCGCCGATGATTTGGGTTGGAAAGATCTGAGTTGTTATGGAAATAAGTACACAGAAACACCAAATATTGATTCCCTTGCAAAAAAAGGAATGTTATTTACCCAATTCTATGCTGCTAGTCCTGTCAGTTCTCCAACACGTGCATCTATTCTAACCGGTAAATATCCGGCAAGGTTGCAACTTACAAATTTTCTTGTAGGTAATCGTATAAACCCAAATTCACCTGTTGTGCCGGCTCCCTGGAAGCCATATCTGGAAGCCCGGGAAGTTACTATTGCCGAATTGCTCAGAGAGGCTGGATATACAACTGCAATGATCGGCAAATGGCACCTTGGAAATCATGATTCAATAGCACCATGGTCACAGGGTTTTGATTTTACCCGCATGATTGGTAAAAACGGACTCGATTATTACAATTATTCAATTTTCGAAGACTCTTACCAGAAGGAATTTACTGATGATGGTTCGGCTTATCTTACTGATAAACTTACGGATTTCAGTATTGAATTTCTGAACGCCAACAGAGAAAAGCCTTTTTTTCTCTATTTGAGTTACTCGGCACCACATGTAGGAATTGTACCTCGTCCTGATAAGTTGATGAAGTATTTCAGAAAATATCAAAAGGCAGAAGAGAAATTTAATCCATACTATGCGGCGATGGTCGAAAGCATTGACGAAGGTGTGGGAAGGATTATACAATTTCTGCGAGATAATCATCTTCTGGAAAGTACAATAATAATTTTCACAAGTGATAACGGCGGCCTGGGAATAGATGAACTGGGTCCTACTCCTACCTCAAACCTGCCCTTGCGGATGTGGAAAGGTCATGTATATGAGGGAGGAATAAGAGTCCCTGCCATAATAAGCTGGCAGGGGAAAATAAAGCAAGCCCAGATTTCAAACGATTACTTTTGTTCCATTGATTTTTTCCCCACGATCTGTGAAATTACAGGTATCGACAGCATGCCAGAAAATATCGACGGAATCAGTATCTTACCTTTTCTAATAGGCAAAAATCGTTCAATTGAACAACGCCCGCTCTTCTGGCATTATCCCCACTTTTCAAACCAGATGGGAAGGCCAGCCGGAGCAGTAAGGATTGGAGATTATAAGTTAGTGGAAAATTATGAAACGGGGCAACTGGAATTATTTAATCTGAGAACAGATATTTCAGAATCGGTTGACCTTTCGGGAAAGATGCAGCAAAGAACGAAAGACTTGCATGAAATATTGGTAAAATGGCGCAAAGAAGTTGGTGCCAATATGGTAATTCCAAATCCTGAATACAAGAAAAGGCAAAAGCCTTAAATCCTGATGCGATCATATTTATTTGATATCTTTGAAAAATCACTTAAAAATAAAGTCAGGTGTGAATCGTATTTTCTTTTTGATTCCTGTAATTTTTCTTTTGCTGTCTCATGGAAGAAACACTTCAGGACCATGGAAACTCTCTTCGCCTGACGGGAAAATCAGTGTGGTGGTTGAATGCGACAGTACCCTACGATACACAGTGTTATATAATGGGAGAACCCTCATCCGGCCTTCTGCCATAGGCCTTGACCTGGATAAGATTACTGTTGGGAAGAATTCGATTGTCATTAAAACGGAGGAGCGCACCATACGGGAAACGCTGACACCTGCCATTCCACAGAAACGAAGCATTATCAGCTATCAGGCCAATGAAATCACCCTGCATTTCAGGGGAGGATATAGCCTTGTTTTTCGTGCTTACGATGAGGGAATTGCGTGGAGGTTTATTGTCAATGCCAAAGACACTCTTCGTGTGCTGAACGAAAAAGCTACCTTCTCCCTTGCTGAAAATGATTCTGTATGGTTTTCCCATATGACAGACTGGCCTCGCGAGGACCGCTTCAATACTTCGTTTGAATGTGTTTACCGGTTATATGGAGTGCATGAAATTACTTCGGATAGTCTTGGTCCTGCTCCGGTACTTATTGTAAAATCAGATGGACTGAAAATTGGTATTACCGAATCCGATGTAACCGATTATCCGGGAATGTTTATAAGCAGCACAATCGGATCACCGGGAACACTTCGGGCGGTTTTCCCCCGATATCCTGCCCAAACGGAGATTGAAGGGGATTTATATCAGGTAAGGTCAGTTGAAAGCCGGCATCCCTGGATTGCAAAAACAAAAGGTCCCCGTTCTTTCCCCTGGAGGGTTCTGATCATTGCTCCCGATGATGGGATCTTGCTGAGTAATGATCTTGTATGGTCTCTGGCTCCCCCTTCAAAATTAAAAGAAACCTCCTGGATCAGGCCAGGGAAAGCTATGGATAACTGGATTATCGATGGAATTCTGTATGGAGTGGATTTTGTTTCGGGCAACAATACCGAAAGCTACAAATACTATATTGATTTCGCTGCAAAATACGGGATAGAATACATCATGGTAGAGCCGGAATGGAATGCCATGCGTAACATTCTGACCCCCATACCAGCAGTG
>JAKPTE010000008.1 GCA_029571215.1 Bacteroidota bacterium
ATCTGCTGTTCGTAATTTCCGGCAAATTTGTATGAGACACCGGTAGGTAATTTCAATTCCCCTGATTCAATCTTTGCTTTAATGTGTGCATCGGCTTTTTCTACCACATCAACCTCGGCTACTCCCGGTTGCTTATCGAAAATGACATAGCCTGTAAGAAATGTGTTCTCACTGCGGATCATTTGTGGCCCACGAGTATAATGCATCTCTGCCAGTTCTCCCAAAGGCACCTGAACACCTGTCATGGAAGGAACGAGTATTTTCTCTAATTCTTCTGGTGTATTGCGTAATTCTCGTGCATACCTTACCCGAACGGGAAACCGTTCACGCCCCTCAACAGTTGTCGTCAATCCCATACCTCCAACAGCACTCTGCAAAGCCTCCTGCACGTCGCTTATGGTCATACCATAACGGGCTATGGCTTCCCGTTTTAATTTTATTTCAATATAGGGTGCTCCTACGGCACGGTCATAAAAAACCGATGATGGTATTATAGAGGGAACCTCCTTCAGTATTTTTTCAAATTCCAGCCCTGATTTCTCGATTGTCTCCAGGTCTGGTCCATACACCTTTAATCCCAACGGAGCCCTCATTCCGGTGGACAACATGATCAATCGTGTCTGAATTGGCTGAAGTTTGGGAGCTGAAGTAAGTCCGGGCAAATTTGTCACTTTAACTATCTCATTCCAGATATCGTCTGGCTTTTTTATCTGAGGCCGCCATTGACGGAAATACTCACCGTTGTTGTCAGGAATCAGAAAAAAACTGACATTTTTCATGATCAATTGTGATAATCCGCCAGATGGTGAACTTTGTATTTGTTCCCATTGCTTATCAATAAGAACATACAATTTGCCATTTTCTCTGTCGTATTTTATTCCCCTGATTCGATTAATATCAATCTTATCCCCCTCAACTTTTTTTCCATTTATTTCTATTTTATTTCCACTAACTTCATTTCTTACTTTTTTCAGATCAATCAAGAAATAACCAGCTTTATCTGTTTTAAACCTTCTTCTGTGCCCATTCTCATCCAGAACATATTCGGGCTTATAATTTATTGTGTTTTCAAACATCTGCACCGGAGCGGGGTCGAGGGCTGAAGTCACCCTTCCCCATTTTCCAACAGCCGTTTCAACTTCAGGAATGGATGCAAGTCGCTTATCAAGGGTTTTTACATATTCAATATTTTGTTCAATACCTGTATGTGGCATGCTGGTGGGCATCAAAAGAAAGGATCCTTCGTCAAGCGCAGGCATAAATTCTTTTCCAACACCTGGAAATATTTTCGTAGCATTCTGCCAAAAGCCGGTTTTCCTTAGTTCCCACCCTGCTTTTCCGAACCCTGAAGCCGCGAATCCGAATATCCTGTCGAAACCAAGCCAGATGGTAATTCCCAGTAAAACTGTGATAAAAGGTATAGCAAGAAATTTCCATTTGTGTGTCAGACACCACCGCAGTATAGGTTCGTAAAAATGGATGATCATAGTAAGCAGGGTAAGCACAAAAGCAACTAAACCTGCCACAAAGAGAAAATTCACCAGGAAGGAATTGTGGGCTCCCAATGGCAACCACGCATGAGTGAGGTAATAAAGGGCTACCATAAGTGTAATTCCTATGTTGATATGATCAGGTATCTTCCTTCGGTTTTTAGGCCATTTATAGGATAAAAAGTTGTTTATACCAATCAGAGAAAGCGCAAGGGCAGGCCATGTGCCCCATATGACAATAAATACAACACCTGCTGCCATCAGAAAAATATTCCACAATTGACTGACTCGGCGTTTCTCGAATTTTATCGAAAAAATAAAATGTGAAAGCAATGGTAGCACAATAATTCCTAATACAAAGGAAGCAATAAGTGCAAATGTTTTGGTATAAGCGAGCGGTTTAAATAATTTACCCTCAGTAGCCTCCATCGCAAAAACAGGTAAAAAACTGACAACCGTGGTGGACAAAGCCGTAATAATAGCAGGTGATACTTCGGTGGTAGCACGTAAAATGACATTTTGCAAGGCTTTTCTTTTTACTCCTTGGTTTTCAGGCATTTCAAGATGACGTATCATATTTTCCACAAACACAATACCAACATCGACCATTACACCAATGGCTATGGCAATACCTGAAAGTGCTACAATGTTGGCGTCAACTCCCGTCAGCCTCATGACGATGAAAGTCATCAGCACAGCCATAGGTAACAAACCGGAAATAAGGATGGATGCCCTCAGATTAAACACAAGTACAATAATTACTATAATACTGATGAGTACTTCGTGGGTAAGCGCCGATTCTAACGTTCCGATCGTTTCCCTGATAAGTCCGGTACGGTCATAAAACGGAACAATGGTTACTTTAGAAACAGTTCCATCATTTAATGTTTTGCTGGGCAATCCGGGAGCTATCTCTTTAATTTTTTCTTTAACGTTATTGATTACTGCCATAGGATTTGATCCATAACGTGCTACTACCACTGCACCCACCGCTTCTGACCCGCCCTTATCCAGTCCCCCTCTGCGTGTAGCCGGTCCGTAACTTACTCTCGCTACATCACCTATCCTTACAGGTATATTGTTTCTGGATGTAATTACAGCATTCCTCAAATCATCGAGACTCTTAATGTACCCCAAACCTCGAATTACATATTCAACTTTGTTTAATTCTATGGTCTCAGCACCTATATCGAGGTTACTTTTTCTCACTGCGTTCATGATATCCATCACCGAAACACCAAAAGATTTCATGGCATCCGGATCAATATCCACCTGGTATTCTTTTACATATCCTCCAATAGAAGCAACTTCGGAAACACCTTCCGATGATGCCAGTGCATACTTTACATAATAATCCTGAATGGTTCTTAGTTCTTGTGGATCCCAGCCACCAGCAGGTTTTCCGGTTTTGGGATCACGCCCTTCAAGCGTGTACCAGAAGATTTGCCCAAGGGCTGTGGCATCAGGCCCGAGACTGGGTTGAACACCGGGAGGTAATGTTCCGGCGGGAAGTGAGTTTAACTTTTCGAGTATGCGTGAACGACTCCAGTAAAAGTCAACCTTATCATTAAATATGATATAGATAAACGACATTCCAAACATGGAGGTGCTGCGTATGGTTTTAACACCCGGAATACCTAACAACGCCGAAGTGAGCGGATAGGTAATCTGGTCTTCAATATCACGCGGCGAACGCCCCATCCATTCAGTTGCAATAATCTGCTGGTTATCCCCAATGTCGGGAATTGCATCCACAGGTACGGGATCCCTTGGCAGGAATCCTGTGTTCCAGTTAAATGGTGCACTAACGATCCCCCATACAACGAATGTTATTACAAGGATAACGGTTACCAGACGATTTTTAAGGAAATACTCTATGATACGGTTTATCATTGATTATGGTAATTTACTTTTTTCAAACTAATCAATATACATATTTATTTTATTGCTGTTATTGACCGTTTCAGAGGTTCATTACTACGTATCAATGGAAAACCGGTGGTTCTATAAAATCCACAGAATGTAAATATTGCTCCGCAATTACCCTTGCCATTTCAAATCCCCTTAAAATTTTCTCTGATGGCAGGAAGGGGGCGAGAACTATGATCTTTCTAACAAATCCATGAGCCACCGGTTCGGACGACGCCATTTCCTGAATACCTGCAGAATTGCCGTTCAGATTAGCGTTTGAACGAATCTTTCCCGACACTAGTTCACAGATGTAGTATCTGTTATCTGATGACTTCCAATCGTGTCGCTGGAGGAAATTTCTTTCTTCACCAGAGTCATGCCGCATATCGGGCATTCTCCTGGTTTGTCGCTCTTTATTTCAGGATGCATTGGACAGGTATAGTAAACTTTTTCTGCAACTGTCTCTGTTCCTTTCTTTTCTTGATTTTTTGACGACTGAGAAGTGCATGCGGAAATAAATAAGCTGGCTCCTGCCAGAACCAGAATGAAAATTTGTTTTTTCATGATCTTGAGATTTTAAGGTTTAACAAAAAATAAAATGAATAAAAAATGGATGCACATGTAAGTGTCGCTTATGTTGCGTTAGGCTGACTTCTTTCTTTACAATTCTGTCATTTAAGATTGATAGAAAGCTTTTCAATTCATTCTTTGATATAAGCTGAAAATTTTTCTTCATTTGAAAGAAAAGAAAAAGGCCTAAAAGCATACAATGTTCACAATTCCTTGAAAAAAATCTCAACATTGCAATTCACATAAAAGTGCAAGTTTAACGGATGTCAACCTGAGGCTTCCTGGCAGGGAATTGGAGGTCTTAATCAGGTAGATAGGTTCTTCCAAAACAATTATTATAGGATAGCCGGGAGGGGTTACCGGAACGTTTTGGAAAGCTTTTATCGAGGGTGGTTGGGGAATTTCATAAAAGCAATCAGAGGACAGGAAAGAGATAAAACTTCGGCAACAATCGTTGGTAAAGAAAATCGTCAATTTTTTGTCTGGATACTTCTCTGCCATTTGGCAGGTTCCTTTTTCTTCTGTGAACGATAATCTGATAGAAGACACTTGTCCTGAACAAATATGTATTGCAAGGCCAAAATGCAGACCTGTAGTAAGGATAAGTGCCAGAATCAGTATGGATAAAGCTTTTTTCATCCTTAATAGAAACATAAAAATACGCAATTTGTTCGATAAAAGATTTTTCATGAAAAGATGTTAGATTTACATGTCTGAACCATCACACCGTATTTTTGGCTAAATTTGAATGATGTGTTAAGGGTTAGAACCAAATGGATACCATAAACAAAATCCTATGGCAAAAACAAATATCGAAATTGCCCAAAGCACCAAATTAAAACCCATTGAAGAAATTGCACTGCAATTGGGTCTTCCAGAAGGCGAAATCGAACTGTATGGTCGGTATAAGGCCAAGATTCCGCTTCATTTCCTGCGGCCGGAAAAAATCGATCAAAACCGGCTGATCCTTGTTTCAGCTATTTCACCTACTCCGGCCGGTGAAGGGAAAACTACGGTTTCCATTGGCCTTGCCCAGGGGCTCAACAGGCTGGGAAAGAAAACAACGGTTGTGCTCAGGGAGCCCTCTCTTGGACCAGTTTTCGGAATGAAAGGAGGAGCGACCGGTGGTGGGTATTCACAGGTTCTGCCTATGGAAGATATCAACCTTCACTTCAACGGCGATTTTGCTGCGGTAGAAAAAGCGCATAACCTTCTGGCGGCTCTGATTGACAATAACATCCAAAGCAAAAAGAGAAGCCTGAATCTTGATCCGCGTACGGTTACCTGGCGCAGGGTGATGGATATGAACGACCGTTCTCTGCGCAACATTATCGTAGGCCTTGGAGGAACCGCTTCCGGGATTCCCAGGGAAACTGGCTTCGATATTACCGCCGCATCCGAAGTAATGGCAATCTTGTGCCTTGCAGAGAATATCAGTGACCTAAAAACACGAATGGGAAATATTTTCATTGGCTTTACCTTCGACAAGAAACCCATTTATGCCAGGGATCTGAAGGCGAACGGAGCAATGGCTGCCCTTCTGAAGGATGCCATCAAACCGAACCTGGTTCAAACTATCGAAGGAACGCCGGCCATTATACACGGTGGTCCTTTTGCCAACATTGCCCAGGGAACAAATTCGGTTATAGCCACCAAAATGGGATTGTCCTGGTCTGAGTATGTGGTAACGGAGGCCGGTTTTGGATTTGATCTGGGTGCAGAAAAATTCTTTGATATTAAATGCAGATATGCCGGGCTCTATCCTTCAGCTGTCGTTCTGGTGGCTACGATAAGAGCGCTCAAGTATCATGGCGGAGCTGACCTCAAAAACCTTCGGGAACCCAATCAGGAAGCTCTTGCAAAAGGTATTGAAAACCTTGGCAAACATATAGAGAACATTAAGTTGTTTAACATCTGTCCTGTTGTGGCCATCAACCGCTTCGAATCCGATACCGAAGAGGAAATTCGTTTCGTTGCTGATTACTGCTCGGCAAAAGGTGTTCAAGCCGAAGTGGCCGACGTCTATGCTAAAGGTGGGGAAGGAGCCCTTGCCCTGGCCAGACGTGTAATTCTTACTGCCGAAAAATGTCCGGGAGAATTTACGCCCCTGTATGACTGGAACTGGAGCGTGGAGAAAAAAATTGAAACGATTGCCCGTAAGGTATATGGCGCTGAGGCAGTTGATTATACACCCAAAGCCAAAATCCATCTCCGTAAAATACTGGATCTTGGACTTCAAAATCTTCCAGTTTGTATTGCAAAAACACAAAAATCCCTGTCCGATAATCCTGAATTGCTTGGAAGGCCCAAAGATTTTGTCGTAACGGTGCGGGAAATTGAAATTGCTGCCGGAGCCGGATTCCTGATTCCCATTACGGGAGAAATTATGCGCATGCCCGGTTTACCCGATGAACCGGCCGCTGAACATATTGATATTGATGAAAATGGCCATATAATTGGATTGTTTTAAGAATTTTTGCTTCTGACTGTAACCCGATGTTCAGAGAAGCCTGCATTTCAAAAAATAAATGTCTGATTGGGGACGATCCATCAGTCTCATTATTATCTGGTGTTTGAAAATTGTTTTTCACCTTCCCTGGAGATATCCTGCTAACATTTGGCATGCCTGCCTCAGAAGCTGCTTTGAATCACGCTGAATCTCCTCTGTACCGGGCACATGGTCAAACAGCGTAATAACCTTCCGTATTCCAGGCGGAAGTATCCTCTCAATGGTTGAACTTGCTGTGCCGGCAACCACAATTACAGGTTTGCCTTCCCTTACGGCCATCTGCCGGACCCCTTCCACGGTTTTCCCCTGGAGAGTTTGTTCATCATATCTGCCTTCTCCGGTGATCACATAATCACAGTTCTTCAGTTGTTCACCGAACCCTGTCAACCTGGCCACCATATCAAATCCGGGAAGAAGCAAAGCACGGCAAAAGGCCATTAGCCCGAAACCCAGGCCACCGGCTGCTCCTGCCCCGGGAATCATGGAATAATCTTTTCCTGTTTTCTGTTCCACAAGCCGGGCAAGTTTTTGTAACCCGTGGTCCAGAATTTTTACATCAACAGGAGATGCCCCCTTTTGCGGCCCGTAAACAAAAGCTGCACCTTCCTTTCCGTACAGCGGCGCCGTGACATCACACAAAACCCTGACCTTGCTCTCAAGTACAAGATCATGAACAGCACGATCATCATAATCTTGAATCTTGATGAGATTTTTACCAATGGGATTTACCAGGTTTCCTGATTTGTCATAAAAGCGGTATCCTAAAGCAGAAGCCATTCCTGTTCCACCATCATTCGTGGCACTTCCTCCCAGACAAACAACGATTTCCTCGCACCCGCTTTCAAAAGCATGCACCATGAGTTCACCGGTTCCAAAAGTTGTAGTAAAAAGAGGGTTGCGCTCTTTCTCCTGCAGCAATGAAAGTCCCGATGCCGCTGACATCTCTATATATGCTTTCCTGCCATCCTTGTCCGTTCCGTACCGTGCGGTAATTTTTCGAAACAACGGATCATTCACCGCAACGGAGCGAAAATGACCGCCGCTGTGCCGTACTAAAATATCTACCGTTCCTTCTCCGCCGTCAGCCATCGGAAACTGAATAATTTCGCCCCGAAAGCCTCCTTCTGTGAGGCCTTTTGAAATAATCTCCGCCACCTCGACGGCATCTAATGAGCCTTTGAATTTATCGGGTGCAATCAAAATACGCATAACGGTTAACAGATTTTATTCTAAATTTAGTGTTTTCTTTAATTAATACCCTAATATGCTGTCAATAGTCCGTCCTGTTCTGCTCCTTGATGAGCAACGTGTGCGGCAGAACATCAGCCGTATGGTAAATAAAGCTAAACACCATGGAGTTGCTTTTCGACCCCATTTTAAAACACACCAGAGTGCAGAAATAGGTGGCTGGTTCCGGGATTTCGGGGTAAAAAAGATTACCGTTTCTTCCCTTCAGATGGCATACTATTTTGCTGAATCTGGCTGGAAAGACATAACCATAGCCTTTCCGGTGAATGTTTGTGAACTAAACCAAATACAGGATCTTGCTTCGACCGTTCATCTCAATCTGCTTGTTTCTTCATCTGAGGCCGCTGACATACTGGCACGTGATATTAAAACGGATACTGGCATATTCATCGAAATTGATACTGGATTCAAACGCAGCGGAATGGATGTCGACAATATAGATGCTATCGAAAAAATACTCATTCGTATAGGCACAAACAAATACCTTCGTTTTGAAGGCTTTTTGACCCATACAGGTCAGACATACCTCGCCGCAGGTCCTGAGCAAATCCGCAGCATTTCGGCAGAAACATATGCTCAATTGAGACGGCTAAAGGAAGCTTTCCACTCGGCTTATCCGCATGCCCTCATTTCCATAGGAGATACGCCTGGTTGTTCTGTTATGGATGATTTTTCGGGTATTGATGAAATCAGACCGGGAAATTTTGTTTTTTACGACTTGATGCAATTGCAATTGGGTGCCTGTCAGCCCGATGAAGTGGCCGTTGCTATGGCTTGCCCTGTTGTTGCTGTATACCCCGAAAGGAATGAGATGATCATCTACGGTGGCGCCATCCATTTTTCGAAAGAGTTCATTACGATTCCGGAAAAGGGACCCGTCTTCGGAATGATGGTTTACTTAAGGAAAGAACAGTTCACTGAACCTGATCCAGACATCTGGATCAGTAAACTTTCGCAGGAACATGGCACAGTGAGAACGGTTCCTCATCAGGCCGCCCATTTTTCAGTTGGAGATATTTTATACTTTATGCCGGTTCATTCTTGCCTGACGGCCAATCTCATGCGCGAGTACCATACCCTTTCAGGTGAAATCATTCAGACTATGAACAGCTGAAGCAAACCTCACTGCCCGAGAGAATTGTTGTAATAATTATGCACATCTCCGTTGTGCTGAATATTTTCCAGCTTGAGTACCCTGAAATAATCCAACGGTATGGTATTTATGCCACCCTGATAATCCCGTAATATCCCTTCCCATGATTTCCCGGCCTGATATTTTAACTGTTCAGCATACAAAACGGTTCCACCGGCAATATCAACCACAACGGCACCATACTTTTGAAGTGCTTTGGCAACAACCAATTCTCCTGGTAACAAATCAAACTTCGAAAGATCCAGAGTGGGATCAAGCTGTATTACCGCCCCTTCCGGTATTCCACCTGGTGTAAATCCGTCAGTTCCGGTGGCCGGATAGACATAATCCCTGAAAGCGTTGAACCGGGTTGCAATGGCCAGTTTGTGCCTGATTTCTCCCCTGATTACTTCATCATACATGATCAATCCGGCTATGACGGGCACTCCGGCAGCACGACCCGGACCATAAAAATGAACACTTTCCCCGTCCTTTATCCCGAGTTTTTCCCGATCAAAAACACCTTCCCCGTCAAGATTATACCGCATACCTGTTTTCGACACCCATTGACCATCAGCTTTCTTTTCAGCCCCCCACATGTCCCATATGATTCTCCTTTGCCTGTCAATTAACACCATGTGGGCATCACTATAAGGATCCGGTAAGGCATAATCAGGGATGGGAACAGGTTCAGCATCAAATTCTTTTCCGTGTCCAAAGCTCGGATGATCAACTTTCCATTGTCTTTTCTCTTCTTCCGTCAGGAAAACTTTACCGATCCGGTAAACGGGAGTGGTACTGTCAACTTCATATACAGGAATGGTAAATTTGTTAATATTTATCCCAATCCGTGCTCCTGTCGGCTCTTTTTTCAACAATTCAATAAAGTGGTTACTGGATGGGTCAATCTCAGGATCTTCCGGTATAGGGGTATTCCAGAAACTCGAAGCACTGAAGATCCTCTCTGTGTCGTCCGGAAACTGTTCTTCCACGTTGTTGATTAAGGAAGGTTTTTGCCGGCATGAGAAAATCAGCAGTACAGTAATCAATGAAAAAAAGACAATCGGTTTCATGTCAGGTTGGTTTTTTCAAAAATACATAATATTTTGAAAGGAAAATAGGAATTACTCAAAGAAAACAGGGTGTACATACTTATCTTTCGATATGATTTTCTATATTGCACAGGAAAATAACATGCTTATGGAAAACACACGCAGGTCATTTCTTAAGACAGCAGGAGCAGGTAGCCTTGCTGTTGTTTCAGCGGCCGGAGCCATCCTGGCATCGTGCAAAAACGAAGGCAAGATCAAAACAGCCAATAAGCCCGAAAACCTTACCCTGAATCTTTCCTGCCAGGAAGGTGTGGCACCCGGAGAAACGCTTACTGAAAAACTGGATTTTCTCGAAGCAAACGGTTTTACCGGTTTTGAACCCTCGGGAAAAGGAATCACGGATCGGGTGGATGAACTGAAACAGGCACTTTCAGGGAGAAATATCAAAATCAGTGTAATCTGTGCCGGGTTTGACGGATACCTTATTGCCGATAAACCTGAACCCCGCGAAAAAGCAATGAAAAGTATAGCGGAAATTCTTACTGCTGCCGGTGAACTTGGTGCCTATGGAGTCATCGTGGTTCCGGCATTCAATAATCAGCCTTCCCTTCCCTTTGTTGAAAGCCGTGAACTCCTCGTGAGTCAACTGAAGGAACTGGGGAAACATGCCGCTACCCATAATACCCGCATCATCCTTGAACCACTGAACAGAAAAGAAGCCTGGTTTCTCAGGCTGGTTGCCGATGCCGCTGCCATTTGCCGCGATGCTGACAACCCGGGAGTGGGTTGTATGGGCGATTTCTGGCATATGACATGGGAAGAAACCAGCGATATGGGCGCCTTCCTCTCTGCGGGCAAGTATCTTACCCATGTGCATATTGCCAGCCGGCAAACAAGAAATATGCCTGGAGAAGATGCAAATGACAATTATGTTGAAGGCTTTAAAGGACTCAAATACATAAAGTATAATAATTTCGTTAGCTTTGAATGCGGATCAAAAGGGGATAAGAAACTCTCTATCCCTGCAGCTGTTCGCTTACTGAAAGAACAATGGGATCAGGCATAAGATAAATTGCTGAATCAGATTCTTGATGTTTTTTTCCTCCTGTTTCATACCAGCCTCACACTTTTCAATGCTCTGGGCTGGATATGGAAACCTTTACGGAAAATCAACCTGCTGACCTTGCTTCTTACCGGGTCATCATGGTTTGTTCTCGGATTGTTCTATGGCATGGGGTATTGCCCCTTAACCGACTGGCATTTTCGGGTATTGAGAAATATGGGCCGGACAAATCTTCCTGACAGTTATCTCCAGTATCTTACAATGCGGTTCTTCCATTGGCCTATTTCTGCCAGTATAATTGATTTCATAACTGCTGCCGTTTTCTTCCTTGCCCTGTCTGTGTCGTTGTGGCTCAATATCAGAGACTGGAAACACCAAAGAAAGGGTCTTCCTTCTCACCTTTAGAAGTTTTTAACCATGATTATGCATTGGTAAAAAAGCGAACTTATCTATAGAATGAGAGGGTTAAGTGATGGCATTCGGGCTAACCTTGATGCATTGAAAACTCAATCGGCTTGAAATGTGAATGCATTTCCAAAGCATTCATCGGGTTTAATAACAGCCGGAATTAAATTTACTGAACTTTTTCCGGAATCAACTGTTTATATGCTGAAAAAGAAAAACAGGTTTCTTTGATTCTGAATTAAAAACAGTATTTATGAAAAATTTCTTTATAGGTATGATTTTACTTGCTTTGTCACACGGAATGTTTGCCCAGAAATCGTTTTACGATTTTACTGTTACCACAATTGACGGCGAACAATATCCCCTTTCTTCTCTGAAAGGTAAAAAAGTCATGGTGGTGAATACAGCTTCCAAATGCGGATTTACCCCTCAGTATGCTGACCTCGAAAAACTCTATAAACAGTATGGACCTGATAAATTTGTAATTATTGGATTCCCTGCCAACAATTTTATGTCGCAGGAACCAGGTTCCAACCAGGAAATAAAGGAATTCTGCAAACGAAATTACGGAGTTACTTTTCCTATGATGTCCAAAATCAGCGTAAAGGGTGATGATATGCATCCGTTGTATAAATGGCTGACATCAAAAGAGTTGAATGGTGTTCAAAATTCAAGCGTGCAGTGGAACTTCCAGAAATACCTGATCGATGAAAACGGGAAACTGGTTAAAGTGATACCTCCCAGGCAAAGCCCCCTGTCAGAGGAGATTGTTTCCTGGATTACCAGTAAAAACTAAATTTTAGGCCGTAATAAGAAGGGTGAAGAATTTTCCTGTTTCTCTGTTTTTGCTTTCATAGCCTTTGAGTGTGCAGATAATTTCTTCCCCTGTTTTCAGTTTAAGTTTTGATGGATGGCTTTTTCTCAGCAAACCTTTCCAGTTGCCCTGACTTATTTTTTTAATGATTTCGTCTATCCCTTCTGCATCAGTTTCCAGAAGTGACGAAAGAGCCATTCCTGTTCCGCCTTCTTTTTCAATTTTCAAAAGTTTCTCGGCACGTTGATTGAGAAAAATAACCTTTCCTGCTTCATCGATAAGGATGGCAGCTTCTGGTAAATGGTCAAAGGCTGCAAGAACCGGGGAAACCGGCAGCCCTGAGATTCCCTGGCTGCCTTTCAGGATCTTCTGAAGATCTTCGTTCTTTTTTCGCAGTTCAATATTCTCCAACCTCAGTTCATGTACTTCGTCAGCAGTATCTGATACACCCTCATTGACAGTTTTGGTTTCTTTTTCAATTATCTGTATTTCAATTGGCCAGGCTACCAGTATTATTTTGTGAACCTCTCCCGTAATGTCGGGCACAGGAGTCAGGGTAAATCTGGCTTTTTTAGTATTTCCTCCTGGTGTTCTGATATATAGATCTCCCCTCTGAAAAGTGTTTTTCAGAGTGGCTTTCCATGCTTCTCCATAATCTGTTTTATGAGAGCTATCTGTAAGGGAAAGCAAACTTATCCCCTGTACAGATTCTTCAGTGCATTCAATAAAATCAAGGTATTCTTTGTTCCATTCGAGCAAATTCCCCTGAGCATTATACGTTGCGTAAATGACGGAACGGTAAAGTGCTTCAGCCTGTGCCTCAATGTCAATAGCCATGTTTCTCTGCTCGGTTGTATCAATTCCTAAAAAAAGTATCCTTTCTGCACTTCCGTCCTCCCTTCTCATGCAGGTATAGGTTGCCATGGTCCATATTTCCTGTCCATCTTTTGTGAACAGACGTACATAACCCTCAAAATGACGCCCGCCGCTGGCAAGATTATTCCAGACCGGTTCAAACCATGACATGTCGCGAGGCGGAATAAACGTGAAAACATGCTTGCCCTCTACGTCCGCGTTACCAAGATATTTGAGCTTATAGATGAATCGGGTATTTGCATAAATCAGGGTTCCATCAGTTGCAAATTCCGCTCTGATAAGGGTATGGTTTACCGCATTGGTAAACGTTGCCATCTGCTCACTTTGTCGGGCCGCCTCTTCCTGCATGGAGCGCAGCTCTTCCATTTGTTCCCGCATCTTAACATCCTGTTCGCTCAGTATCCGTGCCTGTTTTTGCGTTTCTTCCAGCAATCTGGCGGTACGTAATGTGGTTTTCAGCATTTCAATGGCAGCCGCTGTGCTTTCAGCTGCCGATTCAAGCAATATGTATTCGTGCTGCTCAAATGGCCGAAACATTGCCATTTCAATTACTCCGAAAACAGTTTCATTATAAAGCAATGGCACAATAATGAGATGATCAGGTGTTGCATCCCCAAGTCCAGATGTAACATAAACATATCCATCAGGAATTTCGCTGAAACTTAGTGTTTGCTTCTCCTGTATGCAGGCACCTATGAGTCCTTCTGTTACCGATATTCTCCTGTCAGGGTATTTATTCCGTCCATAAGCATAAGAAGCGGTTTGCTCCAGAAATACATCGGCAGGATTTTCATCATTTATGACAAAAATGCCACCCTGACAGGCTTTCAGGTATTTTATCAGATAACTAAGTACTTCCTGCGTCATCCTGTGAAGATCACCGCTGTTCCTTCGAAGAATATCACTGATCCGCGATATGCCATCTGCTATCCATGCCTTCTTTTCTTCTTCCATTTTCCTGCGCTCAGATTCTTCTGAAGATTGTCTGATTTTTTCGTCCAGTTCTCGGATTCGTACCAGCAAAGAATTGTTACTTATAAAAAGATCTGCCGGAAGATTTTGTCCATCAATCAGATGTTCAATGGCACTCCGATATTGCTCAAATCGTTCGTCTTTTTCATTCAGCTTTTTTCTCAAGACTTCGGTAAATTGGAGAAAGCGATAAACCGAAAAATGAATAACTACAGGTAATACAAAAGGGATCAAATCAACCAGGTAAAAGACGGCAGAATTGTCGTGCAAACGAAAAAATCCATGAATAGAAAAAGACTCTTTGCGCAATATAAAGACTATTCCATAAAACAGAACAAAGAACAGAATTCCCGCAAGAAAGCTTTTCAGCAACAATCGAATATAACGTTCATGTTCTGGATAACCGGTCATAAACCTGTCTCTGTAGAAAACTCAGGAATAGGGCATGGTGGTTTTACGCATGCAACCGCAGTCACTAAAATACTGTTTTTTTCGACCTGATGAATTTCATTAGGTAAAAATCACATTAGGAAGCACGAGATCACAAAAGCTCTTAAGAAATGTCGGGGATTTCAAGAGCAAAATAGTCTTCCCTCAGGAAATATGGAGTACCTGCTGCACTTTTGATATAAGTTCCTGAATGTCAATGGGCTTAATAAAATAAGAAATGGCTCCAAGTTCCAAAGTATGCTGAAGATTTTCATGATCACTCACCGCCGTAACAACAATAACGGGTATATCCTTTTTTTGAGGATCAGATTTCAGTTTCTTCAGAAAATCATACCCGTTGATTTTAGGCATCAGCAAATCAAGAAGGATGAGATCGGGTAATTCGTCATCCATAATCTGCTCGGCCTCCATAACATTGAGTGCAGTCTTAACACGAATTCCCTTATCATTGAGGATGGCATCGAGAAGAACAACATTAGTGTTCGAGTCGTCAATAACCAGTACAAGTGGTTGATCACTTTTGCCTTTCATATTTCTTCGGCTGATTTCGGTTAGAGGAAAATTTTTTCAAAGGTAACAACTTAGTTAATATTTTCATAGGAGTTAAATAAATATGATGTCAATCATCATATCAAAATGATTTGTATTTATTCCAGCCTTTTCATAACTTTAATTTTTGTTTTTAATGGAGGGAACCTGCTAAGTTTTCAATTCATGCATTCATCTTTTCAACTGCCATATTCAGAGTTACTAAATGACCAGGAACGTCAGCTTCTTTTTGAACGCAGCAATGAAGTTTCATACGATGCCAAAGAGATTATTTTTCATCAGGGAACCCGGTCTTCGCACATTATGTATTTGAAGGAAGGCCTGGTAAAGGTTTTCAAAACAAACCGCCAGAAAAAATCGGTGATATTGAAAATTATTCCATCCGGAAACTATATTGGCCTGATATCTGTTTTTGGATCGGAAATACACCAGTATTCAGCCGCATGTGTGGAGCCTTCTGTTGTCGTCGACATCGATATCAATGCTTTTCGTACCGTTCTTTCCGGAAACGGCAACTATTCCATGAAGCTTCTGAACAAGGTGAGCCAGGACGGTTTGTTCATATTCGACCGGCTTATGGCACAAACACACAAACAGCTTCCGGGAAGAATTGCAGATGTTCTTTTGTACTTTGCTGAAACTATTTACGGGAGCACATCGTATACCTTACCGTTGACCAGAAAAGAGCTTGCAGAGCTTGCCGGTACAACCAAGGAAAGTTTTATCCGTACCCTGATGGAATTCAAAAGAGATAAAATTATTAACCTGGAAGGTTCGCAGGTAGAAATTGTCAGCATGAAGATTGTGGAAACATTGAGTAAACTTGGATAAACCGTCTGTGATGCCGCCTCGTGTTCTTGTTGTTGATGATTTGGTGATGAACAGGATTCTGCTGAGAGAAATCCTCACCGAGCTTCATTACGAATACACTCTGGCTGAAAACGGGAAGAAGGCAATCGAATACCTTGAATCAGAACCCCTTGATATTGTCCTGATGGATATCGAAATGCCGGTTATGAACGGCATTGAAACTACCCGTTACATTCGCAACAGTCTTCCTCCTCCTGCGTCTGGTATTCCCATCGTTGCGTTGACAGCGCATAATCCCCGCATCTTTTTTGAGGATTTCCGAGACGTTGGTTTTGATGCCATCCTTACAAAACCATACTCAATCGAAAAACTTCAGGAAATCATTTTACGGTTTTGCTGACCGTTTTATTTTTTCGGCAAAAATACCCGTCCATCGTTCCCCGTTCGATTTGGCATAGGCTCTGAACATGCCTTTCGTATTATATATCATAGCAATGTTTCCATTTCTGTCAACGGCAATCAGTCCACCTTCCCCTCCGGCTCTTTTAAGCTGTTCATTGATGACAAAATTGGCTGCCTGCCT
The DNA here is from genome assembly GCA_029571215.1 of Bacteroidota bacterium. Taxonomy (GTDB): domain Bacteria; phylum Bacteroidota; class Bacteroidia; order Bacteroidales; family JAAYUG01; genus JAAYUG01. The sequence goes on from JAKPTE010000008.1 coordinate 16,435, forward strand.
TAGTGTCCATCCTTTATATTCTATCATGTCTGCAATGGAATGGGCAACTACAAAACGAATGAAATATTCCCCAACGCCGGTGCAGGAAACGGCACACGATTTATTGCTGGCATAGGTACCGGCGCCTATAACAGGCGTGTCGCCAATTCTACCCCAGCGTTTATTGGTCAATCCTCCGGTGGAGGTTCCTGCGGCAAGATTCCCCTGCTGGTCAAGGGCAACACAGCCAACTGTCCCCAGTTTGCCTTCTCTCAGTTTTCTCAGGTGTTCCTCCCAGCGGCCCGGGGTGAAGAAATAAGTGCTATCGGCTGTTTCCAACTGATGCGTCCGGGCAAATTCCGAGGCCCCCCTGCCTGAAAGAAATACATACTCTGATGAATCCATCACCATTCTTGCCAGTGAAATAGGATGCCGCACATCCTCAACCCCGGCCACTGCACCGGCTTTGCTTCCCTGACCGTCCATGATGGAAGCATCCATGGAAACCTTGCCTTCATAAGTATATACCGATCCTTTTCCTGCATTGAACAGAGGATTATCTTCCATCACACGGATGGCAGCCTCCACTGCATCAATGCTTTTTCCCCCTTTCTGAAGAATCTTCTCTCCGGCCGACAATGCTTCATTAAGCCCACTTATATATGCCTGTTTTACCGAATCAGGAAGGTCGGCAGAGATGGCTCCGGCTCCGCCGTGAATTACAATAACGTATCTTGGCGGCTTTTCTTTGGCACACGATACAATTAGGAACAGAAGCAATACAAAACCCGTCTTTTTGATGATACTTTTTGCCATATCCTTGGTATCCGTTAGCCTGTTGCAATGCGAATGTACATTTTTTTTCAATTTCTTCTCTATCTTAGCGGATTCTTCCGAAATAGGTAATTTCACATGAAGCCATACAAAAGCCTTTTGTTCTGCCTTCGGTACGCAGCATTCTGGCTGGCTTTTTTTATTGTTGCACGCATCCTTTTTCTGGTCTTTAATCTGAACGCAACGCATGCCCTCACCATGCAGAGTGTATGGCAGATCTTCCGGCATGGAATGATTCATGATATTTCTGTGACAGCCTATATTTTGCTGATTCCTTTTGTATGGCTTGCAGTTACAAGCTTTTTTCATGGCAAATGGATTGTTCAGTTTTTAATCGTTTATACCTGGATTATCCTACTTGTTGTTACCGTCATTGTGATTATTGACGTGGAACTATATAAATACTGGGGATTCAGACTGGACGCAACACCGCTGCTCTATATAAAACAACCGAAAGAAATGCTTGCTTCGGTTACTGCAGGCATTATCGTCAGGCAAATTCTTTTGGGAATATTGCTTTACGGCAGCTTTCTAATACTATTCGGGAAATGGATTAAACCCGGAAATGAATCATACGGTAAGGGCGGTTTAGCCGGGCTGATCCTTTATCTCTTGCTGGCTCCCTCACTGATTATTCCGGCGCGCGGAGGCTTTGGCGTTGCTACGTTAAACGCAGGTTCCGTGTATTTTTCAAAAAATCCTTTCGAGAACCATGCGGCGGTCAACGTGGTCTTCAATCTTGGTTACGCTTTGTCAAATCTTGAATCGGAAAAAAATCCCTACACATTCATTGATGGCAAAACAGCAGCATACATCGCCGACAGCCTTCTTGTAAAAAGCGATCGTGATACTATCCGGATTCTCAATACCGACAGACCTGATATTCTGATCATCGTCCTGGAAAGTTTTACGGCAAAGGCAATCGGGTGCCTCGGAGGGGTGCCCGGAATTACTCCCAATTTTGACCGATACGCCAGGGAAGGACTCCTTTTTACCAATACCTATTCGAGCGGGGACCGATCTGACAAGGGACTCGTAGCTGTTCTCAGTGCCTACCCTGCACTCCCTTCTCTTTCCATCATCAAATATCCAAAGAAAACCCAGAACCTGTCCTTTTTAAGCAAAGATCTTAAAAAACTGGGATACCATTCAGCGTTTTTCCACGGGGGAGATGTGGATTTTGCCAACATGCGATCCTATTTTACCAATGGTGGATTCGACAAAATTGTATCCAAATCTGATTTTAACCCACGTGATTTTAATTCCAAATGGGGTGTTCATGATCATGTGGTTTTCGATTCACTGGCCTCTTTCCTGGCTCATCCTGCTGAACCATTCTTCACGGTTTTCTTTACTCTCAGCAGTCATGAGCCGTTTGATGTACCCGGAAAACCCATAAACCCTTCGGCAGGATCTGATGAAAAGTTTTTGCATGCAGTGCACTATACCGACAGCTGTCTGGGAGTTTTCCTTGACAGGGTGCGTCAGATGGAGTGGTGGAACAATGCTCTGGTTATCTTGGTAGCAGACCATGGAAGCCGCCATCCGGGTTTTCATGATGCCAACGATTACCGCAGGTACCATATTGGAATGTTATGGCTTGGCGGGGCACTCCGTCTGAAGGGAACCATTCCGGTATTGGTCTCACAGACCAGCATTGTGCCGACCATCGTAAGGCAGATGGATCTTTCTGATGCTTCATACCGTTTTGGTCAGAGTATTTTTGACCCGGCACGAAAACAGGTGGCTATGTTCTTTTATAATGACGGATTTGGCATGATTACAGACCATTCCAATTTCGCCTTTGATAACCGGTCGCATTCGGTTACCAGAACGGTCACAGGTTATAAAGATGCGGATATTATTGCCGGCCGAGCCTTTCTTCAGTATCTGTACGATGATTTTATGGCTCGGTAAAAGCCTGATTACCTTTGCAAACTTACGTTGCCGAATTCGGTGGTAACGCGTACTCTTGAAGATGTTTTCTCATCCTTTCCAATGCGTCCCGATACCTGCATCTGTGTATTCTCAACAATCCTGCTCACTTTTGCCATGTTCTCCGGATACAGGATTTTTGAAAAACGGGCATTTCCGTCAAGCTGGTAAGAAGCTCCTTCTTCTATGCCTAGCCGGATACTTCCATAGCTGTTATCAATTTCTATACTCTCAAAGCTCGCAGGAACAAAATCAACCCGGCAGTCACTGTAACGCAAATTGAGATCAATTTTATTGGCTATTTTGTCAAACCGATAATTGGTATAGGCACCCGTGCCCGCAAAATTAACAAGCGTTCCAATTTCATAGGTGTCATACTTGGCGTCAGAAACCAGCGAACTACCTTCCGTTAGCATAAGTTTAGAATATTTACTGATAACAACCAGTGCCTTTGCTTTTTCAATACTCATTTTTGAATATTTCATGTCTATCTTGAGCCACTGGCATTCATCAATTGTAGCATTACCATAACCAAGTGTAATCTGGCTCAACGGTTTGTTGTCGGTTCTCTTTAGACGATTGGCACGCAGATTTCCGTATTTAACATTGACATCGACGAGTCCCGATAATTCATTGATGGCCACATCCCCATATTTGTTCAGCAAAGTAAGTTGCATTGCTTCCGGCATATTTATGATATAGTCAATGCTGAACTTTTTTCTCCCTTCGTTACCGAAAACCTGGTTCGAATTGAACTTGCTGTCGAGCACAGTCACAGCGCGTATCTCGTTGTCCTTATAAGAAAAATCAACATTGACATAACCGAGGATGCGGTCGGCCTTTTCCTGGTTTTCACCGACCAATGTGGCCACAACATCAATAACAACCTTGTTCTGGTTCCAGTTTTTGATGGTCACATTGCCATAAATATTTTCAATGCGCAAAACATCCCCGGCACCAGCCTGGTACTCTTCATGAAATTTCTTGGTGTATTGTTTTTCCTGTGCTGCAACTATCTGGATTGCAAGAGTCTGAATCAGAAATCCTGCTACCAGTATCCTAAAGTACCAATTCTTTCTTTTCATGGCTATCATTATTAAAGTTGTTACAAATAGGTTGAAGTCGTATCAGCAACTCATCCAGCAGTTCAAGTTTGGTTTTATATTGATTCAGTATCGTTTCAACCAAAACTTCATTCTTTGGGTTTTGCTGCAATTCATTCAGTAGCTGTGTATCGCTCTCCGTAATCTCTTCAATCTCCTGAACCAAAGCTTTCTTTTTCCAATCAGGAATACAGGAAATCTTGCTCAACTCGCTTATTTTTTCATTCAAACTTGTTGTGTAGAATTGCTCAACTTCTTTATATTCAGGGCGTAAGACTCCCAGGGTCAGACGGGCATCACCGTTGCTGACCTGACCAGGCTGCTGGTAGAGGAACCATAAGCCGGCAAGAATAATAAATCCTGCAGCAACGGCTGAAATTCTTATAAGCCAGATCAAGTGCCCTCTGCTTTCCAGCTTCTTCATGAACCGAAGATCATGACCCGGCGTGGGTTCTTCCTCGTCAAAAACCTCCCGGCCCTTTCTGATGATTTCTTCTAAATTGTTCATTTTCTCTGTCTTTTAAGAATTTCAATAAGTTTCTTTCTTCCTCTTGCAAATTGCGAACGGGCTGTTGAATTGCTGATTCCCAGTATCTGTCCGATCTCCTCATGATCGTATCCTTCCAGAAGATGCAGGGACACCACAACCCGATAACCTTCAGGGAGTTGCAGAATGGCTTTTCTGATTTGTTCAGCTTGTATTGCCAGGTCTTCCTCATCTGCTCCGTCATGCCAGTCGTCTCCTTCCTCCACGATATTTTCCTCACTGAGCTCAGCTTCCATCAGCCTTCGCCGCTTGCGGAACCTGTCGATAGAGGTGTTGATCACAATTGTTTTGAGCCAGTGCCCGAAACCTGATCTTCCCTCAAACTCATGTATCCGGCGAAAAGCCTTGATGAATCCTTCCTGCATAGCATCCTCGGCATCCTCGATCCGGCCTAAAATACGCAGACTTGTGTTGTACATGGCCTTGTAGTAGCGATAATATAACTCCATCTGCGCATTCCGGTCACCCTTTCTGCACATGTCAATGAGCGTTTTCTCTGAAATGTCCGAAAGTCTCTCCTTCATTCTTTCATGTTAATAGACGAAGGTACGGAAAAAACGTTGCATCGATCTCTGACCCAGTAACCATTTCTTTTTTCTCGGTTCATAGAAAAACATCTAGTGAGGGAGCACTCTGGTCCATGACCGGTTGTTTGTTTCGTATTTTGTTTTTCGGATTTTTTAATGGGCAATGAGATTCAGGAAAAGGGGTGCGTTTCAGACCACAGGGTAATACAGATTATGTATGACAACAATCAGGCAATCCAGTGGAAAATCTGCCACCATTTATGGTAAGCTGTTCGCTTCGCAAGCTTTCAGCCCCGCGGATAGTTAACACCAGACGGCAAAATATATAACCTCGTCTATAAATAGCAGGAAATCATCCCCGTTACTACTTTCCCTGTTTCATATTTCAGTTCCGATCCCAGAAGGGAATGGGGAATAGAAAATACCAGAATCTGAATTACCGCAGCCAGGACCACAAGCCCTCTTCTTTCCTTTTTCCTGTTACCTGCCCACGCAATTATCCAGAAAATAAACGCAATGAGCGTTTTGTTATCCGTAAGATCATATCCGAAGGGAAAGCCGGTCCAGAATGCACCAAATGCGTATTTCTGGACAATCGGACCCATTATCAGCCCTCCGGCAAACAACAAAACCATTGTAGCCACCATGGCCGGTCTGAAAGGTCGCTTTCGGTTCAGAGCAAACAGTCCGGCAAGATTGGATATCCACATCGAAAAAAACATCAGAAAAATATGCGGTATGAGAACCCATGGTGGTACGGCTCCTTTAAAGCGGATGATGACAGGTCCTCCGCTGACGGAGAAATTCGGCTGTCCTGAAGCAGTAAGCAGTATTGAATATTCAAGTTTCCCGGCAGGTGGTTGCGATGGCAATTCTGCCACCAGGGTTTCACCTTCCCGACGAAAGGAAACAACGCTGTACTCTTCATTTGTCGGGTAACGTTTGTACTGCAGAAGGGCATGCACCGAAGTATCAGGTATTGTTAAATTAATTGTGCAATTTTCAGTATTGGTATGACTTCGTGGCAATTGGAAGGAATATTGATGTTCTCCCAGTTTTAGCTGTATCCTGGCCGGGTAGGTCGGGCCGGTCATCCTCTGATAGACAGCTGCAGCAAGTGTAATAATCAGGGCAATAATCCAGTAAAAAAATGATTTCATTCTCCTGAGGTTTATAATTGAATAAACAAAAGTTCTCTTTTCCCGTCGCGCATAACTTCAACCTCGACAAGCTGGCCTGCCGAAAGTTTGGATAGCCGGTACATGTATTCCTCAATATTGTGAACAGGTTTTCCGTCCAAAGCGGTAATGATATCTCCCTTTTTCATCCCTCCCCGCCAGGCCGGCTTGTCGCGGGTAACAAAATCTACCCGCAAACCATTATTATCGGTGGATGTGAAATCAGGCATAATGCCAAGTGTGACCTTAAACCGCGGCCTTCCTCCCTGTTGCCCGCTCGGGCCTGATTCTTTGAAGGTCAGTCCTTTGGGTAAAGTATCCAGAGCCCATGTCAAGGCATACACATAATTTCCAACCTTTACCATTCCGTCATAATTCAGCTTATCAGCATCATCGTACGGTGTATGATAATCGGTGTGGGCGCCGGTTGTCAGAAAAAAGACCGGAATATTCCTGCTATAAAACGCCGCATGATCCGATGGGCCGATTCCTTCAGGGGACATCATCAGGCGGAAAACGCTATCTCTGTTGATTTCCCTAATGAGCGTTTCTGATTCGGCTGACGTGCCCGTTCCCCCGATCTGCAGGGAATGGTCATCACGCAACCTCCCGACCATATCCAGGTTGATCATTGCCTTGATGGCATGTATATCAACGGGAGGATGATTGGTGAAATAGGTGGAGCCAAGAATTCCCATTTCTTCTGCCCCAAATGCAACAAAAAGAATGCTTCGCTTCAGTTCATTTCTATGCGCAGCAAATTTTTCTGCCAGTTCAAGAAGCAATGAAACCCCGGATGCATTATCGTCTGCTCCGTTATGTACCGCAAGTGTGTCAGGAACCCTCGATCCTGACCCGGGGCCCCCCATGCCGAGATGATCCTTGTGGGCACCTATTATTATAATTTCATCCCGAAGAATGGGATCATTGCCCCGCAGCAGTCCTGCAACATTATTGGTTAATACTTTGTGCGACAATACATTTGTCCGTGCTGATGCGTTTTTACCCGTGAAAAATCCTACAGGACAATGACAGCTGTCGGCCAGCATTTCGTACCATACAATGTTTTTCCCCGTTCCTTCCAGAAGGTCATCCGCAACTTTTCGCGAAATATGCAAGACGGGAATCTGCATTCTGCTTTCGGTCCTTCTCATCGGCACCAGTTCATCCATTCTGTCAAACTGGCTGCCCGACACAAACAGTACCCCGGAGGCTCCCTTGTCGGCAGCCACCATCGCTTTTGTCCGTTCATCAGTAAACCGGGCAAATGAAGAGGGGAGGGGGTTCTTCTCGGGTTCCCCTCTCAAAATAAGACACCATTTTCCCTTAATATCCAGATTCCTGTAATCATCCCAGGAAAATGTATCGGAAACAATAGAAAATCCATAACCAGCAAAAACAACAGGAGAGGCAACCGTATCGGACCCGCTGAAAGGGAATGCTGTATAATCTTTACCATACTCCCACCGGTGAGATCCGGTTATCAATACATTGCCTTCGCCTGCCTCTGTGGAACCAGTTACTTCAAATTCCTGGAATCCTTCGTCGAAAAGCAATTCCAGCTTGTAGGCCTTAAAATGCGCCCGGATGTATTCCGATGACAGAGAATCACCTTCTGTACCAGGATAACGTCCAGTCAGCCTGTCTGAGGCTAGAAATGCCTCATGTTCCTTAAGCTCTTTCGGTGTGATTTCAGGATTATCGGGTTGAACCGCACAGGTTCTTACAAGCAAAAAAATGAGAATCAGAATAAGAAATTTCATGATGGTTAAGCTAATGCCGTAAAAATAAACAAAGTCTTTACAAGACGTACAACAATTGAACAAGGTCTTTTGTTTTAAACAAAGCTTTGTCTCGTAAGTAATCTATCAAGGCTTTTGGGAGAAATGGATGGCATCCTTTAGGAACCTTATTGTATTTATGAAAAAATTATTTATCTTTGACCGTTTGGTTAAATTATATAATTAAACTTTTTGGTTAATATTGAAATGAAAACGAACGGGCAGACATCCGTGCCAACAACAGAAAACCTTATTCTGGAAGCTGCGCGCCAGGTCTTTCTTGACAAGGGACTGGAAGGATCCCGCATGCAGGAAATTGCTGACAGGGCCGGAATAAACAAGGCTCTTCTGCACTATTATTTCAGAAACAAGCAAAAATTGTTTGAACATGTTTTTGAGTCTGTTATAGCTTCTTTTTTTCCGCAGGTTCTCCATTTGATTGGTTCTAACAAATCCGTTCCTGAAAAAATTCGTCAGTTCGTATCTATTTACCTTGATGTTATTTATGAAAATCCCTTTATCCCCCGGTTTATAATTCATGAGATGAACCGTGATCCGGCACATTTGACAACCACGATGGAACGCATTGCCGGAAAGGACATCCGTAAACAATTGAAAAAACTGGATGAAGACCTGGCCGAGGCTTCACAGCGTGGCATAATAAGACCAGTCAATGCTGAGCATCTGGTGATCAATATGCTGTCCCTGTGTATATTTCCTGTTGTCGCCGAACCAATTATCGCCGGTATCCTCTTTCACAAAAATGAAGCAGAATACAAACAGTTTCTGTTGACACGGAAAGAGCTTGTGGCCGAATTCATTATCAATGGATTGAAATGCTGATGGATTATGGTTTCTTAAGGATTAACGATACAAAATACTATAAAACAATCAGTTTATGATGTGGAGAGTTTTATCAGGCAGTATGTTTTTTCTGATGACGGGGGCAGTGCTCAGCCAGGTTCCGGCTTCAGTGACGCTGACTGGCTGTTATGACAGTGCACGCGTTAATTATCCTGTTTTCAGAGAAAATGCCCTTCTGCAGGAATCGCTGAACCTGAAAATCAAAAATCTGAATGCGTCCTGGTATCCGCAGGTTTCTCTTGGTGCACAAGCGGCATACTATTCCGATATCACGGAACTTGACGTCAGGATCCCTCTTCCTGGTGTAGAGTTTCCCAGGGCCCCTCATGAGCAGTATTGGGTCTTTTTCGATATCAGTCAGACAGTCTGGGACGGAGGTGCTTCCCGTGAGCAGAAACTGTACGAACAAAAAACTACTGAAGCCGCAGCAAAACAAGTGGAGACCGAAATGCAGCAGCTGCGCGAAAGAATCAACAATCTTTACTTCCTTATCCTCTCTCTGAAGGAAAACGAACATCTATATGAACTTTCTCGTCAGACGCTGGTAAGCCGGCTTACCGGAATGGAGGCTGCCGTAAAAGCCGGAGCTGCAATGGTTGTGCAGAAAAATCAGATACAGGCGGAGATTCTGCGCACCGAACAGTTGCTGGAAGATGTCAGAAAAGACAGGAAAGCTGTTCTTGATATACTTGGTATTCTTACCGGAATGTCGTTCTCTGATTCAACGGTTCTCAAAGTACCTGTTTTTCATGCCGAAGTCTTTTCTGACACACTTACCCGGCCTGAAATGGAAGTGTTTGATCTGCAGATAGCAGCAAATCAACAATTGGAGAGAGCGCTTCGTACACGAAATTACCCAAGAATTGTGGCTTTTGCCCAGGCAGGTTACGGAAATCCTCCCGGAATGAACCTACTACGTAATGAATGGGATTTTTATTGGTCGGCCGGTGTTGGGTTGAAATGGAATCTGTGGGACTGGAACACTCTAAAGCACGACATTCGCATGACTTCTATACAGGGGGAGAAACTTGCTGTGAGAAAAGAAACTTTTGTCACAAACGTAAGAACACAGCTTGCTCAGGAGAGAACCAACATCCTCAAATTCAGGGAAGCCGTACTTCGTTCAGAAGAGATTGTGCGGCTGCACCATCAGATTCTCAGTTCCATGGCTTCCGGACTGGAGAACGGGATTATTACGGCTACTGATTACCTCGCCGAACACAATACCCTTCTGCAGGCTGAGATCTCCCGTTCAATAAACCGGCTGCAGCTCCTCAGGGCTACTTTGGCCTACTTTACAATTCAGGGAAATGTGGAGACCAAAGTATCGGCCTGGGAAATTCCTGTTTGGGAAACAATTAGTATGCAATAAAATGTATCATCTTTACCTTTTTCAAACTGAACGCAATATGAAGAAAGCGGGGCTTCTTTTATCAATGGCATGCCTGGTGTCATTCTGTAGCACAGACAGGCAAAAGTCTGATGCCTACGGAAATTTCGAAGCGGTGGAATACATTGTCTCGGCCGAAGGGCAGGGCACCCTCACCGATTTCCTGCCGAAAGAAGGAATTACCGGAAAAGCAGGCAGCTATGCAGGATGCATCGACACCACTCAGTTGTTTTTAAAAAAACAACAATTGATGACGCAGAAAAAAGGCCTGACGGCACGACGCAAAGCAGTTAATGCCCAGTTGGATGTGTTACAGGCTCAGAAAAATAACCTTCTTCTTGAAAAAACTCGAGTTGAAAAGCTTCTGGAAGGTAATGCAGCTACACCCAAACAGTTGGATGATATAAAGGGTAATATTGAAGTGCTTGATAAACAGGCAGCTTCAGTCAGTCTGCAAAGAGAAAGCCTGGCGGTTGAAAACGATGCGCTTGATGTACAGATCGCACAGGTAAATGAACAGATTGATAAATCGTTGATCCGCTATCCGGTTACAGGTACCGTTCTCGAAAAATATGTCGAAAAATCGGAACTTGTTTTTCCGGGAAAACCATTATTCAAAATAGCTTCACTTGATACTCTGTTTCTGCGCGTTTATATTGACGGAAGTCAGCTTCCGGCGTTACGGCTTAATCAGAATGCAGAAGTCGTTGTCGATGCGGAGGATGGTGGCTTGAAAAAACTTTCCGGTCGGGTATGCTGGATAGCCTCACAAGCCGAGTTTACACCCAAAACCATTCAAACACGCAAGGAAAGGGTGAATCTGGTTTATGCCGTTAAAATCAGTGTACCAAACGATGGAAGCCTTAAAATAGGAATGCCGGGAGAAGCCGTTTTTTTCTCAAGAGAAAAATGAAATGAAACCATTTGTCGAGATTGAAAAGATTTCCAGACAATTCGGTGATATTACCGCTTTGTACCAGGTTTCCTTAACTGTGGAGCAAGGAAAAATCTTTGGATTAATCGGACCCGACGGGGCAGGGAAGACCACCCTGTTCAGAATAATTGCAACCCTCCTGTTGCCTGATGAGGGCAGAGTCTTGGTGAACGGAATCGATGTGGTTCGCAAATGGTGGAATATACGGGAAATGATCGGGTATATGCCAGGAAAATTTTCACTGTACCAAGACCTTACCGTTCGGGAGAATCTTGAATTCTTTGCTTCTGTGTTTCGGTCATCAGTACAGCAAAACTATAGCCTGATTAAACCAATATACGATCAGCTAAAACCCTTTGAAAATCGCAGGGCCGGAAACCTTTCTGGCGGCATGAAGCAGAAACTTGCTCTGTGCTGTGCACTGATCCATAAGCCCGGCCTGCTTCTACTTGACGAACCTACAACCGGAGTGGATGCTGTCTCCCGAGCAGAATTCTGGGAAATTTTGCACAACCTGGTCAAGGCTGATATCACCATCCTTGTTTCTACTTCCTATATGAACGAAGCTTCACAGTGTGACCGGGTTGCTCTCCTTCAGAAAGGAAGAATCCTTACCACGGGTTCACCGGCTGAAATTACCGGAAAGTTCCCTTCACAAATCTATTCCATTACTGCCGGAGACAATTTTCGCCTTGTTCATGCACTGAACAAATGGGAAAAAACGAAATTCGCGTGGATGTATGGACATACTGTTCATTGGATCCCAAAGGAAAAGATTGATAACAGGGATACAGTCCGTGCATTTCTTGATGCATCCGGTTGTCAGACGTTTCACATCGAGGAAATTTTACCCGATATGGAAGATTGTTTTATGGAATTGATGACAGAATAATGATATGACAAAGGAACCCGCTATACGTGTCAGGGATCTTGTGAAAAAATTCGGCAGTTTTACCGCCAATGATAAACTGACTTTTGAAGTGCACCAGGGGGAAATTTTTGGATTTCTCGGAGCCAATGGTGCAGGAAAAACAACCGCAATAAAAATTCTTTGTGGACTGACTGCTCCTACTTCGGGAGAGGTTTATGTGACGGGATGCAATGTGGCAATTCAGCCCGAAAAGGTCAAGAAAAATATCGGCTACATGAGCCAGCGGTTCTCCCTGTACGATGATATGACAGTTGCCGAAAATATATGGTTCTATGCCGGCATTTACGGAATGGATAGGCAACAAATCCGGGGACGCATTAGCCAGCTTTTGTCGGAAATGGGAATCAGCCACATTCGTAATACCCTCATCCGGGATATCCCCATTGGATGGAAGCAGAAACTGGCCTTTCTGGTAGCTGTTTTTCACGATCCTCCGCTGGTTTTTCTCGACGAACCTACCGCAGGCGTTGATCCGCTGGCACGAAGACAATTCTGGGAGCTGATTTATCAGTATGCAGCCCGGGGGAAAACGGTTTTTGTTACCACACATTACATGGACGAAGCAGAGTATTGCGACCGGGTTTGTATCCTTTCGGAGGGAAGAATTGCTGCTCTGGGAACCCCTAATGAATTAAAAAAACTGTGGAATGCCCGTTCAGTGGAAGATGTTTTTTTGCGCATTGCACGACCTAATCATAATAAAAATTAACTTTCTATGAAGATATCGGCTATATTTGATATGGATGGCGTTCTTGTGAACAATAATCCCTGGCATATCCAGGCATGGATAACTTTTGCCGAAAGGCACGGACTATCTATAACCCCCCAGGAAGTGGAAAGCCATTTCGGAAATACAAACCGTGACTATCTCACTTTTTTGTTCAGGAAAGAATTGCAACCCCACGAAATAGAAGAACTTGCTGAAGAAAAGGAAATGATATACCGTTCTCTTTGTGAACAGTATATTGAACCAGTTAATGGCCTCATCCACTTTTTGGAACAACTGAAAAAATTCCAATTCGGGATTGCTATCGCAACAGGAGGCCCTCTTTCCAATGTCCGGTTTGTTATGGATAAACTGAAAACAGGGCATCTTTTTGATGTTTATGTTTACGATAGCATGGTGAAAAAGGGAAAACCCGATCCGGAACTTTTTCTGAAAGCAGCAGAACTACTTGGTACCAGTCCCCGCTATTGTGTGGTTTTTGAAGATTCGGTACACGGAATCGAGGCTGCCAGACGTGCTTCCATGCTGCCTGTTGGCATCAATACCTCAGGCAACAGGGAGAAACTTAAAAACGCTTCCCTTGTAGTGAACGATTTTACGGAATTAACCGCTGAATCTGTCCTTGAAATGCTGAATAACCGGAAAGATATATGAAACCTTTTCTCGGATTTGTCCGGAAAGAATTTTATCACATTCTGCGTGACTATCGCACGCTGCTTGTTCTTTTCGGCATGCCGGTGGCACAGATGCTCATCTTTGGATTTGTTATTTCAACCGAAATACGGAATGTCAATATTGCTGTATACGATCAGAGCAATGATACCTATACAAGACAGATTACTGACAAGTTACTTTCATCAGGTTTTTTCAGGCTGCACCAACGCATTCAGTCGCCCGGACAAATCCAACAGGCGTTTCGTAGCGGAAAGGTCAAGGAAGTTATAGTGTACGAATCAGATTTTGCCGGGAAACTTCTCCGCAGCGGGCTGGCAAATGTTCAGATTATCGCCGATGCCAGCGACGCCAACCAGGCCCACATGATGGTAGGTTATACTACCGAAATTATCCTTTCCTGTATGGCTTCCTGGAACAAAAATGTACCTTCACCGGTAAATGTTCAGATAAAACCAAGAATGCTCTACAACGAAAATCTGAGCAGCGCCTTCATGTTTGTGCCCGGCACCATGGCAATGATCCTTATGCTGATTTGTACCCTAATGACATCCATATCAATTGTAAGAGAAAAAGAAACCGGCTCTATGGAAGTTTTGCTTGCTTCTCCTTTGCGCCCGTTTCAGATTATCGGAGGGAAAGTGCTTCCATACATTGTTCTGTCATTAATAAATGCTGTTTCAGTTATCTTTCTGGGGGTTTTTGTTTTCGGTGTACCTGTACATGGTTCATTCTTTCTGCTTTTTGTTGAATGCCTGCTGTACATTTCCCTTGCCCTTTCCGTTGGCATTTTCATTTCTACCGTTACCAGCAGCCAGCAACTTGCCCTATTCCTTTCAATGCTGATTCTGATGCTCCCTACCATCCTGCTTTCGGGCTTTATTTTTCCCGTCGAAAGCATGCCAACAATATTGCAATGGCTTTGCCATCTTATGCCCCCCAAATACTTTATTACAATTCTTAAAAATGTCATGCTGAAGGGCACCGGGATAGATACGGTATGGCGCGAAACAATTGTCCTGTTGGGTATGACTATACTTTTTATGAGTATGAGTATCAAACGGTTTCAGATTCGGTTATAAAACTTGTTCTTCGGCTATGCAACGAATTTTATTTATTATCAGGAAAGAGTTCCTTCAGATCTTCAGAAACCGTTTCATGGTTCCCATAATTTTTGTGGTTCCTGTTGTCCAGCTGATTATCCTGGTAAATGCTGCCACACTCGAAATGAAAAATATCAGGATTAGCATTGTGGACAATGATAATTCGTCTGTAAGCCATGGCCTTTCGGATCATATTGTACATTCACCTTTTTTTAAATTTGTTCCCCAGGAAGGGAATAACCTGAACCTTGCCTTACGCAGGATGGAAAAAGACCAGACAGATGCCATCCTGGTTTTTCCTGATCGATTCAGCGAGTCAATCCATAAGGGCCAACCGGCTGATCTTCAGTTACTGATAAATGCTATCAACGGAATGAAGGCCGGAATTACATCTTCTTATGTCGCTCAGATCATCAGAAATTATTTTGCATCCTCAGCAAATGAACTGAACGTAAATGCATCGGTTCAGCCCGGAAAGACAATACACCAGGTACGAATTTCTCCATTGTTCTGGTATAACCCGGAACTGAACTATAAAATTTTTATGGTACCGGCTATTCTCGTCATCCTTGTAACCCTTACCGGCGCCCTGCTGGCAGGACTCAATCTGGTTCGTGAGAAGGAAATGGGAACAATCGAACAGATCAACGTCACACCCATTGGAAAATTTGAATTTCTGGCCGGAAAACTGATTCCTTTCCTGATCATAGCGCTGGCCGAACTTGCCTTCGGCCTGGTCATGGGAAAAATCCTCTTTCGTATCCCCATCCTCGGTAGCCTTCTGCTCCTGTTCGGGGTGGTGGTTGTCTATCTGATTTTGGTTCAGTCGCTTAGCCTTCTGATATCCACTGTCAGCAATACCCAGCAGCAGGCTATGTTCCTCATTTTCTTCTTTATGCTCATTTTTATTATGACCAGCGGAATTTTTACGCCTGTTGAAAGCATGCCTGTTATTGCACAAAAACTCGACTGGCTGAATCCCGTATTTTATCTCATGCGAATGATCCGCATGATCCTGCTGAAGGGTTCAACCTTAAAGGATATCCTTCCTTACATTCTCCCGATGACCGGTTATGCAGCCACAATGTTCCTGATCGCAGTGAGGGCCTACAGAAAGACCACCTGATGATCCCTTTCCTTTGTTTACCATTCCCTTTGTTCTATCTTTGCCCTTTATTTTTAGCGAATATGAAACTGGTTGACTTTCTTGGCTTTTTTGCAGCAATTCTCACTACAGTAGCCTATATACCACAGGCACTTAAGACAATCCGCACACGCCATACACGTGACCTTTCCCTTGCCATGTATTCTGTTCTCAACGTGGGCCTTGTTGCCTGGCTTGTTTATGGTATTTTTCTGGTACAATGGCCGATCATTTTTGCCAATATCGTGACGCTTTTATTTACACTTCCCATTTTGTATTTCAAAATAAAATACAAATAGGGGAACGGAACTACCATTACATGGCATTGTTTTTGCTTTGTCTTTGCAGCGACAAATCATGAATAACCTAAAAACCGTCTATTATGAAAAAAATACTTTTAATTACGGTGGGACTGTCGTTTGCTTTTTTGTCAAGCGCCCAGTTTCTGCGGTTCGGACTGACCGGAGGTGTGAGTTCATCCTCTGTCCAAGTTAGTGATATCGTTACAACGGATGACAATACAGCCGAATATCACATCAATACCTTTAATCCAGCCGTTGGTTTTCATTTCGGTGGTTTTGCCCGGATTACAGTTTCAAAGTTCTTCCTTCAGCCACAGGTGTTATTTTCTTCTACTGGCGGTGAAGTGAAAATCAGAGAAGTAAAATTCGATACTACCTTTTTTCGGAACCAGAGGTTCAACAGAGTTGATATCCCGGTCCTGGCTGGCTACAAGCTTGGATTTTTGCGACTGGAAGCAGGTCCCGTTGCCACATTTACCCTGTCAAGAAAAAACGACCTTTTTGATTGGGCTGGTTATAAGGAGGACTTTAATGCAGCTTCTATAGGATATCAGGCAGGTCTGGGAGTTGATCTGCTGAAGAAAGTAACAATTGACCTGAAGTACGAAGGCAGCCTGAGCAAGCTGGGAAAAGGTGTGACCATAGGTGAAAGAACTTATCCGCTGGATTCACGCACAAACCAGTGGATTGTAAGTCTTGGACTATTCCTCTGAGCAGAGTACTTTCCGTTCGCTTTTTAACCGGCCGTCCCTTCTTCAATTTCCTGGTTTTGCCCTATATTTACAGAGGCAAAACAAGAAACGGAAATTGCAATGGTTCGGGATGGCGCACTCCGGTTTTTCATAATATACTGTTTGATTATCCTGGTGGCAGGCAGACATGCCATCAGCCAGAGTATTCCGGCGTATGCTGTGTCAGAAATACCAGATTCGGTCAGGAAGAATGCATTTGCCGTCATCAGATACAAAACGGTGCATTGCAGAATCATTGACGAAAAAAGATTTAAAATTCTCAACAAACAGGCCATAACCATTCTGAACAAGGCGGGAGAATATAAGGCGGCCATTGTTATCTTTTATGACAAATTCCGTCACATTGATGCCGTTAAAGGAAATATCTATAATGGATCCGGAAAACTTATCAGAAAAATTACTGCCAGAGATCTGACCGATGCAGCTGCTGTTTCCGATTACAGTTTATACGATGATAACCGGATGCTTTATTTTCAGCCCATGATTCCGGAATATCCGTATACTGTGGAATATGAGTATGAAATTACCTATGAGAGCCTTTACTACCTGTCGCAATGGGACGCATTCCCCGGATACAATACAGGTGCCGAATACTACGAATTCTCTTTAACTTATCCTCTGCATTTTAAACCTTCCTGGTATGCACTTCACCTTGGCCAGCCTAAGGTAGCAAATGAAAATCCTGATACGGAAACACTGACCTGGAAGATACGCAACATTGTCCCACGGTCGGAAGAAATAATGGAATCTTCTGCAGCGGAATGGGTCCCTATGGTAATGATTTCCCCGGAAATCTTCAGCATGGGTAATTATAAAGGTTCCATGCGTTCCTGGCAGGAACTCGGAAAATGGTTTCGCGATATCAATGCCGGGAGATCTGATCTGCCTCCAGGTACCTGTCAGAAAATTCAACGTCTCATTGCACAAGAAAAAGACACCATTGAAATGGTCAGGAAGATATACCAGTTTATGCAATCGAAAACCCGCTACGTTTCCATACAGCTTGGACTGGGTGGCCTGCAACCCCTTCCTGCTTCTCAGGTAGACGAATACGGTTACGGTGATTGTAAGGCATTGACCAATTACATGCTCGCCCTCCTAAAATGTGCCGGCATCAGATCTTTATATGCACTTGTTTATGGAGGCACTAATGACAAAGGATTTATTCTTCCCGAATTTCCGTCGGGAAGATTCAATCATGTTGTTTTGTGTGTACCATTTCAGAACGATACATTATGGCTTGAGTCTACCGATCAGAAACAACCGTTTGGCTACCTTGGAACGTTTGCCGACGACCGGTTTGCTTTACTGATCACAGAAAAGGGAGGATTTCTTGCAAAAACCCCGGAATATTCCGGAAAAGATAATCTGTGGAGTTGTTCCGGTAACCTGCGTCTCGATGGAGAGGGAAATGCCGAAGGATACCTCACGCTGAAAGGCAGGGGAATACTGAGCGACAGGCTCAGGGACCTGACGAACAAACCATTTCTCGAGCAAAGGAAGGAAATTTATCCCATCACGGAATTACCTGATATAACAATCCGTGAACATATCCTGCACATAACCGATGCTCCTGTTCCTGAAGCTATTCTCTCACTGCAAATAGTTGCATATAACCTCGCTTCTGTCAGCGGTCAGAGAATCTTCCTTCCACTGAACCGACTGGACCGTTTTCCGTTCCTTCCCCACAACGGAAAGGAAAGAAAAACCTCCGTGGAACTAATCCGTTCACGCACCTTTTGTGATACCCTGACTTATGCCATCCCGGAAAGATGGACGGTTGAATTTCTGCCGGAAGGAAAAGATATATCTTCCTCTTTTGGAGAGTATCACTCTGCGGTTGGTTTGTATGCCGGAAAAATTACCTTTACCCGGTATTTCACTCTGAAAAAAGGAAAATATCCTGCATCTGCATACAGCGAACTGGAATCCTTCCTTAGGGAAGTGGCTGCAGCCGATAATCTCCAGGCGGTTCTCATAAGGTAACAACGGAAGTACATATCTGTTGTAGAGATATTTTCTTGGATCTTTAGTAATGTCAAAAACTACCATACAACTGAAACATGGAATCCGAAAAAATTTGCTTTTAAGTTCAACCAGGGTGAACTATTAATATCAATCCTAAACATACAGATGCAATGTGCTATTTTATTGAAATCAATCTGACCAAAATAGAGCTCGAAAAGCGCTTTGGTGCAAAAATGCCGGAAGATTTTCAGTGGAAACCAGCTTATTTCTTCTCCGGATTTGATTATCCCCGGATACCCGTTGTGATTTCACAGCAACCTGAAAATTTTGTCCCGGCATATTGGGGTCTTGTGCCTTCCTGGATAAGGGAGGAAAGTAAAGCATTTGAAATACGGTCAAAAACCCTTAATGCCCGTATGGAAAGCATCTCTGAGAAACCCTCCTTCAGGAAGCCATTTCTCAGCCGACGCTGTCTGGTTCCCGCCCACGGGTTTTATGAATGGCATCATGCCGGTACGCGGAAATACCCTTTTTATATAGCCCTTGCAAATGATGAACCCTTTGCTTTGGCAGGAATTACTGATGAATGGACCAACCCCTCCACCGGGGAGAAAATACCGACCTTCTCAATTATAACCACTCAGGCAAACAGCTTGCTGGAAAGAATCCACAATTCCAAAAAACGAATGCCTGTTATTCTGCCACCTGAGAAGGAAAAAAGCTGGATTGACCCATCCCTTCCGCCTGAATCAGCAATGCAATTATTACAACCGTATCCGACAGAATTATTGAAAGCCTGGCCCGTGTCCCGGCAAATCGCTTCCCGCACAATCGATCCGGCTTCTCCTGAATTTATTCAGCCTGTTTCTTTTCCGGAACTGGAAATCGATCTGAAATAGCTTATTGAACAGTTCTACCAAAGGAAAACTGCATGTTGCATTCTTTTGAATTTCCCTGCTTGGAGAATTTCAGGGAAATCCTGCGCTGTTTTCTCTCCGTAATGGCATTTGATCATACTGAATAGTCCACAGGAATAAGATATTATACTGGTTTGTTTCAGTTGACAAAATTACCATAGATAGTGAATAGATACCATCTGATCCAGGGATTGAAAATGACAGCCTGGTATTTGAAATCAGGTAAAATGACAGGTAGCCAATTGAAAACATTTCAGTTGCGAACATGGAAATAACAAATAATCAGTAAAAATCCGTTGCTAATGAGAACAATTTATATTTAACGAAATGCATCCTGAAAAATAAGCTAAATCCCTCACAATACCATCCAAGATAAAAAAAGAGGATGCCTATTGTAGACATCCTCTTAATTAAACCATAATGACTACTATTTGCTCGGAGGTAGGAGAACTTTATCGATCACATGTATCACACCATTTGCCCCTTGAATATTGGCAATTACAACATTAGTTGTTTCATTAATGGTTACACCAGAACCCACAGCCACCTGAATTGTGCTACCCGCTAAAGTTTGCACACTGCCGCTGGTGAGTGCTGTGGAAAGTATATTGCCGCTTACCACATGATACAGTAAAATGGGACTGAGTTGTTCGGCAGTAAGGTCGGCTATGCCCGATACCTGAAGGTCGGAAAACAGGTTCGAAAAAGCTTCATCAGTGGGTGCAAAAACGGTAAATGGGCCTGTTCCACTTAATGTTTCAGCCAGCTGAGCTTTGATCACTGCACTTACTAAAGTGGAAAAATTGGGGTTGGCAATGGCCAAATCAACAACCGTTGGTGGTACAAGCACTTTGTCGATAACATGAATAACACCGTTAGTTCCAACGATATCAGCAATAGTTACATTTACGGCTCCATTAAGTTTTACTCCCGATGATTTATCAATGTAAAGCGATATGGGATTTTCCATGTAGGTACTTAAAGTTCCAACGTAACCGGTCGAAATCTGATCGCTATATACTATTTGTCCAAGTACGTGGTACAAAAGTACGGGTAGAAGATCATTAGGAAGTGCTCCAAATGCTGAAAAAGCTGCATCGGTAGGAGCGAAAACAGTAAAGGTTCCAGATGGATTACTCAACGTACCGACCAAATTATTGGCATCAAGTGCCGATACCAGGGTTGTAAATGAACCGTCGAAGCTGGCTATGTCAGCCACAGTCGGGGGTAATAAGACCTTGTCAATTACATGCACCACGCCATTGCTTGCAATGATGTCAGCTTGTATTACGTTTACATTGCTGTTAACTTTTACACCATTGGCAACGGTAATTTTCAGCGATACATACTTTCCGCCCTTACCTGCACTTAAACTGGAAACATACCCTGTTTGCAGACTGGACGACATGGCCTTTGTTCCCAGAACATGGTAAAGGAGAATAGGGGTCAGAGTTTCTGAACTGAGGTCAGAAATACTTGAAACTCCCAACTTCGCAAAGAGTGCATTAAAGGCATCGTTGGTCGGTGCGAATACAGTAAATTCACCTGAACCCATTAAGGTTTTGTCTAGACCGGTTTTTACCAATGCTTCTTTGAGAGTTGTAAAGTTCTTATTGGCAACCACTACATCGGTAATGGTATTGGACTTTGGAGTATTGTCATCATTATTGTCTTTTTCGCAAGAAGAGAGAAATACTCCTGAGACCAAAAGAAGTCCTAACAGTAAAGATTGCATTCTTGTTTTCATTGTAGTAAGTTTTAAAGTTACTGTAGGAGAACGATTATTCTGATGAAATTGTTCAAGAAAAATAAAAAATAATTAAACAAAAATATGTATATGCTTGAATATCTGATTAATAAAATTAGCTCTACTATACTCCTCAGAGAATTTCAACTATGCTTCGTGGGAAGTTGATTGTAGGAGCTATTGAAATTGATTTTCTTAACATTTATAATTGATTCCCAATACGTAATCATACTGTAAAGTATTCCCGACAAATTAAGTCACCATTTTGACGATGGTTTATAGATAATTTGTAGCTTTTCTTGATTCTTTCCTGCGTAATACCTGAGTATTCAATTTGGTTTGTGAGCATTTCCCTTCGGGTCTGTTCGTCATCGCGTTGGTAGTGGTAAACTCAGCGATATGTGTATACAATTCCTTTTATTCAATGAAGACACGGGTTTTATCTTACCATAGTAATTGAACTTCTAAACGGGATAACATAAGAGCAAAAGTTCAATAAAGAATCCTTCCCTATAATATCCCCAAAACGTTTAGTTGTTTGAGTAAATCTTTTCTTTGAATTCTGGCAGTTTAGGAAAACGTTAATGGTTCATCTAATTAAAAAAATGTATTTTCCGGCACTTGAGAATAGATTCTTTTAGCTAACATGGAAAAAAAATATGCGCGCAATAGGGCACGCATATTTTTTCTTCGTCGGTCCGCAGGGATTCGAACCCTGGACCCCATGATTAAGAGTCACGTGCTCTACCAGCTGAGCTACGGACCGATTTTTAATCCACCGCAAAAGTACAAAATTTCAATTTATTTTTTCCAGATTGGAATTTTTTTTTGGTTGAGCCAATATTGGGCATTATGGGATCTATTTCCGTTATTTAGAATTTTGCGAGGGATTCAATTTTTGCTCATCGGAGGGAATAAACTGCAAGGCAGCTGAATTGATACAGTACCTCAGCCAGGTAGGAGGAGGCCCGTCACGGAAAATATGACCCAGGTGACCTCCGCAATTTCCGCACAGCACTTCTGTACGTATCATTCCATAACTTGTGTCTTTAACAAAAACCAGGTTTGCTGTATCAATCCTGTCAAAAAAGCTTGGCCATCCGCACATACTTTCAAACTTGATATCCGACCTGAAAAGCTTCTGACCACAGCCCGCACATGCATAGATGCCTTTTTCTTTATGATTCCAGAACGCTCCGGTAAAAGGCCTTTCAGTGCCTTTTTGACGCATTATATAGTATTGTTCCGGGGTAAGAATTTTCTTCCATTCTTCCTCGGTTTTGCTCACCTTGAATGAATCTGCTTTTTCACTTTCCATGGCAGGTATATCTAAGTTGTGTGCCGAACAGGACAGAATCGACAGACTAAACAAAAAGTAAATGTAAACAACAATTCGCATGCTTTTGTTTCTTGCAGAAACAATCTGTAAGCAGAAATGTTGTTTTATCCGTGATAATTTGATATTTCTTTTCCCATGGCATAAATTTCCTTCCCAATGATTAAGTTTGCTGAAGAATTTATCAGGACTTCTCCCTTGGAATTGAATCATTACATAGCACACCGTTTTCTGCGAATAGCCCTGATTCTGTTCTTCATAGTTGCCTTCGCAAAAGAAGCCTGGAGCCAGCTCCCACCAATTATCTGGGACAATATTCCAAAATCGGATCTGGAACTCACTCCGGACGAACAGAAAAACTCTTCCGACGCAATTATTTTATGCGATTACGGTACAGCAACTTATGAAGATGTGAGGGGGGAATACAGGCTCGTATACTTCCGTCATACCCGCGTCAAGGTATTTCGCCAGGAAGGAACCCGCTGGGCTAATATATCAATAAGCTATAATAAGGGAGCCGGTGACGAAATAACCTTTCTGAAAGCTCACGCATATACTCTTCAGCCTGATGGGAAGATTAGTGTTACCGAAACACGTCCGGATGAATTCTTTGAAAAAGCTTCCGGTGATGGGGATGTAACAGTTACCTTTTCTATACCGGGTGTATTTTCGGGGAGTGTCTTTGAATACTCCTACAGGATCGTTTCATCTGACCTTCTGAACATGAGGTCATGGAAATTCCAACGCGTACTGCCGGTTCTGTGGAGTGAATACCGCGTGCAGCTTTCCGGTATTTATAACCATGTCGCTGTACTGCATAATGTTACCGATTCTTTGCGCATCAATCAGAAAATGGAAGGGGTTTCCGATCTGGAAGCCGGTACCATCGGATATGCCAGGCAAAATGATCTGATCCGCATTCCTGTGACTACCGGAAGATACGTAATGACCAATATACCAGCCATTAAGGAAGAACCTTTTATGGGACCTCTGGCAGACTATCTTCCGGAAATCAGGTTTCAGTTATATTCGGTTACTTTTCCCGGTAAAGAGCCTGTACGTTTTATACAGGCATGGGATGATGTGGCTGTTTATTTTCTGCAGAACCAAGCATTCGGAGGATTCATCTCGGAAGGACGTTTGCTGAATGAGGTATTGAAAAAAATCGGGAAACTTCCGGAGAAACCGGCTGAAAAAGTTGAAGTTATTTACCGTTATGTTGTGAGCTATTTCCGATGGGATCACCGATATGCCATTCTCCCGGACAAAAATCTTCAATCGTTCCTGAATGAGCGTTCAGGCAATTCTGCCGCACTGAACCTTCTTCTGACGGGTTTACTGAAACAGGCAGGTTTGAAAGCTAATCCTGTACTTATCAGCAACAGGTCCAACGGAAAGATTAGTGATAAAATTCCGCTGGTTCAGCAATTCAATAATGTGATCTGTTGGGTGGAACTTGCCTCGGAAAATTGTTTCCTGAGTGCTCTTGACCCTGACAGACCCTTTGATTTGCCGGATCCTGATTTGTATAACGAAAAAGGACTGGTTCTCCGACCCGGCAGGGCACAATGGATTGATATGCCTTCTCCGCCTCCAGCTGTGAGAAATATGGTAATATCGCTCAGGTTTCAGACCGAGGGTACCATGTTCGGTTTTATTATTATCCGTGAAAAGGGAGAGTTTGCACTGGCCAGAAAAAAAGAGATCATGCTGACCGATGTGGCTGCCTTCAGCCAGAATCTGCTGAACAACTTGTTTTATGGATTGCAGGTGGATTCGTTTTCCTATAAGGAACTAAATCCGCAAAAAAACGAATCATCCCTTACCGTTTCCTTTTCTTCAAGAGCATGGCTCAATCAGTTTACCAATAAAAATATCATTTATTTCGAGGCTTTGCTCAGGAACCTGCTTTTCCGGATGAATCTTCCCCCCGTTGAGCGGAAATTACCTTTCATTCTTCCCTATCCGGTCGAAGAAACAATTGTCGCCGTAATTGAAATCCCAGAAGGTTATGAGATAGAGTCCTTGCCCGACGAGGAAAATATCAGTCTTCCTGACAACAAAGCTTCCTTTCAGATGAAGGTTTCAGGCAATGAGGAAGTTGCGCAGATAAAAAGTATGCTGTTTTTACGAAGTACCTTCTTCAGTCCGTCGGAATATCCATATCTCCGGCAGTTCATGAATATGGTTTCTGCAGCACAGTCCCAGCAAATTGTTGCTGTTACCGAAGAAAAACGTTAAAACCCTATAATTCGTATTTTTGCCTGAGATTATGCATCAGATTATGACGGAAACTGGTTCGGCATTCCTTCAATCAGGTTGGTTCAACTACGTGATTTTGCCATTTCTGATCTTCCTGGCAAGAATTTGCGACGTGTCCATCGGAACACTCCGGATAATTTTTGTCGCAAAAGGGAACAAACTGGTGGCCCCAATTCTGGGTTTTTTTGAAGTTCTAATCTGGATTTTGGCCATCACAAGAATCATTCAGAACCTCGATAATCCTTTCTGTTACCTGGGGTATGCTGCTGGGTTTGCTACCGGAAACTACATCGGTTTGCGGATCGAGGAGAAACTGGCTATGGGTGTTGTTATGCTCCGGATCATTACCCTTCGTCCAGTACCTGAACTCATCGAAAAGCTTAACAAAGCCGGTTATGGTTCAACACAGATGAATGCCGACGGAAGCAAGGGAAAAGTATTTCTTGTTTTTACCGTTATACCCCGTTCGGAACTCAATACTGCTCTCACATTTGTGCGGGAAACTGAACCCGATGCCTTCATTACAACCGAAGATATCCGGATGGTAAGCAAGGGAGTTTTCCCGTCGTCTTCTGTCAATCAGTCAAGAATCAATCCTTTTAAATGGTGGAGGAAAGGGATATAAATGAATTGGCTTTTTGTAACTTTTTGTTAGCGGTTTAGCAACCCCACGATTTTTTCAAGCCACATAGCATCTGTTTCGTCAAATGAATTCAATTCTTTGCTGTCTGCATCGAAAACCCCAATAATTGCATCCCCCTTATACACTGGGACAGCAATTTCCGACTGACTCCGCGAATCACAGGCAATGTGCCCCGGAAACTTATGAACATCAGGAACTACGATTGTCCTTTTTTGATCAATAGCGCTCCAACAGACCCCTTGATGCGGTGTAAGAATCTGACAGGCAACCGGACCCTGATAAGGTCCTGCACTCAATGTCTCGCCATCCAGCAAATAAAAACCCGCCCAGAAAAAATATTCCATTTTATGGTATAATATGGCATTAATGGTTGCCATTCTGGAAAGGTTAGTGCCCGGCAGTTCAAGCAATTTGGCGATTTGGTTAAAAAGGCGTTGATACTTCTGTTCTTTGCGAGTCATGGGATTCCTATGTTAATGGCATTCATCCTTTCCTGCCTCGGAATTTGAACAGACCCAGAAATTTTTTTCTTGGGGTTTCCGAAAAAATCCCTAGTGGATCTATAAGAGGCGGAAGTTCTGAGGTTTCTCTGTCGGAAATGGCATGGCAGGTTAGCGTCATTACCGGAATGTCCGCTTCGTTTATAATATGATGGGCAAAGGCACCGATATAATTCTCAAACCGTTCTTCCTGATGGGTCATGACAATGATAAGATCTGCGCTGACTTCTTTAACATAATCAAGAACTTTTGTATAGGGAGGATCATTGGATTTTTTATATAGTTTTATTGTGCATGAAATGCCGTTTTCGGCAAATGTTTTCTGAGCAGCTTTCATTTTTTTCATTATCAAGCTCTTACGTTCCGAACCTCCTCCTATCATTACAGAAACTAAATGAACTGTTGCATTGTAATGGAGTGCGAAAGCAATGGCACTAAACAGCTGACCCCTCGTACGCCTCGTAAGATCCAGCGGGACAACAATCTTTTTAAACGCAGATTTCTTTAATCCTCCTACACTAATTACCGGCACATGTGCTTCTGAAATAACGTGGGTGGCATTTGATCCCATGATGTTCCTTTTCCCTTCTTTTGTTTCATTTTTTCCCAGCACGATAAAACGAGCATGTATCTCATCAGCCACTTCAATAATTTTGTCATAAATCTTTCCTTCTTCCACCCTGGTTTCAAAAAGAATACCGGAAGCAGAATATTGACCTGCCAGGTTGTTGAGTTTTGTCATTGCTTCGGCTTTCAACCGTTCATAATGTTCCCGTTCCGTGAATAACCTGGCCAGAAAATATCCAGTATCGATAACATGCAGCATAAGGATGCCGGCATCAATAAACCGGGCAAGGTCGATGGCCTGTTCCAGGGCAACCAAAGACTGGTCTCTGAAATCAACTGCCAGCAAAAGCCTTTTCTTTGTTGAGCTCATGGTAATCTGTTTAGCAGTACCAAAAATAGAAATTTTACTTGGATAACCCTGCATGTTGGATTCTTTTATATGTTCCATGTGATTCCGGCAAACAGAAGTGAAATCCCTGAAACAAGGAATTGAAAGAAGGTGGCATCACACTCTGTGCCATCCCCTTCCAGGTGTACACAAGAGCTGTTGAAGAATATTCATAACAGCAACTTCAACCCCTTTTTACAGCCAACGGTCTTTAGGTAAAACCTGTATCTGATGCTCTGTGAAAAGGGAACAGAGAAAACCAAACATGATTCCCTGGAAAATATTACTTTTGCACCTTTCTTTTAGGTATGGATTTGTTGCAGGAAATAGAGCGCAGGCGAACGTTTGCCATCATCAGCCACCCTGATGCCGGAAAAACAACGCTTACCGAAAAACTCCTTCTTTTCGGAGGTGCCATTCATGTAGCCGGAGCTGTCAAATCAAACAAGATACGAAAAACGGCCACTTCCGATTTTATGGAAATCGAACGCCAGAGAGGAATTTCTGTGGCCACTTCTGTCATGGGATTTGAATACAAAGGATATAAAATCAATATCCTTGACACCCCGGGGCATGAAGATTTTGCCGAAGATACCTATCGTACTCTCACCGCCGTTGACAGTGTAATTATTGTGATTGACTCGGCAAAAGGGGTAGAATCCCAGACGCGTAAACTGATGAATGTTTGCCGGATGCGCAATACTCCGGTTCTGGTTTTTATGAACAAACTAGACAGGCCCGGACTTGATCCCTATGAATTGCTTGATAATGTTGAAAAAGAACTGAATATTGATGTTATTCCCCTGAGCTGGCCTGTCAGCAATGGTCCTACATTCAAGGGGGTTTACAACCTGTACGAAGAAAAACTGGACCTTTTTGATCCCGTTGATAAGCAAAGAGTACAGGAAACTACTGAAATCAGGGATCTTGATGATCCGAGGATGGAGCATTATCTCGGGGATTTTGCCCGGAAACTGAAAGAAGATCTGGCCTTTATCAAAGAGGTTTTCCCCCCATTTGACGTAAAAAAATACCTTGCTGGTCAGACTGCACCAGTGTTTTTCGGAAGCGCTCTCAATAATTTTGGAGTACGCGAATTGCTTGATTGCTTCCTGGATATAGCTCCATATCCACGGTCGTTCGAAGCGTCTGAGCGGATAGTGGTTCCGTCGGAGAAAACCTTTTCAGGCTTTGTCTTTAAAATCCATGCCAATATGGATCCAAACCACCGCGATCGAATTGCTTTCGTCAGGGTGGTTTCTGGCCGATTCATGCGTAACGTCAATTACCATCATGTCAGGCAGAACAGAGACATGAAATTTAGTAGTCCTACGGCATTTATGGCAAATAAGAAATCGGTTATTGACGAAGCATGGCCCGGAGATGTGGTCGGCTTGCACGATACAGGCAATTTCAAAATCGGCGATACTCTTACGGAAGGAGAGAAGCTCCACTTTAAGGGAATCCCCAGCTTCTCTCCCGAATTGTTCCGTTACATCGAAAATGCCGATCCCCTCAAATATAAACAGCTTGCTACCGGCATTGAGCAACTTATGGACGAAGGAGTTGCACAGTTATTTACCCTTCAGTCAAATGGTCGTAAAGTGATTGGAACTGTCGGTGCTCTGCAGTTCGAGGTAATTCAATATCGTCTCCTGCACGAATACGGAGCTTCCTGCCGGTATGAACCTTTGCAGGTTTATAAGGCTTGCTGGTTTGTATCAGACAATTCAAAGCAATTGGAGGACTTTAAACTCAGAAAAAGCCAATACCTGGCATGGGACAAGGAACACAGGGATGTTTACCTTGCAGAATCGGCCTATGCCCTTGAGATGGCCAAGGAGAAATTCCCTGATATCAGGTTTTATTTTACTTCCGAATTCTGAAGCATTAGTCCTTCTATTGATATGACGCGGGTAGGTGCCCCGTCTGAATTCTCAAATTTCAATGGGGCGCATACCAGCCAGAATTCCTGTGATCCGATTTGCTCAAGGTTGGTAAGATTCTCAATCAATAGTATTTCTTTTTCCAGCAGAATTTTGTGTACCGTAAATTCAGTGCTTTCTTCCTTGTCAAACGATATGGCATCAATTCCGATTCCTTTTAATGTAAAAGTACTCAGGAATTCTGCTGCTTCCCTGTCTAAACAGGGATATCCGCTAAAATAACTTTCTTTTCCCCAATGATCACTCCAGCCGGTAAACAATAACAAAAAATCGATGCCTGCAAAATCCGGTATATTATAGCTGATGAAGCGGGAATCGATTGCATTTTTCCCTCTCACGTCTAGTATTCTTCCCTTTCCGAAAAACTTGCCGGGAGGCATCCTGTCAAGGGTGAGTCCATGCGAAAGCATATGAGCCGGAGCATCCATGTGAGTGCCGGTGTGGGATACCATGCGCAGGCGTGCCTCATTATACCCGCATGCTTCTAACTTAAACGGGTGTTCAATAAACGGCTCTTCGGTTCCGGGATATACCGGCATATGGTTATGGACAACATGGCTCAGATCAGTGATTTTCATTTCAAATGCATATTTTTTCCAGCTCTGCTGGAGTCGGATTTTTGTTTACTCTTAATACGAAATCAAACCGGTTTAGCGATAAGCATAACGCAAAGTCTCGGGCCGGAGAGTGAAGTTGATTGGTAGGATCGAGCAGACGTTTTCCGCTTCCTTCGCGCAGCAGCTTCACCATTCTTTCAAAATCGGTTGGTTTCCCTTCCAGTTCATTGCGTATATATTCCGCACAGAATGTGTCTTCATCCGCTGGCTCCCTGGCCGAGTATCCCATGCAGACAAGGGAAATAACCTTCGGCTCATGGGTTTTAATGTACCGTACAATGGCCGATGCATTGACAAAGCTTCCGGTCAGGATTTCTTCCGCATGGCGGGCATTTACAATTCCCTGGGTTCCGGCACTTGTAGTATGAAGAAGGGTTTTCCCTGCAAAGGATATATGTTCGATTTGCGTCGGAGAATTTCCATAATCAAATCCTTCCGGCTTTCGCTCATTTCTTTCGCCGATCAGTATATATTCCGGATGCTGTGACTTCAGCCGGTATGCTTCTTCCATATCACCTACCGGAATAATTTTCTTCGCACCGTTCTGAAAAAGATAACAGGCGAGCGAAAATGCCCTGAAGACATCAATCACAACCGTCAGTCCTTCGGCCTGCCTTGCCCCGTCAGCAAAATGAAGAATCCTGATTTGCATGCACTTAGGAATTGGTCAGAACCGTCTTGTCATTCCCCGCGGATAGTATCTTCAGCAGGGGAGGGGGGAACATAATCATGGGGCAAAAAATACAAGGCGCTTACCTGACCTGCTCCGTTAAATTGCAATTTCAGATCCACCAGTAAGTCCCCAAATTTTCCGGTACAGATAACAATGGTTGACCCTACATAGGGTTCTGACCTTATCTGCTCCAATCCCTGAAAAGGCCCCACCTGATAGATCAGATCTTTCCACGATTTCTCCAGTTTTTGCGGAGGCAGGCCTTTGTTGAGCCGCTCATCAAACATTCGGGTTATTTCAGTGTATTTCCCGCTGTCCAACAGAATGAGAATTTCCTTTGCCTTTTTTTCAAGCAATGCTATATTTCTGGTTTGTCCTGTCAGGGAACCAGAGAAAAACAGAACAAGGAAGAAAATAACGTATACCTTCTTTATTATAAAGTGTTTATCGGTCTGATGATACATTGTAAGTGACTTTGGAGATTTTTTAGTTCTGCTTATTCAAATTTCCCGCCAGGCCAATATCACCGGCAACGGCACGCATACCTTCTATAGTACCGGCGATAATGGTATCAATATCCATCTGCAGCATTGAGGCTCCCTTTTCAATAATCTCTCTGTTGACTCCAGCTGCAAACCCCTTGGATTTCCATCTTTTTTTCACAGATGTTACTTCAAGGTCATAGATGCTTTTGGAGGGTCTGATAAGGGCTGATGCTGCTACAAGACCGGTAAGTTCATCAATAGTAAAAAGCACCTTTTCCATGAAATGTTCCGGCTCTGCATCACTGCAGATTCCCCAGCCATGGCTGATTACGGAACGGATCCAGTCTTCGGGCCACCCTGTTGATTCCAGTATCTCTTTTGTCTTCACGCAATGTTGCTCTGGATACCGATCGTAGTCCAGATCGTGAATCAGCCCGATAATACCCCATTTTTCAGGATCATGACCATATTTTTGAGCAAAATACCGCATCACTGCTTCCACCGCCAGCGCATGCCGGATGAGATGTTCTGATGCAGTGTATTGTAAGAGAAGCTGATATGCCTGATTTCGATCGGGTGTTGCCATAGGTAGTTCTTTCTCCTGGTTCAACCAGGTAAAAATAATGATTTTTGCATGGTGATTATTAAAAATTCCGGAAACTATCTGAGTGCAGAAATAAGAAACGATTCCTCTTTTATCGATACATTCCCCAGTCGGTCAATGGCTTTAATGGTTAACGTGTACCGACCCGGCGCATCAATAGGGCCTATTATACCGGTTGAAATTTTTTCCGATGTATTATTGATAACCGCTTGAATTTTATCAACTCCCGAAAGTAAATCGGTTGCACCCGTGAAGATTACGGTGTGGACAGGATAGATATTGAGGGCACCTTTTTCCGAGATTTCCCTGCCGCGGGGTGAGGTGCCGAATAGAATGCTGATTGCGGGACCGGCCGTATCAACCATGGCCACAAATGACAACTGATTGGTATTGTCAACCTGGTCATACCCCACAAAATGAACCGTATGTCTTCCTTCGGTAAAAAGTGAAAAAGGGACAGTATAGGTCTGGTACTCACTGTCATCAATCCGGTACTCGATCCGGTTCATACCCGATTCCGTATCCTTTCCTGTTAACCTGATTTTTGTGTTTTTACCAATATACAATGTGTCTCCAATAGTGATGCGTGGACCAGAAAAATCGTACCGAAGGGATGGCCCAAGCAAATCAACATAAGGAATGGCACTTGCCGCCGTCTGACCTCCCTGTATTTCACTCTTGTTTCCTACCTTGTCAATTGCATAAAAGGTGATTTTCATATTTCCCCCTTCATCAGGAGGGTAAAACGGCTTTTCATATTTTTCATACGGTTTCCCGTTAACCGAGTAATACACGGCTGCAATACCACTTTTATTGTCGAAGGCAGTCAGTTTGACAAGGGTTTTTCCTGAGGCATACTCTTTTCCGTTGGCCAGAAAACTTTTCCCGATGAACTCCTGCACCACGATGGGAGGGGTTTTATCAACATAAAAACGGTAAACAATCGTGTCGCTGTAATTCTCAAGCTTATCTTTTGCTGCATAACGCAGAGTATGTTCCCCTTGCCGGAGATATTTGGTCTGGACGGGGTACTCATAAGTACGCCAGTCGCCGCTGTCGATACTGTAATATATGCCGGCGATACCTGCGGCGACATCTTCAGCCATAATCCTGATAGATGCATGGCCTGAAAAAATATTCTGGCTGGTATCACCGGCAAATCTTAAAAGAGCGGTTGGCCCCGATTTGTCAAATACGATGGTAACGCTATGGATGGATTCAACATTTCCCACATTGTCAACCGAATAAAACCGAACCTGATATTCCTTCTCCTCTTCGAATGAGATGGGCTGATCATATTTTTTCCAGGTACCTCCGTCAATTGAATATAGGGTTTGTTCAACCCCGGACATACCATCATGTGCAGTCAGCACCATTACGCTATTACCGGAAAGAAAGACCTTCCCGTCCTTGAAAAGCATTTTGCCCCCTTTGTATTGAACCGTTGTTCTTGGCGCAATACCGTCGGCATATACTTCAAAAACAATCTCCTCCTGCGGATAAACCGGGACTTTGGTAACGGTATCAACAGCCCATGGTGTGCGGATGGTATTCATACCTTCCGTATCAAGAAAGAATGGATTGGTGTATTTGGCAGAACGCTCACTGAAAAGCCTGAACTTCTGGGCATTGGGTTCAGGAGAAGAACTGATCCACAAATAAAGCGCAAGATGCTTGTTGATGTAAAT
The DNA here is from genome assembly GCA_029571215.1 of Bacteroidota bacterium. Lineage (GTDB taxonomy): Bacteria > Bacteroidota > Bacteroidia > Bacteroidales > JAAYUG01 > JAAYUG01. The sequence continues at coordinate 49,479 of JAKPTE010000008.1, forward strand.
TTTTCCGTCCGGCGCTGTATAAATCTTTTTGGGATGGGTTAACCGTTCCTGGCCGGATGCCCTTGGAGCATTTCCAAAATATAACGCCAGGAACAACAAAACAATGAACGCTTTTTTCATTTTGTTTATTCCGGTTTTATGGCAATAAAAGTAAACGGGACATTGATAATTTCCTGAAATTCTTTGCCCATATCCAGCATGTCATCATCATCTTCCATATAGTGCCACACTACTTCAACCTGATTTCCCTTCTGGTTCATTTCTTCCAGGATCTCCAGGATATCAACAATGGCCTTGGAAGATGAAGAATTACAGTATTCCAGCTGCAAATTCAATATGGTTTTTGAATTGGGATTCTGACTGTATTCCTCAAACCAGTCAATGACCGGTGAATAAAAGCTGATGGCTTCCTCCGGTATCGATTGCCCGGAAATTTCAAACAGATTCTTTTCCTTATCAAGAATAACGGTTGGAATTTCGTCAGTTCCTGTTATTATCAAAGGTTCCATCATATTCTATTCTAAAGCATCATACGGATAATTCCTTTTGGTTCTTTTGAACCAGACCAAAATTACGATAAGTGTTTTTTATCTCCAAAAAATATTTAAACTCATTGAACATTCATGTGTTTAGGGTATTTTGATTCCCAGAATCAAAATATCATCCCGCTGCGGATATCCGTTTTTCCAGTTCTCAAATGTTTGCTGAAGAATTGCCTTTTGTTCATTCATATTTCGTGTATGGATATCGAGCAATAATTGCTTTAGATTCCGCGAGAGAAATTTACGGCCTTTTTCACCACCTGGCTGATCAGCATACCCATCAGTAAACAGGTAAATGCAGTCATCTTTCTGAAGGGGAATTTCGTGGTTGGTAAAGGGCTTTTCAGCGTTTCTGTGAATACTGATGGGCATTTTGTCAGCATCAAACTGCTGAAGTTCATTGTTGCGGATCAGGTACATTGAATTGTGAGCTCCTGCAAAATGAACCTTTTTCAGACCCGGTTCGAAAAGGCATATCGACATATCCATCCCATCCTTTGTTTCTTTCCTTGCCCCGGTTTGATGCAACGAAAGGATGATTTTTTCGCGCATCTGATTCAATATGGTAGCTGCCGAAAAATCTTTCCCTGTTGGGTCATAAGAGGAAAGGATTTCGTTGAGAAACGAAATTCCCAGCATACTCATAAAGGCACCTGGAACGCCGTGCCCGGTGCAATCAACAGCCGAAACAACTACATACCCTTTTGTTTCGGAAAGCAGATAAAAATCGCCGCTTACCAGCTCCCGTGGCTGAAAATAGATAAAATGGCCGGCAAAAACATGTAGAATTTCTTCGCGGGGAGTCAAAACAGCTTTCTGAATACGGTGGGCATAATGAATCGAATCAGTAATCTTCTGCTTTTGGGCGCTGATTTCAGCATTCTTTTGCGCCAGCAATTCGTTTGCCTTTTTCTTTTGCCGGAGTTGGATATAGATCAAAAAAGCAACGAGAAGCACGAAAAATACAATCCCCACCAAAACAAGCCGAAACAATCTTTCACTCCTGATCCGTGCTTCCTGCTCCTTAATTTTTGATTCCTGAAGCTGCTTCTCCGTATTCAAAAGCCGGATCTGCATTTCCTTTTCCTTGGAAATTTCAATGACCTGGGAAAGTGTATCCTGTGTACTGGCAAGTTCAAGTTCGGTCATCAGCCTGCGGGCTTCTGCCTGATTTTTAGCTTCCGTAGCCCTGTCAATTTCCTGCTGCTGAAGAAACTTCTGAATGGAATTGAATTGATTGTAATACTCCATCGATTTTGCCGAATTCCCGAGCTTTTCATAATTCTCTGCCATCATGCCGTAGCAGGTCTTCATTGTCTTAAGATCATTCTCCTCTTTTGTCAGTTCAAGCGCCTCTTCCAATTTCTGATTCGATTCGGAATATCTCCCCAGATTCTGCAAACTCAATCCAATGTTAATCAGATCATAAGCAATCTCGGCCTTTTTGTTCAGTGCCCTGTTGATTTTCAAACTTTCATTGAAATAAATCAGTGCCGTTTCATCTTTCCCCAGTTCCGTATAAATGATACCAATGTTGTTGTTCAGCACCTTGATGGCATTCTGGTTCCCAAGAATTCTGTTTTCATCCAGTGCCTTTTCAAAAAAACGGATGGCATCTTCATGTAATTTGTTTTTCCACAGAAGGTTTCCGGCCAAAGTATAGTACCTGGCCAGTTCATAATGATTGGAAACTGATGCAAAGCGTGAAATCTGATTTTGATATTCGTTATAAACCTGCCTGTCAGCCTCCGATAATTTGCTTAGGGATTCCTGAGCGCTTGTTTTTGTGGCGATGAAAATTGCAAAAGTGCATAAAATCAAAAAGAAGTTCAGATACTTAACATCCTTAAGAATAAGATGCCGGAATTGCAACATACTTTGTTTTGTTTCCTGAGTAACAAAGATATTTTTTTGCTATATAAAAAGAAATATTCTTGCGGTTTTTTTTCCAACGAAATGATATTAAAGGAGGATTTCTCCTTTTGTCGAATGTTCCATATCTTTGCTGCGAAAATATTTTGCAATGGGTTTCAACATTGAAAACGCTGATCTGAAGAAGTTTATCGTGGTTGGAGACAGGGTTCTCATCAAGCCGAAGTCACCACAGGAAAGAACGAATACAGGTCTTTTCCTTCCTCCCGGCGTTCATGAGCAGGAAAAAATCCAGAGTGGCTACGTTCTGAAAGTCGGTCCTGGATATCCCATTCCAGCTATCAATGAAGCCGATGAACCTTGGAAAAATAAGTCCGATGAAGTTCGTTATGTTCCGCTTCAGCCTAAGGAAGGAGACCTGGCGGTTTACCTCCAGAGCAGTGCCTACGAAATCGAATTCAACCGTGAGAAATATGTTATTGTTCCTCATTCGGCAATCCTTCTGCTGATACGCGACGAGGAACTCTTCGAATAATTGGCTACAATACAATTTTTGATTTGCTCCTGTCTTTGTTGACGATAGGTAATAACAAGAGAGCAAATAATCCTACAAAAGTAAGGGCAAGATTAGTAGTGGTCCATGCAATCAGTGCAAATATTTTGGCCGATTCCATGGGTATGCCATAGATAAACAACGTTTGATAGACCATAAAATGCCATGCACCTATACCTCCCTGAACCGGGGCAATCATTGCCAATCCCCCCATAACAAAAGCAACCATGCCGGTTCCAAGCGTTAGGTGGCTTGTTGGAGGATAACTAAAAAAAACAACATACAACATTACAAGCCACATCAGGTAAATAAAAGCTGTGTGACCGATATAGGCCCATACACTTTTCAGGTGAATGATCGTCTTAATCCCTTCGGCAAAACTGTGGAACAATCGATAGATTTTCCCGGCAAAAGGATATTTGCGGAACGAATTCCGGAAAATAAAAAAGGCTGCTACAGCTGCAATACATGCTGCAACAAAGAGATAAACATAGGGATTGGATGTCATGTGTCCGATTTTCTCTGACACCCCCGGATTATTGGCAAGAAAAGTATCAAATACACCCACCTGTGAGATGAGGATTACAGCAGCAACCAGGGCAAGGGTGATCACATCGGTAACCCTTTCCGTGAAAACTGTACCCACAAGGGATGTTAACGGAACCTGTTCGTATTTGCTCAGAACGGTGCAGCGAAAAACTTCACCGGCTCTTGGAACCAAAAGATTGACAAAATACATTGTCATAACGGCCAGAAAGGAATTCAAAGGTCGGGGTTTATATCCCAGAGGTTCTATAAGCATATTCCAGCGGTATGCCCTGCTGATATGACTGAAAAGACCAAGAAAGAAAGACAAAACCAGCCACCAGTAATTCAACCTGCCAAGTTCCGAACGAAGGTCCTTCAGGTTGACATCTCTGTAAACCCATATAAAAAGCGCAACACCGGCAAGAAAAAACAACAAATACTTTAGAATATTCAATAATTTCTTTTTCAACGCTTCACTTTTTTGGAGAAAAGCAAAATTAACTTTTTTACAGAAAGTACCGAATTTTGTTCCATGCCCCGGCTAATTGTTTCGGGTTTCGTGTTTCATTTTGTTTAGCTAACCGTACCTGGCAATTCTGGGAAATATCTCTGGCTATCCTTGGCCATATGTGGTTAACAATCAACACAGATATCTAAAGTCAAATCAGCAGATGATCTTTTGCTATCTATTGTTCACTATAGCTTCAATCCATTCCGTAGTTCACCTGAATGGCCCATAGCAAGCATGAAACCAAATTCTTTTATGAACCTGATTTCATTGACTGCGAAAATTGTATTTTTACGATATGGAACAGCAATATTCCAACAATCAAATTGCTCCTTATAATCATTTATCAGAAATTTAGTAATGGATTCATTCAAAACCCATTCACGGAGCATAAAACCCTACCCCAAAACAATTTAATCGGTTTGTATTATGGTCTCAGGTAAAAAAATTGTATCCCAAACCCGGAAATTCATCAGGGAAGATATCTGGAAAACATCGCCTGAACAGCATTCGCGCGGCAGGTATTTCCTTATCAGGCAGGTTAAAATATTCTTCATTGCCTTCAGGGAATTTTTCGACAAGAAGATTCAGATGAGGGCTTCTGCTCTCACGTATTATACTCTTCTTTCTGTGGTTCCGGTTGTTGCGATGGTTTTTGGAATTGCCAAAGGGTTTGGACTGGAGCAACGGCTCGAAACCGAAATAACATCGCATCTGAAAGGTCAGGAAGAAGTTGTATCCTGGATTATCAATTTTGCACGAAACCTTCTGCAGAATGCCAACGGAGGAATTATCGCTGGCGTCGGAATGGTTGTACTCTTCTGGTCGGTAATGAGCGTATTGAGCAATATTGAAAGGTCGTTTAATGATATTTGGCAAATAAGGCAGGCACGACCGTTTGTCAGGAAATTTACCGACTATCTTTCCATTATGTTATTGGCGCCGGTTATTATTATTCTTTCAAGCAGCGTGACAGTTTTTCTTTCTGTTCAGGTGCAATCCCTGACGGAAACAAGTACAATACTTCAAAAACTTAGCTCTCTGATTCAGTTTCTTTTTGAACTCACACCTTATATTCTCGTCTGGTTCTTGTTTACTCTGGTTTATATTGTTATGCCGAACACCAGGGTTCGCTTCACATCAGCCCTTATTGCCGGCGTTTTGGCTGGTACGGTATTTCAGATTGTTCAGTGGGGGTATATTCATTTCCAGATCGGAGTGAACCGTTACAGTGCTATATACGGAGGATTTGCTGCATTACCCTTGTTTCTGGTCTGGCTTCAGCTCAGTTGGCTGATTATCTTATTCGGAGCAGAAATATCCTTTGCTAATCAGAATGTCGAAAAATATGAATTTGAATCGGAATCCCTTCATATAAGCCACTATTATCGGCGAATACTAACCTTGTACATTGTGCATTTTGTCGTAAAAAAGTTCATTAATGGAGATGCACCTCCAACGGCACAGGAAATTGCCCATCAATTGAAAATGCCGGTGCGTATAGCACGGGATATAATATACGAATTGGTATCGTGCCGGATATTTAATGAAACAGTGACCCCCAGTATCAAGGTATATGGCTATCAGCCAGCACGCGATGTCAACAGCCTAACGGTAGCCTGGGTAATCAGCACTATTGAAAAACGGGGAATAGACAATATCAGTGTGACTGATTCCCGCGAACTGAAAAGACTAACATCCATTCAGGAAAATTTTCTGAAAGCGGTCGAAAATGCTCCTGATAATATCCTAATCAAAGATATTTGAAAATTTCTGGTTGATTTTCTCAGAGTACCTCAGCTTTCTGCCTTTGGTATGGTAAAGTAAAAGGTTGAACCTTTGCCCAATTCAGACTCAACCCATATTCTTCCACCCATCATTTCAATAAAAGCTTTGCTTATGGAGAGTCCAAGTCCTGCTCCTTCATAATTGTTACTTCTCGTATTTTCTCCCTGCCGGAAGCGCTCAAATATCTGTTCTTTATCCTGATCGTTCATACCAATTCCGGTATCCCTGACAAACACAATTATCTCATTGTTCTTTTCTTCAAAACCTGTTTCAATGGTCCCTTCCGCGGTAAACTTAATGGCATTTTTCAACAGATTGGATAAAATCTGATAAAGTTTTGTTCTGTCGGCAATTACATAGACCTTCCTGGGTATTTTGGAATAGGTTGTGCTGATGGTCAGATTTTTCTTTTTTGCCTCGTTATTAAAAAAACTGACCGCCTCATCGAGCAGAGCAACCAGGTCGGTTTTTTCCTTACGAATAACAACCTGACCTGCCTCAATTTTTGAGATATCAATGATATCGTTGATGATACCCAGCAAACGGTAACTGCTGTTACGGATAATATTTATATATTCCCTTTGTTTTTGCAACGTTATGTCAGGATCATTCAGCAGCTCACAGAAACCAATAATACCGTTCATAGGCGTTCTGATTTCATGACTCATGTTGGCAAGAAAAGCTGTTTTGAGCCTGTCACTTTCTTCTGCCCTAATTCTGGCCTCGGTAAGTTCCTGTTCGATTTTTTTAAGATAGGTGATGTCGGTGATGACAGCCACTCTGGCTGATTTACCTTCAAAAATAAGATCATGCGAATGGGCGATGATGGTTATCAGGGTTCCGTCTTTTTTCCGGTGATGCCACTCGCCTGCGAAAGCATAGCCTTTCAGTCGTTCTGCAAGCTTTCGTATAGGTTCCTTCTCTTCTTCAGGATACAAATCCGGTAAATGCATGGTGGCAATTTCATCCGGATGGTATCCGTAATTCCTTAAAAATGCTTCATTTACAGCTAGCATCTGAAGGGATTCCTTTTCATATATCAGCATGGGGGCAGGATTATGCTCAAACAGAAAGCGGTAGATCGCTTCTTTTTCCTGCAAAAGCATTTCCTTCTCTAACCGTTCCGAAATATCGGTATGGGTTCCTATCATCCTCACTGGTTTCCCGTTGTTGTCATACTCAATCACCTTACCTCTGTCCAGTATCCATTTATAAGACCCATCCTTGCACTGCATACGGTGCTCGTTTCGGTACATTTCAGTGTCTCCCCTCAGGTGCTTTTCAACATCTTCCCATGCTTTTTCGATATCGTCGGGGTGTACCCTTTTCTCCCATTCTGTCAGTGAATTTCCGATTTCATCCTCTTTATAGCCCAGCATGTTTTTCCATTGCCTTGAAAAAAATACCCTTCCTGAAGGGATGTCCCAATCCCATAACCCCTGTTCAGTTCCTTCTATGGCAAATTTCCAACGTGCTTCAGCTTTCCGCAGCTCTTCCTCCGTTTTTTTCAAAACATCTATATCGGTAAAGGCTCCGGCAATTTGTATTGGTTTCCCTTCATCATCCCTTTTTATTACTTTTCCCCGCATAAGAACCCAGCGGGTTTCACCGGATGTGCCTTCAACAGGGAATTCAGTCTGAAATGAATCTTCCCCGGCACTGCAACGATCCAGTACCTTCGATATTTCTTCTCTTGCTTGTTCCGAAAAGATGACGGCCCATTCTTCTTTTCTCAAAGTCCCTCGCTTTGGCGAAACCGAAAAGATTTCATAAAACCCGGGGCTGACACTCATAATGCTTTCAGGGAAGAATATTTCAAACAGTCCGTCCCGTGTAGCCTGAACGGCTGTTCTGTACTGTTCTTCACTGCGCCGGAGATCGGTAAATGCTTTTTCCAGTTCACTGGTTTTCTTCCTAACCTGCCTCCTCAGCATCAGGCTGAATGCTATCAATGCTAAGATTAAAGACCCTACTGCTATTAGAATTACAAGTATTGCCCGGTAATATTTTGGATTAATCAGAGGTTCCCCGAGCCAGCGGCTTTCAATCGCCTTCCGCTCAGCATCGGTTATTTTTTCAAATCCTTCCTCCACCAGCCTGAGAACGTCTTCCCTGCCCTTGAGTACGGCTCTGTGAAATGCTCCGGTGTAAAGATTGAGCGACTGCCTGTATTCTCGATCAAGGCTTTTTTTGTACAAAAGATAAAGAGCAGGTGGTTCATCGATTGTGAACACTTTCAGATTTCCTTCGGCAGCATCATTTATAATGGCTTCATAACTCGGGTACTCAACAATTGTATTGATCCCGTTTTTTCGTAACACTTCAATACTTGCATCTCCTGCCTTTGCTCCAACAGTAAATCCGCGCAGGGTTTTGAAATCGGTTATACCGCTTAAACTTCTGTGGAAATAAACCGGTACCCGGATTTGCACATAAGGTTTTGAAAAAGTCAGTTTTTTTGCACGTTCCTCTGTAAAAAATACCGTTTCGAGAACATCGGCCTTCCCTTCCAGCATAAGGGACTGCGCTTTGTTCCAGTCGGTAGCAATCCATTCAACCTGAATCCCTGTCTTTTTACTCCACAAACTCCACTCATCAATGAGAATCCCGTTCAATTTACCATCCTCATCCCTGAAAATAAAGGGAGGATAGTTATCATCTGACGCAACTATAATTTTCTCAGGTTGCTGGACAAGAGAGGCCTCAATATGTTGGGTAAGACCTAAGAGAAGCAGGAATAAGATGCCTGTTGCAACAGAAACAGAGCAATTATTATGCCTATAACGGGCCATGCACGTGCATAAACGTATAACAATAAAATCATTATGCACTATTGAGTTCATTCTGCCATCTGGACAATATGTCAAATTTATTGAATTGTTATAACTTACACAAATATTCAATCTGCTGATTTCGCCTTTTTACCTCTTGCCAGAGAAGCAAAAACACCCAACAGGCTCAGTCCTGAAAAGGAGAGAAACAATACCCTACTGGCATGAAGAAATGCTTCCTGGTTGGATGGATTGATCTGATTTTTCCCAATGAAAACAGAAAGCACCAGCATGGCAATTCCCATACTCATCATCTGTCCTGTAAGCCGCATCGTTCCAACCATTGCCGAAGCAACCCCGAGAAATTCCCTTGAAACCGACCCCATGATAGCATTGGTATTGGGTGATGAAAACAGGGCAAAACCGATTCCAAGTATCACAAGAGCAATTAGAAGCCATGAAACATTTGTATCGGTCTGTATTCCTGCAAGAATAAAAAGTCCTGCCGTGCAAAGGGCCATTCCGGCTGAGGCAACGATCCGTGGATCAATATGATCGGAAAGCCTGCCGCTAAGGGGTGAGAGCAATGCCATCAGCACTGGTTGGGTCAGAATAATTAAACCGGATTCACGGGGCCCGAAATGTTTTATGTACTGCAGATAAAGACTTAAAAGAAATACAATTGCCGATGTGGCACTGTAGTTAATCAGGGCAGCAAGATTGGAAAATGCGAACGTTCGGTTGCGGAATAGCAAACCGGTATCAATCAGAGGACTTCGGGCTTTCTTCTCGTAGAAAAGAAAAACGGCACCTAAGAACATCCCGGCAGTTACCACGGCAAAGCCCCATCCCTCCCTGAGCTTTGGTAATCCGGTCATGATAAGAACAAGCGATATCGCATATAACATAGAACCCGTCCAGTCAAAGGTTGCCGCAAGATCGGATTTCCATTCTGATCTTAGATAAATTAAAACAAGAAATATTACCGTCAGACCAACTGGAATTCCGGCCCAGAAAATGCTCCTCCAGCCGAAATGCTCAGTGAGAAATCCACCGATAAAGGGTCCGGCCGAAAGACCAAGATATACTCCCGAAACATTGAGCCCAAGAGCCCGTCCTCTTTTCCCTGCCGGAAATACTGAGGTGATGATTGCTGTTCCGGTTGCCGCAACCATCGTACTTCCAATTCCCTGCATGATGCGCGAAACGATCAGCATGACGGCATTGACCGACATACCTGCAACAGCTGTTGCCAGAGTAAAGATAATGATCCCCAGCAGGAAAATCCGTTTGCGTCCGGCAATGTCAGCGAGCTTCCCTGAAGGAAGAAGAAAAACAGCCGCCGATAAGAGAAAAGAACTCGGAATCCAGCTCATGGCCATGGCATTCATTTTCAGATCCCGGGCAATTGCAGGAAGAGCAATATTGACCGAAGATAGCAGGAATGGAGTCAGGAATGCCCCGATCGCAGAAATCACCAGGACGGTTCTTTGTTCCCTGTTCATACGCTCTGCTGTATTACCAAAATAATCTGTTTTCCAGCAATAATTCTATGAGGCGGCAAAGTAAAATATTCTTGTGAATAAATTTCAACCCGTTTTGTATAATTTTAATTTTTTTTATCTTTGCACATCAGTAAGAAGTATGAAAAAAGGTATTGCATATCAGATTCATGGTCATCATCATCATGTTGATGCCGGGATCTGATTGTGCAGTGCATTTTAAAGAATATCCCTAAGGTTTGCAGCACTGCAAACCTTTTTTGTTTTAAACACATTGTGTATGGAAATTGTGAAATTAGCCATTCAAAAATCAGGGAGACTGAGTGAAAAGTCGCTCCAGTTGCTTTCGGAGTGTGGTATTGGATTTGAAAACGGAGAGCGCCGGCTTGTGGCACGGGCGCATAATTTTCCTGTGGAACTCCTTTTTCTCCGCGATGACGATATCCCGCAGTACGTTTCTGATGGAGTGGCTGATGCAGGAATTGTGGGTGAAAATATCATTGCCGAAAAGGAATACCCTGTACCTGTCATGGAAAAACTTGGTTTTGCCCGTTGCCGCCTTTCTCTGGCTGTTCCAAAATCAGTCAGTTACAGTGGGACTGAATGGCTTCAGGGAAAACGGATTGCAACATCCTATCCCGGGATTCTGAAGAGGTTTCTTACTGAAAAAAATCTGGAAGCGGATATCCATGAAATCAGCGGAAGCGTGGAAATCGCTCCAGGAATAGGGCTGGCTGATGCCATTTTCGATATTGTTAGTTCCGGAAGCACGCTCATCAGCAACGGACTGAAAGAAGTGGAAACCATTATGCATTCCCAGGCTGTTCTGATAAAAAATGCCCACCTTTCCCAGGAAAAAAATCAGATTCTTGACCGGATGCTTTTCAGAATAAGGGCTGTTCAGAAAGCAAAGAGCAATAAATATATCCTGCTGAATGCCCCCAACGAAAGCATTCCTGAAATAACCCGTCTGATACCGGGAATGAAAAGCCCAACCGTGATACCATTGGCCATGGAAGGCTGGAGCTCGCTTCATTCCGTTGTAAATGAAAATGATTTCTGGGAAGTTATTGGTAAACTGAAAGAACTTGGAGCACAGGGAATTCTTGTCATTCCTATTGAAAAGATGATTGTATAGTTACCTAATGTCGTCGATTATGCAGATTATAACTGATCCACCAAAAAATAAATGGCCAGAATTGCTGGCCCGGCCTCTGCTGAACAGTGATGCACTGGAAGACTCTGTAAAAAAAATCCTGGAAGAGGTTCGGCAGGAAGGGGATCGTGCTGTTCGTTCCCTCACAAAAAGGTTTGATGGAGCCGATATACCCATATTCCGGGTGACACCGGATGAATTCGATCAGGCCGATGCCCGGCTTTCTTCCGATACCAAAAAAGCAATAGCCACTGCTATTGAAAACATCACCCGGTTCCACAAAGCGCAAATGCCTGCAAAAATAAGGATCGAAACAACTCCCGGTGTACAGTGCTGGCAAAAAAGTGTTCCCGTTCATAGTGTAGGACTTTATGTTCCTGGCGGTTCAGCTCCGCTTTTTTCTACCGTTCTTATGCTCGGAATACCTGCCAGGCTGGCTGGTTGTGAACGAATCATTGTCTGCACACCGCCCGGAAAAGATGCAGCCATTCATCCGGCAATACTTTATTCGGCCAAAGCAATCGGAATTACCGAAGTTTACAAAGTGGGAGGAGTACAGGCTATTGCAGCCATGGCTTACGGTACAGAAACCATTCCGGCTGTAAATAAAATTTTCGGCCCCGGAAACCAGTATGTTACGATTGCCAAACAAATAGTCAGTCGCCAGGGAGTTGCTATTGACCTTCCGGCTGGTCCGTCAGAGGTACTGGTGGTCGCTGATGAAACAGCCATCCCTTCCTTTGTGGCTTCCGACTTGCTGGCCCAGGCAGAACATGGCCCCGATAGTCAGGTCATCCTGATAACCACCCATCCTGAAATTGTAGAACCCATATTGTCAGAACTTAAAACCCAACTCGCAGCTCTGCCCCGTCGAAACATTGCCGAAAAAAGCCTTTCCGGAAGCAAAGTATTTATTGTGAGGGATAACCAAACCATGATGGATATGGTTAATGAGTATGCTCCCGAGCATTTGATTATTGCTGCCCGAAATGCTGAAACCCTTGCGGAACTGGTTGTCAATGCCGGTTCGGTATTCATAGGTAACTATTCCCCTGAAAGTGCAGGTGATTATGCCTCAGGCACAAACCATACCCTCCCGACCTACGGCTATGCCAAAGTTTTCGGAGGGGTCAGCATCGACTCCTTTATGAAGAAGATTACCTTCCAGGAACTGTCGGAGTTTGGCCTTCGGAATCTGGGACCGGCTGTGATGAATATGGCGGCTGTCGAAGAACTCGAAGGACATCGCAACGCCGTAAAAATTCGTTTTGATTACCTGAGCAAAAAACAAAGCTGATGAACCTCGATCTGTATTTCCGGCCCTCAGTATTATCCCTGACTCCCTATTCTTCTGCTCGTGATGATTTCCAGGGAGAGGCCTCGGTTTTTCTTGACGCCAATGAAAATCCTTACAACAGTCCCTATAACCGTTACCCGGATCCGCACCACAGAAAACTAAGGAAGCGAATTGCCGAACTGAAAAATGTGCCTCCGGAATCCATTTTTCTTGGAAACGGAAGTGACGAAGCCATCGACCTGCTAATCAGGGCTACTTGCGAACCGGGTGTACATTCGGTGCTGGCAATTGATCCTACTTACGGTATGTATGCCGTTGCTGCTGCTGTGAACAATGTCAGATATACCGGGGTTCTTCTGAAAGAGGATTTTTCTCTTGACAGGGAGAAATTGCTCGGGGCGGTCACTTCACAGACCAGACTGCTGTTCCTCTGCTCTCCCAATAACCCAACAGCCAATAGTTTTGACCCGGCAGATATTGCATACCTTGTCAGAAATTTTCAAGGACAGGGACTGGTGGTACTCGATGAAGCGTATATTGATTTTTCCCGCTATCCGGGTTTTCTCGGGCGATTGCAGGATTTTGAAAACCTGGTCATCTTGCAGACTTTCTCCAAAGCATGGGGGCTTGCAGGAGTGCGACTGGGGATGGCGTTCGCAAATCCTGACATTATTAAAATACTCTATAAGATCAAGTATCCATATAATATCAATGTGCTCACCCAGGAACTTGTCATTGACTTTCTCAGCAAACCATACCTGAAAGATCAGTGGGTGGAGATGATTCTCAGCGAACGTACCATACTCGCACAAAGGCTCGCCGGATTGCCATTTGTCAAAATGGTTTATCCTTCGGATGCGAATTTTCTTCTGGTACAGGTTGATGAAACGGAGAAAATATACAACTGGTTGTGCGGTCAGTCCGTTATTGTGCGCAATCGCTCCAACGTGAACCTGTGCTCCGGATGCCTGAGGATAACGGTGGGAACACCGGAAGAAAACCAAAAATTGCTGGATGCTCTATCATATTATAAAAAATAAGTTATGGCCGGAAAAAAAGTTCTTTTCATTGATCGTGATGGTACACTGATCGTTGAACCTCAGGATACATTTCAGATTGATTCCCTGGAGCGTCTGGAATTTTTGCCGGGTGTATTCCGAAACCTTCATTACATACGGCATAACTGCGATTATGAACTCGTTATGGTTAGCAACCAGGATGGTCTGGGAACACCGGCATACCCGCAGGCTGCTTTTGATCTCGTGCAGAATAAACTGATTACTTATTTTACTAACGAAGGAGTTTTTTTTGATGACATTTATATTGATCCTTCCCTTCCTCATCAAAATTCACCCGGCAGGAAACCGGGTACGGCAATGCTGACGAAATATTTTGGTCCTGGCTACAATCTCGCTGAATCGTATGTTATCGGCGATCGTCTCACAGATATTGAACTCGCGCGTAATCTGGGGGCATCCGGAATTCTTATCGGCGATGCATCTCGTTGGGAAGAGGTGCAAAAAGCTGGCCTCGGCGCATGGTGCGCTCTCATAAGTCCTGACTGGAACCGGATTGCAGAGTTTCTGATGCAGCGCAATCGCTATGCTCAGGTGAAACGGACAACCAGGGAAACCGATATTTCCGTTTCCATTAGTCTGGATGGAAAAGGTACAGGAAACATTTCCACTGGGATAGGATTTTTTGATCATATGCTGGATCAGATTGCACGTCACTCCGGATGTGATATCAGTATCCGGGTAAAAGGAGATCTCCATGTAGATGAGCATCATACAATTGAAGATGTTGCCCTGTGCCTCGGCGAGGCGTTCCGAACTGCACTCGGCGATATGAAAGGAGTGCAACGGTATGGATTCGCCCTTCCGATGGATGAATCGCGGGCAACGGTGCTGATTGATTTTGGTGGTCGTCCCTTCTTCCGCTGGAAAGCGGTTTTCCGCAGAGAACGAATCGGAGAATTTCCTGCCGAAATGTTCCCGCACTTTTTCCGTTCTTTTGCCGATGCGGCACGTTGCAATTTGCATATTACCGCTTCGGGTGAAAACGAGCACCATAAGGCAGAAGCCATCTTTAAAGCCTTTGCCAGGGCACTGGGTATGGCTATCAGCAAAAACCCCCTAAAAAACTATTTGCCAAGCACAAAAGATAAAATCTGATGACTGACAATGCCATGCAAAAAAATCTGAATACGGCAGTCTTGTTGATTCATTGCCCCGACCAGAAGGGAATTGTCGCTGCTCTTACACGTTTCATCCATGAAAACAATGGAAACATTGTTTATCTCGATCAGCATGTGGATCATACCGACAAGGCTTTTTTTCTGCGTATAGCCTGGGATCTTGATAATTTTCTTATTCCGGATATAAAAATCGCCGACTATTTTGAAACATTGCTGGCCGTGAAATACAATATGACCTGGCAACTCCACTTTTCCCGTCATGTTCCCCGCATGGCCATCATGGTTTCACGCCTGTCGCATTGCCTGTATGATTTGCTTTCACGCTGGCAGGATGGCGAATGGAAAGTGGATATCCCGCTGATTATAAGTAATCACCAGGAACTCCATCATATTGCCACCCAGTTCAGTATACCGTTTTTTAATATTCCGGTCTCCGGAAATGACAAAGAATCGGCCGAACAGAAACAGATGAAATTGCTGAAAGAGCATAATGTTGATTTTATTGTCCTTGCACGATATATGCAGGTTCTATCAGAAAATTTTATCAACGAATATCCGTTCAGAATAATTAATATTCATCATTCTTTTCTTCCTGCCTTTCCAGGAGCAAGGCCTTATCAGTCTGCATATGAGCGTGGTGTTAAAATTATCGGGGCTACCAGCCATTATGTAACCAGAGAACTTGATGCAGGACCTATTATTGAACAGGATGTGACGCGAATTACACATAAAGACAGCGTGGCCGATATCATCCGTAAAGGGCAGGATCTTGAAAAAATAGTCCTTTCGCGGGCAGTATATGCCCATATCGAACACAAACTCCTCGTTTATAAGAACAAAACCATCGTTTTCAGTTGAAATGAAAGAAATTGCTGTTATTCGTTATAATGCAGGAAATATTCAGTCGGTTGTATATGCCCTGGAACGACTGGGAATTGAGGCAGTCGTGACGGATGATCCCGACCGGATCAGGAACGCTGACAAAGTGATATTTCCTGGGGTGGGAGAGGCTTCAACAACAATGGGCTATCTGAAACAAAAGGGACTTGACACTGTCATTTCATCCCTCACTCAGCCGGTTCTGGGTATTTGCCTTGGCCTTCAACTGATGTGCCAATTTTCGGAAGAGGGTAATACCCAATGTTTAGGCATTTTCCATGCAAAAGTTAAAAAATTCCCCCTGTTCGCGGAAACGGAATCCATCCTTAAAGTGCCCCATATGGGATGGAACACGGTGACAAAAAACAGTATGGACAACCCTCTCCTTTACAACCTTGATACCTCTCCATTTTTCTATTTTGTCCATAGTTTTTATGCAACAACAGGACCAGATACCGCCGCAGTAACTGAATACGGAGTACCTTTCAGTTCTGTGCTCAGCAACAAAAACTTTATGGCGGTTCAGTTTCATCCTGAAAAAAGCGGATTAGCAGGCGAAGTTCTTCTTAAAAATTTTTTGAAACTATGATGGAGTTGATACCGGCAATTGATATTATCGAAGGGAGATGCGTTCGACTTAAGAAAGGGGACTTCGCATCGGTAACAATATACAATGATGATCCCGCTGACCTTGTTGCATCATTTTATAAGGCCGGGCTCAGCCGAATTCATTGTGTTGATCTGGACGGTGCACGCAAACGTACTCCTGTGAACCTTGCGACTCTTACAAAAATGGTAGCATCCGCTCCTGTGAAAATTGAATGGGGTGGAGGAATTACTTCCTTAGACGATGTCCGGACAATTCTCTCAATGGGGGCAGATCGGGTTATTGTAGGTAGTGCTGCAGCTACAAATCCCGATCTTGTAAAAGAATGGCTGAACGAATTCGGATCTAAGAAAATAGTTTTCGGAACTGATATTAAAAATTACAAAATTGCGGTGCATGGCTGGCTGGATACCGTTGACAGAAATCTTGATGAATTTATTGCCTTCTGGCTGGCGGAAGGTGCCAGGTATTTCCTCTGTACCGATATATCGCGTGACGGCCTTTTGGAAGGTCCGGCGGTGGAACTGTACAAAAAGATAAAAAGGCAATTTCCTGATGCTTTTCTGATTGCAAGCGGAGGTGTGTCCTGCTATAACGATCTGATGGAACTTGAAAAGGCTGGAGCCGATGCGGCCATTGTTGGCAAAGCCTTCTATGAGGGAAAGATTACCCTGAACGAAATGCAAACATTTATTCATCATGCTGGCTAAACGAATTATTCCATGCCTTGACGTGAAAGACGGTAAAACGGTTAAAGGCGTTAAGTTTGTTAATATTCAGGATGCCGGTGACCCGGTGGAACTGGGACGCCGGTATTCGGAAGAAGGTGCTGATGAACTGGTCTACCTCGACATTACCGCAAGCCATGAAGGGCGCAAACTGTTTCATGATCTGGTGCGACGTATCGCACGCCATCTGAATATTCCGTTTACTGTAGGTGGTGGTATTTCTGAACTGGCTGATGCAGAAGCACTTCTGATGGCTGGCGCTGACAAAATATCCATAAATACTTCTGCTGTTCAGAACCCTGGTCTGATCACTTCCCTGGCCAGAAATTTCGGAACCCAGTTTGTGGTTGTGGCAATTGACGCCCGTATGGAAAACAACCAATGGATAGTATATACGCATGGAGGAAGGAACCGTACGCAAAAAGAACTGTTTGCCTGGGCCAGGGAGGCTCAGGAACGCGGTGCCGGGGAAATTCTTTTTACTTCCATGAACCACGATGGCACAAAAAACGGCTATGCAATTGACGCTTTGGCTATACTCTCCAACCAGCTTTCCATTCCTGTTATAGCCTCCGGGGGAGCCGGCCGTATGGAACATTTTTTAGAAGTTTTTACAGTTGGAAAAGCCGATGCTGCCCTTGCTGCCAGTGTTTTTCACTATGGTGAAATACCCCTTCCGGATTTGAAAAAATACCTTGCCGATCGAAATATTCCAGTAAGATTGTAAATATTATACGTATGCAACCTGACTTTTCCAAACTTGGCGGGCTTATTCCTGCCGTTATTCAAAGCGCTTCCAGCAAAAATGTACTGATGGTAGGTTTTATGAACAGGGAAGCGTATGAAAAAACATTATCCACCGGCCTGGTTACCTTTTTCAGCCGCTCACGAAACAAGCTCTGGACAAAAGGAGAAGAAAGCGGCCATTTTCTCAAGGTGGTGAGCGTTCACCCCGATTGTGACAACGATACCCTCTTAATTCTTGCCGAACCAAACGGTCCTACCTGCCACCTTGGAAATGAATCATGTTTTGCAGGGACACGTTATACTGGTATTTCTTTCCTCCTTGATCTGGAGGCAGTTATTGAATCCAGAAAACAAGAAATGCCTGAAAATTCTTATACTACCCAGCTCTTTCGGCAGGGAATAAACCGAATATCACAGAAAGTAGGGGAGGAGGCAGTGGAATTGGTAGTGGAAGCAATCGGCAATAACCGGGAAAGACTGCTGAGTGAGGCTGCTGACCTGATGTACCATTTTCTGGTGCTTCTTTCTGCAAAAAATCTAAAACTGGAGGATGTGGTTGATGTTCTTCAGAAACGCCATAGCTGAAAATGGACGTTTATTCTGGTCGGTTTATTGGCTTTCAATTGCTTCCAGTAAGGTTTCGATGGAAAAGGGTTTGGTCAGGATATAATCCGCACCGAGTTTCCGGGCAGTGGCAAGATGATCATTTGCGCTGATGCGTCCGCCCCCTGATATGGCTATGATTCGTGGCTTTGGTTGAAGTTTTTTTGCATTCATTAAAACTTCAATACCATCAGCTTCCGGCATAATTATGTCTGTTATAATGACATCGGGAATAAACACCTGCAAGGCTTTGATGGCTTCATTTCCGTTAGCCGCCGCGAATACTGTGTAACCCTCTTCTGACAGGGCTTCCTGAATACCTTCCCTTATCAGCTTCTCATCGTCAACTACCAGAATTCGTTTCATTTTATGCAATGGTTCCATTTATTCCATTATCGGTAAGAAAATCTGCAGAACGGTTCCTTCGCCCGGATGGCTTCTAACTTGTATTTCACCGTTGTATTTCTTAACCAGATTATGTACAATGTACAACCCCAGTCCGGTTCCCAGTCCGACATCTTTTGTCGTAAAAAATGGCTCGAAAATCCGGTTAATGTTTTTATCACTTATTCCGCAACCGGTATCTTCAACGCTCACTATGGCGTATCGGCCGGTATGCTTTGTTTGTCTGTCTTTTTCCGCTGCTCCATTCTTGCCGGAACACCGTATGGTAACAGTAAGCCGTCCCTTTCCTTCCATTGCATGAATTGCATTGGTAATCAGATTCTGGAGAATCTGATGCACATGGACCGGCTTCATATTGACAAGTCCACAATCGTTCAGGTCTGTTCTGAAATCAATTGTTTCCGGAATGGTGTCTTTAATCAGGTCAAGAATATTGTTCACCGTATCCTTCAGGTTGATCTTTTCCGGATAATCTTCGGGGTAATTTGTGAAAGATACGATTTGCTGAAGCAACTGCTTTCCCCGTTCCTGAGCCAGAAGTATTTTCTCCAGGTTCTTTCGTAATTTTTCGTTTTCCCCGGCCTCTTTCAGTGCCATTTCGGTATACAACTGCATGCCCATAAGGAGGTTATTGAAATCATGCGCAATTCCCCCTGCCAGCGTTCCAATGGCCTGAAGCTTTTCAGCCTGCTTGAGCTTTTCTTCCAGCAGATGTGTTTCGGTAATGTCTTCAATAATGCCATCATAATATATTTGACCCTCAGGGCTTTTATACACCTTTCCCCTGTCTTTGACTATAATTCGCGTTCCGTCTTTCTTTTTGAGATGAATTTCCGGCTGATAGTATTCCTCACCTGGTTCCAAAGGCTGAAGAAGTTTTTCCCTTTCATCCGGTTCGCTGTAAAAATCCTGCACCGGATGGGCAAATGCTTCCTCCGGAGAATCATACCCCAGCATGTGAATAAAAGCCGGATTAGCATATAGCAGTTTCCCTTCACGGTTGGTCCGGTAAATACCTACCGGAAGCCGGTTCGTCAATGATCGGTATTTTTCTTCACTTTCAAGCAGTGCCTTTTCTGCCATCCGGATATGGGAAATATCAACAACAAAACCTCTGAAACCTATCGGTTTCCCACCCTGATAAATAATATCAGAATAGATAAGGACAGGAAAGGTCGAACCATCTTTTCTCTTTGCCAGATAGGCGTTACCTTTAATCTTTTCGCCCGAAAGGGTTCTTTTCATGTTTTCCTTTATACGGGGCAGTTCTTCGGGTACAAACATGTCGAAGGCATTGATTCTGTCCCCTTTTGAGTAGCCAAATACTTCAAAGGAACTCTCATTGAGAAAGAGAAAATTCCCATCCGTATCCATTTCAAAAACAGTTTCCGGCAAAAGCTGGGCAAACTCCTTGAACTGCGATGTACTTTTTTGCAATTCTTCCATCATCTGATGGTACCTTGTTGAGTCGAATCCAAGGCATGCAATTCCGTCAAATGTTCCCTTATTGTCAATTATCCACCAGAGGCAGTTCAGGTAAAGTCTGATACCGTTTTTCCCTTGTAAACCCACTTCGGTAAGATGTGTTCCCGTAGAATTCACTTCCCATTGTTTCCGCAAGGAACCCGATACCGGAACAAAATCAGTTAACCTGTATATTTTTTCATCCTGTCGGTAACCTGAAAAATTTATTCCTTGCTCATTTATGTAGGAAAGGCGAAGGAACCGGTTGAATTCAAAATAAGCAAGTGGGGAATGTTGAAACAACATCCTCAGAAAGTCCCTTTCAGAACTGGATATCCGGTATGAAACGTTCTGAAACTGCATTCACCTGATTGGCGGGATAAATATACAAAAGAGCTTTTGTTATTCAACATAAAAAAGCCTGCTGGTTAAACCACCAACAGGCTTTTTGGTATTTTTACATGAAACATTTACCAGATGACGGCACGTTCTTCTTCGGACAGAAACATCGGATCTCCGGGTTTTACCTCAAAAGCCTTATAAAATTCGGGCATATTGCGCAGTGGTCCGTTTACCCTGAATCTTCCCAAACTGTGGACATCTTCTTTTGTTCTTCGAAGTATTTCCTGTTCCCTGATATTCTGTGCCCAGACATGCGCATAACCAAGGAAGAACCGCTGATCGGGCGTAAAACCGTCTATCTTTGCCTGGCTTTTGCCTTCATCTGTCATTTTAAAGGCTGTATAGGCGACATTAATTCCGCCCAGGTCGGCAATATTTTCACCGAGAGTCAGTTTTCCGTTGGCATGAATTGAATCCAGCACAATAAACTGATCATACTGCTTTACCAGTACTTCCGCACGTTCATTGAAACGCTTTGCATCGTCCGGTGTCCACCATTCACGTAAATTGCCATCTTTATCAAATTTTCGTCCTTCATCATCAAAACCATGCGTCATTTCATGTCCTATGACCATACCAATTGCTCCATAGTTTACTGCATCATCTGCAGTCATCGAAAAAAACGGTGGTTGAAGAATCCCTGCCGGGAATACAATTTCATTGTTCGAAGGATTGTAATAGGCATTCACGGTTTGTGGCGTCATATGCCATTCCATGGGATCAACGGGCTTGTTCACCTTGGAAAGCATATAGGCCCGATTGAACCGCTCTGCTTCAATGACATTCTCAATATAACTGGTTTCACCAACCTTCAATTCCGAATAGTCGCGCCATTTATCCGGATATCCAATTTTAACTTTCATGGCAGCAAGTTTCTCGAGTGCCTTCTGTTTGGTGGTGTCACTCATCCAGGTCAGATTCTGTATGCGTTCTGCCAATGCTTTCCTCAGGTTTTCAACCAGCGTAAGCATTCTTTGTTTGGCTTCCGGAGGAAAATATTCCTTAACATATGCTTCTCCAATGGCCTCACCAAGGGCAGAACTTGCTGTGTTGAGAACCCGTTTCCAGCGTGGCTGCATTTCTTCCTTCCCTGACATGGCCTTTCCGTAAAACGCAAAATGTGCTTGCTCAAACGGCTCGCTCACATAGGGAGCTGATTCGTTCAGCACATTCCAGCAGAAATACAGTTTCCACGTTTCCACAGGAACCTTGTCAAGCAATGTTCCGGCCGCTTTAAAGAAATCAGGCTGAGCTACATTCACTTCTCCTGGATCCTTTACCCCTATCCCTTCAAAATAACGTTTCCACGATATCTGTGGTACTTCTTTCTGCAAATCAGTCAGGGACATTTTATGGTACACATTATCCGGATCGCGCATGGCAAGACGCGGCATGGACACTTTGGCAAGCTGTGTTTCCAGATCAAAAATGGTTTGGGCAGCTTTCCTGGATTCATCCTCATTCCTGCCCGACAGAATCAGGATTCTGGTAATATAGTCAAGATATTTTTCCCTGATTTCCTTCATGCGGGCATTGTCTTCCAGATAATAATCCCGGTCGGGCATCCCTAGTCCACCCTGCCATAGCCATGCCAGCATCCACCCGCTGTTTTTGCTGTCAGCTTCGGCAAACACGTTGAACAACGGTGTGATGGACTGGGCATGCAAACTGATCAGAAATTCCTTCACTTCATCCCGGCTCTTTAATGCTTCAATTTGTTTTAGTACTGGCTCCAACGGCTTAATACCCGTCTGGTTGATGGTAACCGTATCCATCCCGGTTTTTAGAAATAAACCTATTTTTCTGGCCACCGGATCGTCTGATCCTTCTGATTTCGCCATCTTTTCCGTAAGCTTCCTGAGAGCTTCCAGGTTCTCTTCCTGAAGTTTGTCAAACGTACCGTAACGACTGTATTCCGGCTTCAGAGGATTTTTCTGCATCCAGCCTCCGTTGGCATATTGATAAAAGTCAGTGCCCGGCTGTACCGAAAAATCCATATCATTCCTGTCAATGCCTGTAAATTTGTTTTGTTTCATACACGAAATGGTCACTATGCTGATATAAAGAAAAAGTACGCCTGAACGGACTAGAAAACGTTTATGGTTTGCTTGTTTCATATGAAATGTATTTTATTGATCTGTAATCCATTATGATCAACTGAACTGCAGGAGAGTTTTCTTGATAATGTCCAGAGCTTCCCTCAGTTGTTCCTCAGTGATTACCAGAGGAGGAGCAAAACGAATGATATGTTGATGGGTAGGTTTGGCCAGAAGGCCATTCTCTTTCAGTGCCAGACAAACATCCCACGCTTCCTTCCCGTTTTTGGGACGTATTACAATGGCATTCAGTAATCCTTTTCCCCTGACGATTTCAACCATATCATGCCGGAACGCTTTTAATTCCTGCCGGAAAATTTCACCAAGCCGGGCTGCATTATCCGGGAGTTTTTCGTCACGAATCACTTCAAGCGCAGCAATGGCAACCTTGGCAGCAAGAGGATTCCCTCCGAAAGTGGATCCATGTTCCCCCGGTTTGATACACAACATAATATCATCGTCAGCCAGGACGGCTGAAATAGGCATAACACCGCCGCTTAGCGCCTTTCCAAGAATGAGAATGTCGGGCCGAACCCCTTCATGATCGCAGCAGAGCATCTTTCCTGTACGCCCGATTCCCGTCTGCACTTCATCGGCAATAAACAGAACGTTTTTCTTTCTGCACAATTCATAAGCCTTTTTGATATATCCTTCATCAGGTACATATACACCGGCTTCTCCCTGGATGGGTTCAACCAGAAATCCTGCTACATTCGGATTTTCAAGTGCTTTTTCAAGTGCAGGAATATTATTATAAGGTATCTTTATAAAACCCGGTGTATAGGGACCAAAACCTTTGTAGGAATCCGGGTCAGTTGACATGGAAATTACTGTGATGGTCCGGCCATGGAAATTTCCCTCACAGACAATGATCTGTGCCTCATTTTCCGGTATCCCTTTTTTTTCGTATGCCCACTTCCGGCAAAGTTTCAGGGCTGTCTCATCACCTTCTGCCCCGGTGTTCATTGGTAATACCTTATCATAACCAAAGTACCGGGTAACAAATTCTTCATATTCACCCAGTGCACTGTTATAGAAAGCCCTTGATGTAAGTGTAAGCTTTTTAGCCTGAGTAACCAGGGCATTAATAATCTTTGGATGGCAATGTCCTTGATTTACAGCCGAGTAAGCTGAGAGAAAATCAAAATACCTCTTTCCGTCTGTGTCCCATACATATACGCCTTCACCCTTGTCCAGTACAACCGGCAACGGATGGTAATTATGCGCTCCGTATTTGTTCTCTCTTTCAATGTAATCCTTTGCTGTCATAGTCTTGCATATTAATGAATGAAACATATTGTTGAAGCGTCAAATTTATATGTATTTTGTTGAATCGTAGGAAATTTTTATCATGTTTTTCATTTTTTGCCATTTTATCTAAACACCTTACTTTCGAAAAAATATACAAACTTTGCACGCAAAAGCCAACATACAGAACCTAAACTCCTCCATTACCATACAAGAAACATAAAACAATTTAAACTAAATACTATGCCTGTCAATGATCTTATTCTCCAACGCCGCTCTGCACTGGCTTTTTCATCCGAACCTCTTGATGCCGAAACGCTGGCAAGTTTATTCGAAGCGGCCCGTTGGGCTCCGTCATCATCAAATCTTCAACCGTGGTTATTCCTGTATGCCCAGTCCCAGCAGACTGATTTGTTTCAGGCTATACTATCTGCACTGAACGAAGGAAACCAGATCTGGGCAAAGGACGCCTCCCTGCTGATAGTGACACTGGCCCGGACAGTTACGGAAGAAAAGAACACGCCTAATCCCTACGCATGGCACGATTGCGGACTTGCCCTACAAAACCTTCTGCTTCAGGCAACATATCTCGGTCTGGCTGCTCACCCTATGGGAGGCTTTGATCCCAAAAAACTTATTGACAATTTACATATTCCTCCTTTTTATCAGCCGGTTACGGTAAGTGCTATTGGCTGGCCAGGAAATCCCGATCAACTTCCGGAGTATCTTCATAAACGGTTATCCTCTCCTCGGACAAGAAAAGACACTGCCGATATTGTGCGAAATACCTTTTTCTGAGCAGGTATTAAATTCTGTTGTCATTTAATATGCCAGGCTTGCAGAATGATTACCGGGTGACTTCGCTGAAAGGAAATCGGTTGCTAAAGAAAGGTTAATTTTATTTTAACTGAGCCTTAATCAACCTTCTATAATCCACTCAAAATTTACGATAACTTAATAATGCTTTCATGTTTGCATGAAGCATGAACAGTTACTTTGGGGTATGAAATTTATCCCCCAATGAAGCATTTTTTTAAAGTAATTGATACATTTATTATTTCCCTTTTTTATGCAACTTCAGCTTTTGCACAGAGTGGTGCTATTCAGGGTACGATTACCGATGCCAAAACGGGAGAGTCACTTATCGGCACCAATATTGTGCTTCAGGGTACCTATACTGGAACAACATCTGACCTTGAAGGCAACTTTAAACTCGCCAATATTCCTCCTGGCACCTATAATCTTGTTGTTTCCTATATTTCCTATGACCAGCAGATTTTACGCATTACGGTTAAAAATAATGAAACAACCCGGGTGGACGTCAAACTCGAACCGGCAACCCTGGAAATAGAATCAGTCAAAGTAACTGCTGTAAGGAAGACCAATACTGAAATGGCTCTCATCAGCAGCCTGAAAGCAAGCAATGTGGTTGCCAATGGTATTTCTAACCAGCAAATTATCCGTTCACAGGATAAGGACGCATCCGAAGTGGTGCGTCGTGTACCTGGTATTACCATCCGCGATGGCCGGTTTGTGATTGTAAGGGGTCTGGTAGAGCGTTATAATGTTACCTGGCTGAACGGAATTCCGGCTCCCAGCTCGGAACCGGATATGCGATCATTTTCCTTTGACCTGATTCCTTCAAGCCAGATTGACAACATTGTAATTTACAAAACACCGGCTCCCGAACTCCCTGCCGATTTTGCCGGAGCAGCTATCCAGATCTCTTCTCTCGGCATTTCTGACAGAAATTCTGTTTCAATTGCTTATTCTGCCGGATTCATCGAAGGTACTACTTTTCGGAAATACTATTCCTACAAAGGCGGCAAATATGACTGGCTTGGATTTGATGACGGAACCAGAGCTCTTCCTGCCGGATTTCCTTCAACAAAAGACTTTAGGGCTCTGGCCTCTAATTCCTCAGACGCGGATAAACTCAGAATACAGGAAATAGGCCGAAGCTTCAATAAAATATGGACGCCCTTTGCTTCAAGTTCCGCTCCTCTGAATCAAAACCTGAACATAGCCTTTACCCGACGTGTCCTGCTGGGTAAAAGTTCGCTTGGGCTGGTTTCGTCAGTCCTTTACAACAGGACCACCGACTCAGAACACATTCTCCGGCAAGGTTTTCAGGCTTACAACACCATCCTGGATAAATCGAATCCCTATTATATATATAACGATAACAAATTTAAGCAAACTTCCCGCATAGGGGCATTGCTGAACATGAACTTGGTTTTCGGAAATAACCAGAAGATAGAATTCAGAAATCTTGTTAACCAACAGGGAGCTTCAACTACAACCCTGCGCAGAGGTCAGAATTTTTATGGTGGTAATTACGAGAAAAACTACGAACTCGATTACCAGTCAAGGCTTACTTATACTTCGTCACTGGGCGGAAAACATACCCTCTTTAACCAGCTCACATCCTTTGACTGGAATGCCGGGTATGCATACGCTGATCAGAACAGACCTGATATACGTCGTGTTCAGACAAGCCTTTCGGGAGACCTTGACCCGAAACTGGACCCGTTTCGTATTGGGGTTAATTTCAATGCTGACCCAAAAATGCTGGGACGTCTGTTTTTGCAGAATCATGAACATCTTAAAAATCTAAATATCAATATTTCCCAGAAAATTCCTCTGGGTAGTTTTGTCCCTGAACTGAAGGCAGGGTTTCTTTATACCGACCTGTCGAGAACGTTCACTGCCCGTAATATAGGTTTTGCCTTTGCCAATATTTTTAAGTTCAACTGGAGCATGGTACAGCTTCCTGTTGATTCCTCAGATTTTTCTCCTTCGTTTTTTGGAAAAATCAATGATTTGTTCAGCAACGAAAACATCAATCCCTTAACAGGTCTTAAGATTGATGAGTCAACCAATAAATCCGATTCCTATCAGGCCTGGAACAAAACCTATGCTACCTACATCGGACTGGTAATTCCTCTGTTGAATAGAATCAAAATTTATTCCGGAGTACGCTACGAAAACAATGCCCAGCGTCTTTACGGGCACCTCGAAACAGGTGACAGCATCCGGGTTAACAATGTTTTTAAGGATTTATTTCCATCAGTAAACCTGACTTTTAATGTCTCAAGCGATCTATTGCTTCGTTTTGCCTATGGAAAAACCGTGAACCGTCCTGAATTCCGCGAAATCAGCCCATTTGCCTTCTTTGATTTTGACGAAAATGCAAGCATCTACGGTAACCCTGCCCTTAAAAACGCATACATCCACAATACCGACCTGCGGCTCGAATGGTATCCTTCGCAGGGAGAAATTGTATCGTTGGGTGTTTTCAATAAAAACTTCATTGATCCTATCGAAAAAAAACTGGTCAATGTCGGAAGTGGATACAATTACACTTTCCGGAATGCCAATTCAGCTTATTCCAGAGGGGTTGAACTCGATATGCGCAAATCATTCCTGTTTCTGGAAAATTCGTCCTCATTTTTCCATCTGTTGAAAGATTTTACCCTTGTTTTCAATGGCTCACTCATCCAAAGCCAGATCAACAATCCCGACCCAAATGAACGGGATTCAGTAAGGGTGCTGCAGGGACAATCCCCCTATATTTTGAATGCAGGTTTATACTATCAGAACGATAAATCAGGCCTTTCCCTGTCAGCATTGTACAATGTCATTGGCAAGCGAATCGATTATATCGGCGACCTCGAAACACCACATATCTGGGAAATGCCTTTCCATTCGCTCGATTTTACTTTCAGCATAAAAACCGGACGGTTTGTTACAATCAAACTTGGTGCAAAGAATGTGCTGAATGATACTGTATTGTTCAGACAATACGAAGAGCCTGTGCTGAAAGATACGCAGGTAAAAGTTACCCGCATCCAGGTCACCAGAAAATATGTACCTGGCCGACAGTTTTCCTGCGGAATATCATTAACCTTCTGACAAAAAAGTGCGTTGATGCCTTCCGCCTGTGCCGGATTCCTGGTTGAAAAACAGAGGTCCAAGTGTGCCTGATAATATGCCGTTATGTATTGGAAGCCAAACGAAGGATTACAGGAATCACCTCGGAGCTTTATCCTCCGTTTTAGAAATGCATCTCTTGCTTCAGATTCATTTTTTGGGTTGGATTAATTTTTTGTTAGATCGTAATGAATCTAATGTTAGTTCTCCTTTTTTGTTCATGGATAAATAACCCTGCTTTAAAACTGGCATAAAGTAGCCGGAATAATTTTGACCTGTAATTTTAAACCAAATATCTATGAAAAGATTTGTACTTGCTTCAGTTGTGCTTTTTCTTGCACTGGCAGGAATAAGAGCTCAGACAATCAACAATGCATTTTTCGATCAGGTTTTATACAGGGGAGCGTTTGGCTCAACTGACTGGACCCAGGGTTGGGCAAACTGGGATCCCCAGAATACCAATTATCCGGCAACAACGGTTACTGTTCCGGGAGGTGATATTTCGGCAAATACTACCTGGACAAAAAACAATGTGTACCTTCTCGATGGCTGGGTATATGTGGTGGATGGTGTTACTCTGACCATTGAGCCAGGCACTGTGATCCGTGGCAGTAAGGCCAACAAAGGCGCACTGATAGTGGAACCGGGTGGAAAAATCATTGCCAGAGGTACTAAGGACGAACCGATTGTTTTTACATCCAATGAACCTGCCGGCCAACGCACCTATGGCGATTGGGGCGGATTGATTGTCTGCGGCCGTTCAATCGTAAATAAGGCCAATCCTCAGATTGAGGGAGGTCCCCGCACTATTTACGGAGGAGACATCGATGCCGACAGTTCCGGCGTTCTTTCCTTTATAAGAATCGAATTTCCCGGAATCGCTTTCCAGCCCGACAAGGAAATCAACGGATTAACCTTTGGTGCCGTGGGAAGCAAAACCCAGGTGGATCATATTCAGGTTTCTTTCAGTGGGGATGATTCTTATGAATGGTTTGGTGGCTCAGTAAATGCAAAATACCTCATCGCCTATAAGGGATGGGACGACGATTTTGATACCGATTATGGTTATCATGGGATGGTGCAGTTTGGCGTTTCCCTGCGTGATCCTCAGATTGCCGACCCGGGCTCGAAATCAAACAGCTTCGAATCGGATAACGACGGCAGTGGTTCTGCTGCCACACCATTTACCACAGCTGTATTTAGCAACATTAGCTCTTTTGGGCCTCTGGCCACCCCACAAACCCCAATCAGCGGTGATTATCTCAGATCTATGCACCTGAGAAGAAATACCAAACTTCAGATTTATAATACTGTACTGGCAGGATGGCCTACCGGTCTTTACATTGAAGGTCCCTCCATCCAGAATGCCAAAAACGATGAATTGAAGGTTTATTTCTCCGTTATGGCCGGTATGACAAATTTCTTCGGTGTAAAATCCGGAGAGGACTGGCCTACAGTCGCTGAAGAAGCCGCATGGTATTTCGATGCATCGCGTAGCAATGATACCCTCATCTCCAATTCGGAGCTTAAAATTGCTAATCCGTTTGTTCAGGACGGCACTCCTGATTTCCTCCCGCTGGCCGGTTCTCCGCTTCTCCGGGGCTCCAGCTGGGATGTGAATGCTGTCAGTAAAATCGTTGCCGGTAACAATGTTCAGATATATCCAAATCCTGCAACCGAAACTATTACTGCTTCTTCGGATGTTTCTATTAGGAGCATTACCATTGCCAATCTGCTGGGTCAGACAATCCGGCAGCAGAACATGATTAACCGGAAAGTTGTATCTGTTAATATCTCCGATCTGCCGAACGGAATTTATTTCCTCGTCACAAGAAATGAAGACAATACAACTACCGCAATAAAGTTTATGAAGAGGTAATTGATTGTAAAGTTTTTAAAAAGAGCTGTCTCAAAAAAAGAGGCAGCTCTTTTTGCTTTGGCACCTGTGAGAATCAGACCCTGAATGGTGCAGCCAGGAAGCGGCAAATGATGACCAAATTAACGGAACAGTCAACAGGGAAATTTATCCTCTGCTCGCCCATAGGGATTAGCAACTTTAGCTCTCTGATATATCAAATTTTATAAAGGTTTGCTCAGAAATTCATTTGCAACCTGAGGTTGAACCTCCTTCCGGTAAGGTAATTGGGTACGGCAAACATCCCCGGAACGTTCTGCAGGTTTGATACAGTGCGCACCCATAAATAGGAAATGGTGTTGTTGGTTCCAAATAAATTGAAAATCTCAGCGCTCAGGTAAATGCTCCTGAATTTATTGAGAAAAGTATATGCCGGCATTTTCCCTTCTTCTTTGATTGCTTTTATGAACCCTATATCGACACGCTTGTAAGCTGGCATCCTGTATACCAAATCATAGCGGCCGGCTACCGGCGGACTGAAAGACAGGGGGCTGCCGTACAAAAAATATAGGCTGACCCTGTAACTGGGATTCTGGGGAACATAATCCTGAAAGTACAAACCAAAATTCACCAGCTGATCCGTTGGCCGGGGATAAAAACCCGGTTCAACCTTCCGGCCTTCATTATCAAAATAAAAATCATTCCTTATATCTTCCATAGTGCGCATCAGCGAAAGACTGACCCAGCTTTCAGCATCCTTCACAAACTCTCCGTTAAGCTTCAGATCAATTCCTGTTGCATAACCTCTGGCTATATTCTGAGCCGAATAACGTACACGAACATTCTCAAGTTTGTATGGAATTAAATCCCATAAATATTTATAATATAGCTCTGTGGTGAATTTGAAAGGCCTTTCCCATGCCATAAAATAATAATCACTTCCGGCCAGCAGATGAAACGACCGTTGCGCTTTGATATTCCTGTTGATGGTTCCCGAGGGATCGCGCATTTCTTTATAAAAAGGAGGCTGGTCATAGATTCCTGCCGCTAACCGCCAGCGGAAATCCTTTTCCCATCTGGGATTCCATGCCAGCGAAACCCTCGGATTAGCCAGTAACTGATTGCTGAAATCATAATAAATCCCTCGAATGCCGGCAGTAATGTATGCATCACCACCCCATAAGCCCATCGAGAAGGTGTTTTCAATATACCCTGAGGCCCGCCATGTTGAAAAATGATTCGAAGATTTTACTACATCATACAGGCGGACTTCATCTTCAGAATAGGGGAGGCTGTAACCTGCCGAATCAACCAGCTTCCATTCACTGAGCCTGTCGTGTATGATTTCCGACTGGGTTCGTATCCCCCAGCGCAGGGTATAGCCAGGAATACCATATTTGCCCGAATGCTGCAGGGAAAAAACATGGATCATGAGCCGGTTCCGCGCATGATCCAGAAAGGTTCCCACACCTATGTTCTTGATACTGTCGCCCGTAGTTTCCGTTCCTAACCTTGTATCCAGTTCATTAATCAGATATTGCCCTTCAATATCAAAAGTTTCTCTTTCACCTGATGAATAGGCTGAAGTGCTGAAATTTATACTGACATTCTCTCCCAGTCGCTGTTTGAATGTCAGTGCCCCCATAAGGGTTGTATATTTGTCGAGCTCACTGCCATCATAGTATATTTTCAATCGGTATGCACTGAAAATGTTACCAAAATCAGTTTCCCTGGAAGCTGGAACAAAATGATAGCTGTTTATGCTCACATTGGTAAGAAGACCAATTTCAGTTCTGATGCTGGGTGACCACGTCAGGTAACTCTGAAAATCCCAAAAAGCAGGTTTGTATTCTCCTTTTGTGTCAAGACTTCCCAATAAATAATGCGTTGTTTTGTACCGAAGGCCGCCAATCCACGACAAATGCGATTTGGTTGAAATACCTTCTAAATGGGCACTTCCCCCGAGCAGACTACCCGAAACCGAACCGCCGGCACGAATGGGCTTTTTATAGGTAACATCAAGAATGGACGACATTTTGTCTCCGTAACTGGCATCAAACCCTCCCGCCGAAAATTGCACCGATTGAATCAGGTCCGGATTAATGAAACTTAGCCCTTCCTGCTGACCACTTCGTATGAGAAAGGGTCTAAAAACCTCAATGCCATTGATATATACGAGGTTCTCATCAAAATTTCCACCTCTTACGGAGTATTGCGAACTTAATTCGTTATTGGACGACACACCCGGCAGGGTTTTTAATATGGATTCAAAATTCCCCGAAGTGTTCGGGATCATTTGCACGGTCTTCATGTCAATACGCGTCAGATTGGCCGTTTGATTCACTGCTTGATTGATGCGTACCTCATCTATTTCCTGCAAGTTTTCCTTAAGTGCGATAATCACATTCGTCTTTCCTTGACTTTCTGCCTTTACATTTATATTGCGAGACTCAAAACCAACAGAACTGATCTGAAGCTTCCATTCTCCTTCTCCCGGCAAACGAACCTCAAATCTCCCTGAATCATCAGCCACCGTTCCAATACCCGTACCGGTTACCAAAACATTTGCATAGGATACCGGCTTGCCATCCTCCGTTAGAACCCGTCCCGATATTTTGTAAGCTTCCTGGGAAAAGGCCATAAGGGATAGCCCTGCTGTAAAAAGGAATGCTATTACTTTTGCTCTCATCAGTTTGGGAGGGTACAATGTATGTAAACTACAAAAACGAACTGAAATTGCATATATGATTTATTTTCGCAAAAAAAACACAATTCCATGATTCAACAATACGAAATTCATCTGCCGGCTTTTCGAAAAGGATACCATCTGATTACTCATCTGATTACGGAAAAAATGGAAAAATTACCTGAGAAGGGGATTGTTAATCTTTTTATCAAACATACTTCGGCAGCAATTTCAATCAACGAAAATGCCGATCCCTCAGTGCGTTATGATTTCGAATCCTTTCTCAACAAGCTGGTTCCTGAGAATGATCCGGTTTACACACATACTCTCGAAGGCAGCGACGATATGCCTGCCCATCTGAAATCTTCTTTGCTCGGTCAGTCTGTTACTATTCCTGTGCGGAATGGACGGCTTGACCTGGGTACCTGGCAGGGCATTTATCTGTGCGAATTCCGACGTCATGCGGGCTCACGTACCATTACTGTTACTATTATCAGTGAGTAATTACAGCAGTATTTTCATCACGCTTGTTTGGTTTATTTTTACCTTTGGAAAAACACTATTATTTGCATGGAAAAAATGTTACTACTTGGCGATGAGGCAATTGCACAGGGGGCGCTGGATGCGGGTATTTCAGGAATGTATGCATATCCCGGAACTCCTTCTACTGAAATAATGGAATATGTTCAGGCTTGTGGTTCTGGAGTGCATGCTCTCTGGTCTGCAAACGAAAAAACGGCCATGGAGGAAGCTCTTGGAATGTCGTATGCCGGAAAGAGGGCCATGGTAGCCATGAAACACGTCGGGCTCAATGTGGCAGCAGATCCGTTTATGAACGCCGCAATAACAGGTGTCAATGGAGGTCTGGTTATTGTTGCTGCAGACGATCCCTCAATGCATTCCAGCCAGAACGAACAGGATTCAAGGTACTACGGCAAATTTGCCCAGATCCCGGTTTTCGAGCCTTCTTCACAGCAGGAAGCGTATGACATGACAAGAGACGCTTTTGATTTGTCGGAAAAATACGGAGTCCCTGTTCTGATACGTATTACCACCCGCCTTGCCCATTCCCGTTCACAGGTGGAAAGCCGTACACCGCTTCCTCAAAGATCACTCCATCTGCCCGAAGAACCTCTCCAGTTTGTTTTACTCCCGGCTCTGGCCCGTAAACGGTACAAACGCTTGCTTGCTCTTCAGAAAGAATTTATGGAATCCTCAGAACATTCTCCTTACAACCTGTCGATTCTGAAAACAGGCGGGAAGACAGGAGTCATTGCTTGCGGAACAGGCTGGAATTATCTGAATGAATGGTTTCCTGACGGTGATTATCCGGGCCCGGTCTTGAAACTATCCCAGTATCCCTTGCCCGTAAAGCAAATACAGCGGATGTTTGATCAGTCTGCATCCATTCTTGTTCTTGAAGATGGATATCCCTTGGTTGAAGAGATGCTCAACGGAATATTCCCGGTGAATAAACATATAAAGGGACGCCTTGACGGAACTCTTCCGCGTGATGGAGAACTGACGCCCGATCTAGTGGCTTCTGCCCTTGGCTTTCCTGTTAATGAGGCTTATCATATCCCTTCTGTCGTAGTTCCCCGACCCCCTTCTTTATGCAACGGCTGCAGCCATGCCGATCTCTACCTAGCTCTTGATGAAGTTATGAAGGAATTTGGTAAAGGAAAAGTCTTTTCCGATATCGGATGCTATACCCTCGGTGCCCTGCCTCCTTATAATGCAATTTACAGCTGTGTGGATATGGGCGCCTCCGTTACAATGGCCAAAGGAGCTGCTGATGCTGGAATGACTCCTTCGGTTTGTGTAATTGGTGATTCTACGTTTACGCACTCAGGAATGACAGGATTGTTGGATGCAGTGATTGAGAATACTCCTGTTACCGTTATTATCTCCGATAACTCCGCAACAGCAATGACCGGAGGTCAGAAATCCCATGCAACAGACCGGTTGGTTGAAATCTGCAAAGGACTTGGTGTCAGTCCCGATCACATTGTTACTCTGGTTCCTCTCCGGAAAAACCATCAAGAGAATGTCCGGATTCTGCGAAAAGAAATTCTTTTTGAGGGTCCGTCGGTGGTCATTTTTCAGAGGGAATGCATCCAAACTTCCGCACGCAGACACAAAAAAAACTAAGCGGATTTGGTACGCAGAAGTGCAAAAACTCCTAACAAATGAAAAGCCCATTTATAGATCGATAACAATAATTCCATCAGGGAAAGCGTATGAAAACCGATATTATTCTTTGCGGAGTTGGAGGCCAGGGTATAATTTCCATTTCAGCCGTACTGGGAATTGCTGCCCTCGAAGAAAATATGCATATCAAACAATCCGAAATCCATGGCATGAGCCAAAGAGGTGGATCGGTTCAGTCGCATGTACGAATTAGTTCCAACCCCGTTGCATCTGACCTCATACCGCTGGCTAATGCCGGACTGATTCTCTCCGTGGAACCAATGGAAGCCCTGCGATATCTTCCATGGCTTTCTCCCGGCGGCTGGATTGTTTCCAATAACCAGCCTTTCCTTAATATACCTGACTACCCTCCCGTTGAATCCTTGATGCAGGAATACAAGAGCCGGAAAAATGCGGTTCTGATCAATGCAGATGAAATTGCATCGCGCTGTGGTTCAGCCAAAGCCTCCAATATGGTTATGCTGGGAGCTGCCTCCCGGTTTATTCATCTGAAGCCTGAAAGCCTGATGCATGGATTAGAAAAACTCTTCGCTCAAAAGGGATCTTCTGTAATTGACCTTAATTTAAAAGCTTTTGATGCTGGCCGACAGGCTTCTGTTGCCCTTTAGCAGTTGAATAATTTTCTTATCGGATATGCCTATGTGGACACAGGATGACATGAAACTTCTCGAAGAAAAAGGTATCAGTAGGGAAGAAGTTGCCCGACAACTCGAATTTTTCAAAAATGGATTTCCATACGCATCCCTTGACCGGCCTGCTATGCCTGACGATGGAATCCGGGTTCTTAATGAGCAGGAACAGGAACAATTCATTCGACTGTTTGAATCATCTGCACCCCAGATCGATTTGCTTAAATTTGTTCCTGCTTCCGGTGCCGCAACAAGAATGTTCAAAGATCTGTTTGAATGGAAAAATGCTCTATCCAGGGGAATTTTGTCATTAAGCCCTTCTGCCCGCGAATTCCTTAACAATCTTGATAAGTTCGCTTTTTATTCAGAACTGAAAAAAACACTTGTTTCTCAAGGAATAGATCTTCAGAAGAAAATCACACCGGATCAATATCCCGTTATCCTATCTGCCTTCCTGGACCCGGAAGGAATGAACTATGGCTCCCTGCCCAAAGGCCTGATCCTTTTCCATGCTTATCCCGGCGGTGCTAGAACGCCTCTGGAAGAGCACCTCACGGAGGCTGCCCTGTATGCAAAAGGCATCGGTAACAGATGCCGGCTTCATTTCACGGTCTCCCCCGAACACAGGGATGCTTTCGTTGCTCTGTTTATTGAAAAGAAAGCATTCTATGAGCGTCTTTATCATGTTACCTTTGAGGTGGAATTTTCTGTGCAAAAACCGTCAACCGACACCATTGCTGCGGATGCATTCAACCAACCCTTCCGTGACGCGAACGGAAAATTGGTCTTCAGGCCGGGAGGACACGGTGCCCTTCTCGATAATCTTCAGTCCTTGCAGGCAGATATGATTTTTATCAAAAATATTGATAATGTCGTACCGGATCACCTTAAAGAACCTACGGTTCATTGGAAAAAAGTTCTGGGTGGAATTCTCCTTTCACTGAAGGAGAAAGTATATTATTTTCTTGAGAACCTCAGAAAGAATCCTTCTTCGGATCTGATTGATGAAGCCTTACTTTTTGTCGAAAAGGAATTCCATTATGCTGTTAAAAAATCCGGAAATCAGAAGGAATTTATTGATTTTCTCATCGACATACTCGACCGCCCTATCCGGGTCTGCGGAATGGTTAAAAATGAGGGAGAGCCTGGAGGAGGTCCTTTCTGGGTTCGTCAGAGTGATGGCAGTATTTCCTTGCAAATTGTTGAACTTTCCCAGGTTGACCAGAATGACCCGGACCAGTGGGCAATCGTAAAAAAATCTACCCATTTCAATCCGGTTGATCTGGTTTGTTCCTTCCGGAAGCCCGATGGCTCGAATTATGAACTACACAAATTCCGGGATCCACAGACTGGTTTCATATCAACAAAATCCAAAGACGGAAAAGAACTCAAGGCATTGGAACTTCCAGGACTCTGGAACGGATCCATGGCGGGCTGGAACACCGTGTTTGTCGATGTGCCTCTTGCAACATTCAATCCGGTAAAGACGGTTTTCGACTTTTTGCGTGATACCCATCAGTAACCATCTGTTGAAATTTCTTTGACTTAACTTTTTTTTAACTATTAATTTTTATAAAAATAATGATACTGTAATCTTTAGGTAATTCGGGGGCAATACATTTGCATCGACTAAACGAGAATAAATTATGAAAAAACGTATTGCAACCCTGATTCTGCTGGCAACAGTATACTCTGTTTCCCTGTTGGCCGGAAATGAAACCAAAAATTCAGGTCCTGAGTCAGCTGCTTCTTCAACGCTTTCAATGGTGGTCAAAGACAAACTGACGGGTGAACCCCTGACCGGAGTTCTGATTACCATCGGTGAAATTGGAGCAAAAGCCTACACCAATCTGGACGGCACCTGCCAAATGTATAATATCCCTGCCGGTAAATACAATATTTCAACTTCCTACGTTTCTTACAATGAAAAGATTTTGAAAGAAATTAAGGTTTCAGCAGGTGAACCCGCGAGTATTGAAATTGACTTAACACCCGCTCGGTAGCATCTTTTTCCGCTTTTTTCCTTCTTATTTGGCCATTTGCGAAACAGGGGGATTGGGCATTGCGGGTCAATTTACCCCGAGTAAACACAGTTTTTTTACATAAATTGTAATTTTCTGCGCAGGATCTCTGGCTATCTTATAATCCGTGGTTTTCCGTATTTTTTCTTGCCAATGAAAGCCACAGATTTTTCTCAGATTTGAATTGTACTATTCTTTGCCTGGCCTGTGGTAATCTGTATAATCTATGGTTTATTGTATTTTTCTAACCACTGTTAATCCTAGATTTTTTGCATAGCATAATCCCAATTATTGCATTAGAAAAATTTCTAATGCACTGCGATTAAGAAAAATCAACTTTTCCGGTTTGCTGGGTCTGCACCAGAAACGTGATTTTTTTATATCGGGATAATCCCAAATAATCCATTGGTTCGCTCCTTCTGAGAGCTCCCAATGAATAATTTGGGATTTTTGTATTTAACGTTTAACCATTAAACAAGCGAAAAAAATTCCACTCTCACCCAACACGAAACACGAAATAATTAGCTGGAACACGAAAAAAGGGAACCCCAGGACCTCGTCAATCAGATATCACCAGATAACTTTTTTGTCCTGTTATCTTCCCGTTTTCATCATACATCGTCCAGATACCGGCTTTTGACCCGTCAATATATTGCATCTCATAACGCAACACACCTTTTTCATCCCAGATATACCACTTTCCGTTTTTTGCGTCATTGCAGTAATTGGCTTCTCCTGTCTTGGTACCATCAGCATTGTACTGAATCCATGTACCATGCATTTTTCCGGCACGATAGGAACGGATTTCTTTGAGATTCCCGTTTTCATAATAAATCAGGGTAATACCATCCTTTAACCCATCCTTGATTTCCACTACATTTTTTGTTTTTCCGTCGGCATAACGCTCAGTATATACACCTGTATATTTTTTACCGGATGCATCGTAATACAATCCGTCTGGTGTTTCAATAATCTGGCCGGAAACTTCTATGCCCAACCATAGAGTTATTAACAGTACAATAATCTTTTTCATTTCCGAATCATTAAATGCAAAAAAAATTACCGACCCAAAAAAAGCCAATTAAAACTACTTTTTGGTTACCATAAAATTAATCAATTGTTAAGATGTATTCTTATTTTTTAATAATTATTTAATACTGTTTTTTTAACTTCGTGCTGTAAAAAGAAGTATATGAATATACAGGAACCAAGAATATTACTGGTTGATGATGAAAAAGACATCATAGAATTTCTTTCCTACAACCTCAAAAAAGAAGGTTTTCTGGTTGAAGCAGCTGCCAATGGAAAAGAAGCTATCTCAAAAGCTGTTTCCTTTAAACCACACCTGATCCTTCTTGATGTAATGATGCCCGGAATGGATGGAATGGAAGCCTGCGATGAATTGAGAAAAATTCCGGAACTTCAAAAGACACTGATTGCCTTCCTTACCGCAAGGGGTGAAGATTATTCGCAAATTGCCGGCTTTGAAGCCGGTGCCGACGATTATATTACCAAACCCGTCAAACCTAAAGTATTGCTAAGCCGCATTAAAGCTCTTCTGAAACGCTATGGCCAATCTCCCGCTGAAAATATACCTACATCGGATGAACAGATTATCACCCATAACGATATAACCATTGATAAAAACAAATACATTGTTATTCAGAATGGTAGACAAATGGAACTTCCGAGGAAGGAGTTTGAACTGCTGAGCCTTCTTGTTTCCAAACCCGACAGAGTTTTTACACGTGACGAAATTTTTCATCAGATCTGGGGCGACGATGTCATTGTGGGTGATCGTACCATCGATGTGCACATCAGAAAACTCCGCGAAAAAATAGGAGAGGACCGTATTAAAACCATCAAGGGGGTAGGTTATAAATTTGAAGGTTGATATTATCCGCTATTGCAACATTATTCATGCTTCGATAAAATATTTCAGAAAAAGGCATAATAAGAAAAAGTAAAACCCGGATTTATCGATTAGGAGTATAAGGAACTAATGCATAGAGGGAAAAGATAAAGGGAAGTCTTTCGGTTTAACATCGTTGAATCGAATATTCAATTGGCCTGAAAAGTGAAAAATGCATTTCTAATACATCCATCAGCTTAAAAAAACTCTCCGGATTCTCGGAAAGTTTTATCCCATTTTAAAATTATTCTATGGATGCTTTACCGATAATTAGTTTTAATATTTTCGTAACTTTCAATTAATAAATATTTTATACACACGGTCTATTTTTGATTATAATATTTACTAGAGAAAAATGACCGGGTATAAAATTCTTGTTGTCGATGACGAGCAGGATGTTCTGACATTTCTGGAATACAATCTCAAAAAAGAAGGTTATTTCGTATATTTGGCTTCTTCCGGCCAGCAGGCCATCGATCTTGCCACAGAAGTTCTCCCGCAGCTGATTCTTCTCGATATCATGATGCCAGGGATTGATGGTATTGAAACATGCGAAATTATTCGTGCCAATGAGAAACTAGCGAATGCAATTATATGCTTTTTAAGTGCCCGATCCGAAGACTATACGCAGATTGCTGCCTATGAGGCCGGTGCGGATGGTTATCTTATCAAACCGGTAAGGCCAAAACTATTGGTTAGTTACGTGAAAGCTTTACTGAAACGAATCGAAGAACCCCAAAAATCTACCGCAACCTCCGAAGAGAAAGTTATTCATGCCGGACCATTGATCATTGACAGAGATCGGTATCTTGTCTTGATAAACGACACGGAAATAGTTCTGCCCAGAAAGGAATTCAACCTCCTTTGCCTACTGGCTTCAAAACCCCAGAAGGTATTTACCCGGACAGACATCTACGATTATTTATGGGGACAGGATGTCCAAACCAGCGAAAGAACCATTGATGTATATATACGCAAACTTCGCGAGAAATTCGGTGACAGACTGATTAAAACAATTAAAGGTGTTGGTTACAAATTTGATCCAAACACGTAATCAGAACCGTACTCTGGTAGCTTCATTGATCCAGCATCCCACCTGGTAAGTCTGCCCTTCCGTATATCCGTTAAAAAAAGCTGCCTCTTTGTTGGGGAAATATTTCGAGTAATCGATGATAAGTTTCTTTGCTTGTTCCGACAAACCCGGATCGACTTGTGATGCCTGTATAAATTTATCAACAGCTGCCCAGAAAACAGCCTTTTGCTCAAATTCATTGCTTCCGCATTCTTTCGAACTGCCTGCATAAAGGTTACCAATAAGAATATAGGGCTCACCCCATTGGGGCATTAATTCAGCTGCCTTGAGTGCATGTTCCCTGGCTGATTTGAACTGATTAAGCCTGCTTCCTTCTATAAGTGCCATCTGGTAATAATATCGCGCCTTCAATGCATCATTTTTTTCCGCTTCAATGGCTTTCTGATAGGCAGTAACGGCATCTTCAAACTTCTCTTTTCCCGTATAGTACCTTGCGAGCTGATAGGCCGATGCCGACCCTGTATCAGTTTCAGATAGCTTTTTTAGGAACCGCTCATAAACAGGGGATTGCGTACAACGGTTTTTCTCCAGAACGGATATGGCGTTTCGAAGAAAATCCGGTTTGTTTTCGTTGGTTCCTGCTTTCTTTGTATAATAGGCGGCCAGAGACTCACATGAAACCTGAGGCCCGGCTTGAAAAATCTGAATAATACTTTCCTGCAGATTCAACAACTTTTCATCGGTCGGATTGGAATCTAGTCGCTTATTCAAAAGATCGGTAATGGTTTCAAAATTGCTCATGTAGGTTTCTTCCGATATCTTTCCCTCTTTAAGCATCTGGCCTGAAACCTGAGCGTATGCCAGTACAACAGGATCTTCTGACTGCTCTTTCATCAGAACAATGCTCCGTGATAATAATCGGTATGCTGTATCAATCCGGTTGGAATACTTCAGAACATCCAAAGCTTCCCTGCCACGGACCATTCCTTCTTCGCCATATAACTGAATACGTCGTTCATAGACCAGCATCAAACTGTCAAGCTTTCTGTTTTTATCATTTTCATCCGTTGTCTTCTCCAGAAGATATTTGAAAATTCTTACACCATAGATGTAAATATTTTTACTCGCTTGAGGACAGTTTTCAAATACGTACTTCCAGCTTTCAACAGCATAATCAATGACATTGATCTTAACAAACTGATCCACATTCGAAAGATTAGAGGCACAACGCATCCGCGAAACACTATCACTTCCATACCTCGGATTGAGCCATGGCTGCTGCGAAAAAATCTGTTGTACTGAAAGAACAAATAAAAAGACAAGAAATAACCTTCGTAAATGCATTTTAGATTTCGTTATATTTTGACAAAGATAATGATTTGGTTTTATTCAACCCGGATTATGCATTGAAAACAGTACATTCGCGCCTGAGGGATTAGCTAAAGGCGACAGCACCCCATTACCCCGGCTTTGTTGAAAAAAGTTTTGAAGCACTTAAAGTATTAAATCTATTGTAAATAAGATATTCTGAAAATCAGTTGATATCATTTTTTTTTATAACTTGTGCTCCGCTAAAATATTGTCCAGAAATTTATCCTAAAAAATTTAGCCCCATGAAAACATTCCGGATAATTCTGGTGCTCCTGGTTCTTCTGATTCTGATTCCTTTTTCAGGTCATCTCCTGTGGCGTTTTGATCCGCAAAGGCAAATGGGCGTTATTCTGGTGGACAAATCGGTTACGGATATTTGCCGTACCAGCCACCTGCCGTTTATTTGGATTCTCAATCATTTACGGTTTACAAAAGCAGACGGCAAACCATACGATCTTGCAACCGATTATTATGGCTTTCTTCCCCTGGCTCCTGCAAACAGCCGCAACTTCGAAGTAAAGCGAATCCGCCTCGACGATATTGAAGAATTGAGCGATAGAAATGATGTTCTCTTTTACGCCGATACGAAAGGAATTACCTATGGAGAATGGTTTATGGGATCCTCCGGCGAAAAGAAAGGTTCAACAATAAAGATAATCGGAGGTCTGAACCAGAATGACTATTTGCTTCTCAGAAACATGTATGAGAAAAATAAAACCGTCATCGCTGAACACCAGTTCTTCTCTTCAGCTTCCGATCCGCTCGTCCTCAATAAAACAGCAGAAATGTTCAAAATTGATTATTCATACTGGCACGGCAGGTATTTTCCTAAACTCGATACAGCAAAAAATCCTGAATTGCTGCCGGAATTTGTTGCCAGCTACACCAGACTGTATGGCCAGCCATGGCGTTTCAAAGGACCTGGTATAATTTTTATCCGCGGTAGCAGAATTGTTGTTCTGGACCAGAAGTACCTTGTGAACACGATTCCTCTGATCGTTACTCCTAAAAATAAGGCGCGGGAGTATAACCTCCCCGATACCATAGCATACCCCGGCTGGTTCGAAATCTCCGGTTCCGGCCCTGCTAATGAAATTTTTGCAGAATTTTATATTCCGGTGAACGATTCCGGTAAGGCACGGATGGAAAGAGAAATGATCCCGGTCCGCTTCCCTGCTGTAATCCATTCCCTCCAGAAACAATCCTTCTGGTATTTTACCGGTGATTTCTCAGACTGCAAAATTCCCTTCTGGACGAGGAAAATTAAAAATTGGGATAAAATTTCCTTGCTGCATTCGTCTTCCCCACAAAAAACCACTACTTTTGTATGGAATTACTATATTCCATTGGTTGAAAAAATACTGGACGATACGTATAAAAGACTGCACTAATCTCTGTGGGCTATATGAATTACAACCTGTCATATCTGAGAGAAATTTCAGGTGGGGATGAAATGTTTGTAAAAAATATCGTTACCGAATTTGTTACAAATGCACCCAAGTTCCTGGATCAAATTCATCTTGCTACTACCAGAGCCGACTGGCCTTTGGTGCGATCACTGGTACACCAGTTTGCTCCACAACTTGATTTCATTGGCATGAATGAGACCCGGTTTCTCGCTGACCAGCTGGAAGATCTCTCGAAAAACACACCCGACCACCACCTGGCATCCGAACTTGCCGACCGTATTCTTGCCGATTGTAATTTGGTTATTGAGAACCTTAAAGCTGATTTTCAGATTTAAGTTATATATTTGTATAACAATTCAGAGGGGTGATGAAAATTCTTGTTTGTGAAGACGATGCAATGACACTGATGGCACTGAATCACCGGCTGCTTCAGGAAGGTTATGAGGTGGTGGCGGTTCATGACGGAGCTGAAGCAAAACAAAAACTTGCCGAGTCCCAGTTTGATCTCCTGCTTACAGACTTACATATGCCGCTTATTGATGGGCTTGAACTCATCCGTCATGTTCGTAATGATTTGAATCTCACTATTCCCATCGTAATGCTTACCCGGATCGGGGCAGAAGATATCGTAATGAAGGCTTTTGAACTTGGGGCTGACGATTATGTGACAAAACCATTCAGCCCCAATGAATTGTCTATCAGAATCAAACGCCTGCTGAAATAAAAAGCAGGGGAAACTATTTTTCCGCTTGTTTAACCTGGATTATGCATTAGGAGTGGAGCAAACCAATGCATAAAGTAAAAGCCTTGAACAATGGCATCTGGGTTAAGACCGATGAATCGAAGATTCAATCGGCTTGTAAGGTGGTGAATGCAAGGTTAATGCATACACCAGTTTTAATCTTCTTCATCGTGCGAATGCCCGCCATGCCCGTGCACATGTCCGTGCTCTAGTTCTTCCTGTGTCGCATCCCTGATGCCTACAATCTTACCAGTAAAATACAAGTCATCACCGGCAAGCGGATGATTGAAATCCATTTTAACAGTGGTTTCATTAACATCCAGCACAATTCCGTTCAACCGGTTTCCGTCCTGATCACGCATTGGTATGGTCTGTCCTGTCCTGACGAGTTCATAGTCTACTTCTCCGTCTACCATAAATACCTGAAGGGGAAGGTCTATGATGGCTGATTCTTCCCTTGGCCCGTATGCATCATCAGCGGGTATGGAAAAAGTAAACGATTCATTCAGCTTCTTTCCCATTAGATTTGCTTCAAAATCGGGGAGCAAACTACCCATTCCGGCAATATATACCAGCGGATTGTCATCCTTTACAATTTCAATTACTTCTCCGTCGGCAGAATTCTTCCTGAGTTCATAGGTAACGGAAACAACTTTGTTATTGGCTACTACCATTCGAATAAATTTTTAAGGTAAATAAAGTTGTAAAGATATGCCAATCAGGTAAACTTTCCAAGAAAGAAATCTTAATTTAACCCTGGAATAAACGAATAATTCCGGTAAAACGCTCACAAAGCTCAGAAGTAAAATCCAACCCTGATGGTCGGATTGTCATATGGAAGTTTCGGACTCTGATTCAGATTCCATAAAATCAGAATATTGAATGACGCATTCCTGCCTATAGGTTGCCGGTATCCTCCTCCTACATAAACATTATGAAACCATTCCCTTTGATTCCCGTCAGT
Organism: Bacteroidota bacterium; assembly: GCA_029571215.1. Classification (GTDB taxonomy): domain Bacteria; phylum Bacteroidota; class Bacteroidia; order Bacteroidales; family JAAYUG01; genus JAAYUG01. The sequence goes on from JAKPTE010000008.1 coordinate 94,138, forward strand.
GTTGATCAACGTCGTCTTGTAATTGTCATCCATGTTGAGCGCTTCATATTCTGTATACCCTATGACTCCTCCGTTACCCGGCAGACCAATCGTCTCTTTCAGATCCTTTATTGCCAGCCATGAGCCAAAAATACGACCCCCGTATATATGCGTTTCATAGGTGTTGAACCCGGTAAATCGCTCCCGGTAATATGCATAGGTTATTCCAGTTCCGGCCGACAGCCGGGGTGTAAAACGATACCCCACCAGAGGCGAAATTTCAATGTTGGTGACCGTCCCTATCATAAGAGCAAAATTCCCTCCAAAAAAAATCTTACGGTTCGATTCCCTTTTTTCCTGCTTCTCCCGGTCATGGTCCCGGTCCCTTTCCTGTCCGAACAAGACGGAGGAAAATGATGCAATTACTATCAGCATGCAAAGAAGGATTCCTTTATATTTCGTACTTTTGGACATAGATCAGGTGGTTTTAATTTAATATGCAAAAGTTATGCCGGAAAAATACATCATGGTAACGGGCGCCGGCAAAGGAATTGGTTTTTCCCTAACGAAAAAATTTTTGGAAGATCCATCCTGCACGGTTTTTGCCATTTCACGAAATGTAAAACAACTCACCGCCTTATCCGCCCGGTTTGCGAATCTTGTACCGGTAGAATATGATCTCATGGACTGCCTGTCAGATCCTGCAGGTCTGGAGAATGAAATTGAAAAAAGAACCGGTCGGTTGGATGCTATAATTAACAATGCCGGTCTGCTTGTCAAAAAACCTTTTTCAGGACTGTTAGCAGAAGATGCGCGTAAAATGTTCGACATCAATGTAATCGTGCCCGGCATTCTGATAAAAACTTTTCTATCTTTCCTGAAAAAATCCCCGCATCCTCATATTATCAATATTGGAAGCATGGGTGGTGTACAGGGCAGTGCCAAATTCCCGGGTCTTCATTATTACAGTGCGTCCAAGGGGGCTTTGGCCATACTGACAGAATGCCTTGCCGAAGAATTAAAACCTGATAAAATATCTGTCAATTGCCTTGCCCTGGGTTCTGTTCAGACTGAAATGCTGAAGGAAGCATTTCCCGGTTATCAGGCTCCCCTCACGGCCGATGAAATAGCACCTTTTATTGTTGAATTTGCTCTGAATGGTCACCGTTTTTTCAATGGGAAAATCATTCCTGTATCCTGTTCAGTACCTTAACCCTCCGTGAATGGATCGGTTTGGATCATATTGGACTCATTGTATTCCATGCATTCCAGTTCTCCGCGCAGCACACGAAGCCCATTCATTGCCAGGGCATGCATTTCGTCTTCTCCCGGATAAATTACCACTGGTGCAATAAAGGAAACCATCTTTTTTATGTACTCAACAAGAGCAGTGTTATGTGCCAGACCTCCTGTCAGAATGATGGCATCAACTTCACCATGTAATACCGCAGCCATCGCCCCAATGTATTTAGCAATCTGGTAGGCCATAGCGTCCTGAATTTTCTTCGCCTTCATGTCACCGTCCGCTGCCAGTAATTCAATCTCGTAGGCATTGTTGGTACCAAACCATGCCATAAGTCCTCCCTGCCCGGTAATCATTTCCCTGATCTCGTCATAACTATATTTCCCACTGAAACAAAGCTTGACAAGCTGCCCGGCAGGAATAGTGCCCGACCTTTCGGGCGACATGGGACCTTCTCCGTCCAGCGCCTGATTCACATCAATAACCCGACCCTGCCGGTGAGCTCCTATGGAAATTCCCCCTCCCAGATGGGCAATTATCAGGTTCATTTCCTCATACTGATGATTGACCAGCCGGGCATATGCGCGCCCAACTGCCTTGTGATTCAAAGCATGAAAAATAGATTGCCGTTTGAACAATGGATGGCCACTGATTCTGGCTACATCCTCCATCTCATCCACAACTACCGGGTCGGCAATATAGGCTTTGGCATTCGGAAGCGACCTGGCAATGTCATCGGCAATCAACCCGCCCAGATTGCTGGCATGTTCACCCATTACCCCTTTGCGGAGGTCTTCCTTTAACCGCTCATTGACTGCATATACTCCCGAACGGATGGGATGCAACAAACCTCCTCTTCCGACTACTGCTTCAATCATCGACAGATCAATTTCAGCATGTTGCAGCTCTCTCAGGATCGCTTCCTTCCTGTACTCATATTGTTCGCTTATGTGCTTGAATTTCCTCAATTCTTCCGGCGGATGCCGGATATTTTTCAGAAAAATAACCCTGTTGTTCAGGTACACGGCAATTTTGGTCGATGTCGAGCCAGGATTGATGGCCAGAATCTTTTTGTCAGGCATGGTACATCAGTTTAATTGAAACTATTCCAGAGCCGCTGCCAGAGCAATCGACAAAAGTTTACTTTTTTCCGAATCAGACCGCGAGGTAAGCACTACCGGAACCCTTGCGCCGGTGATGATGGCGGCCGAAACAGCTCCTGCAAAAAATATCAACGATTTATACAATATATTCGCTGCATCCAGGTCAGGTGCAATCAGAATATCAGCATTCCCTGCAACGGAACTTTCTATATGCTTATGCCTGGCTGCTTCAGCCGATATGGCATTATCCATGGCCAGTGGACCATCGATGATACACCCGGAAATCTGATTCCTGACCTGCATCACTGTGAGCATTGCTGCATGAACCGTCGATTCTATTCTGGGATTGACAGTCTCTATAGGACCCAATACCGCTACCAGCGGACTCTCAACTCCCAGCCTGTGGAATACTTTGACCGCGTTCCGGATGATTTCTGCCTTTTCTTCAACAGTGGGCTGAATGGTTATGGCCGCATCCGACAACCCCAGCAGTTTATGATACGATGGTATCTCAAACAAAGTAACATGGCTCAGCATGTTCGATTCCCTGATACCGGTTTCTTTATGCAAAACCGCCTTCAGAAGAACAGCCGTAGGGAGGTATCCTTTCATAAGAATCTCTCCCTCGCCTTCCCTGATTAACTTAACTGAGCGCAACGCAGATGCTGTGGCATCGGGTTCATGAACAATTTCCCAGTCACTGGCATTGCATCCCAATTGTCCGAGTATCTCTTTGATCTTTACTGAATCCCCCACCAGGACCGGGGAAACAATCTTTTCATTCTTTGCCTCCGAAACAGCCTTCAGAACAGACTTATCCTCGGCTGCGGCAACAACAATCCTCCGTTGCACCCTCGAACGGGCAACATGCAATAATTGCGATAGGGGTTTCTCTAAATATTGCATACAGGGGGTTTATAGAAAATTCCTGACTACTTTCCGCCAGAAACGATCATCTGCGTATCCTGCGCTATTACCAGCTCTTCATTGGTTGGAATCACCACAACCTTTACTCGTGAATCCTCGGTACTGATTACAGCTTCCTTCCCTCTTAACCCTTTATTTCTGGCAGGATCAAGGTAAATGCCCAGATATTCCATGTTTTTACAGATTTCCTCCCTTGATTCCCACCCGTTCTCGCCAATTCCACCGGTAAATACAAGAATATTCAGCCCGTTCATTGCAGCGGTATAGGCTCCAATGTACTTTCTTACCCTGTAATGGTACATATCCAGTGCCAGCTTAGCGCGCTCGTTTCCTTTTTCCGCTGCTTCCTCCACTTCCCGCATATCGGATGAAATTCCTGATACGCCCAGCACACCGCTGTGCTTGTTGATAAGTGTACTGACAGCTTTGTACCCTATATCTTCCTTATCCATGATATAAGTAATGATTCCCAGGTCAAGATCACCAGCCCTGGTTCCCATGATAAGTCCTTCCACCGGAGTAAGTCCCATCGAGGTGTCGACCGACTGTCCATGCAAAACAGCTGTCATGGAAGCCCCGTTCCCCAGATGACAGGTAATTATCTTCTGCTGTTCGATATTTACTCCGAGAAACTGACAGGCACGCCTTGATACATACCTGTGGCTTGTCCCATGAAATCCGTACCGCCTTATCCCATATTTTTCATACAACGAGTAAGGTATAGCGTACATATAGGCATGCTTTGGCATGGTCTGATGAAATGCGGTGTCAAATACACCCACCTGGGGTACGGATGGCAGCAGGGATTGCATGGCATAAATACCTTTAAGGTTCGGTGGATTATGCAGTGGTGCAATATCCACACACCTTTCCAATTCCTGAATGACTTCCTCTGTTATCAGTACGCTCGACTTGAATTTTTCTTTGCCATGCACAACACGGTGTCCAACAGCATCAATTTCGTTAAGATTTTTAAGGCAACCGTGCTTTTTACTGGTCAGAACTCCCAGCACATATTCAATTCCAGTCTGATGATCAAGTATTTCTCCTTCAAACATTACTTTTTGCCCATTCTCCTTTTCCAGTTTCAGAAAAGATCCTTTCAATCCAATTTTTTCAACAATTCCTCGGGAAAGAACCGATTCTGTGGTCATTTCAAATAACTGAAACTTGATAGAAGAACTGCCGCAATTCAAAACAAGTATTTTCATAAACCTTTTGTATTATGCACCAACAATAGTTTGGGTAATTTTCCTCCCTGTTTCATCATACGTATAAAATCCCTTCCTGGTCTTGGTCCCGAGCTGATTGGCCCGAACCATCCTTTTTAGAAGCGGGGAGGGTTTATACCGCATATCCCCAAATTCTTTATAAAGGTTGTCCATCCACCGTTCTACCTTATCAAGTCCTGCCCGGTCGGCCATTTCAAAGGGACCATAGGCCAAACCTAGTCCGTCGCGCATTACAAGATCAATATCTTCCTTGCGGGCAACGCCTTCCATAAGCATTTCACAGGCTTCATTAAACATCACGGAAAAAATCCGGATGCTCACCAGACCGGGTGATTCTTCCACCGGAACTACCGTTTTCCCGATCAGTTTTACAAACTTACAGGCAGCCTGATAAACTTCTTCCGAAGTGTACAATCCCTTGACCACTTCAACAACGCGGGCATCTTTTGCCGTGGTCAGTACATGCAGGCTTACGCACCGATGCTTATGTTCCAGCTCGGAAGCAAGTTCCGTGATGATGGTGGTTGTTGAATTGGTGGCAATGATGCAATTCGGATCAACATGCCGCTCAATATTTTTAAAAACACCTTTGCGTATTTCCGTTGTGAGTTCACTCGACCTGGACAGAATAGCCTCAATTACCAGGTCACAACCGCTGAGGTCTTCATACTTCAGTGTACCGTGGATCCGCGACATGATGATACGCTTGTCACCGGGGGTCATTCCCCAGTGCTCAATCTGCCGGTCAAGCTCACGCTCGATTTCCCGGAGCGCCAACGCTATTTTTTCCTCGCTCACCTCCACAAAAATGACTTCCATCCCGCTTGCACTGACCAGCCGGGCAAGGTTCCTGCCAACTGATCCGCATCCTACGATGCCTATTTTCGAAAAAAGGCTCTGTGTTCTTACTTTTTTGCTCAAACCGTATTGTTCAATCGGTTCTACAAGAATTTCTGACATGTTTTCCTGTTTAAGATTTGTACCATTTTATAAACCGGCTGCCTGATTGGCAGTTATCGCTATCACATTTACAATGTCACTTACAGAACATCCTCTCGACAAATCATTAATGGGAGCTGCCATACCCTGTAGCACAGGACCAACTGCTTCGGCATGCGCCATGCGCTGCACCAGCTTGTATGCAATGTTTCCCGATTGAAGATCGGGGAAAATTAAAACATTCGCTTTCCCTGCTATAGGCGATCCCGGCGCTTTGCTCCGGCCAACCGACTCAATAATAGCAGCGTCAGCCTGTAACTCACCGTCAATCTGCAGATTGGGATCCATCTCCCTCGCAATACGCGTTGCTTCAACTACCTTGTCAACCAACTCGTGTTTTGCACTTCCTTTGGTGGAAAAACTTAGCATGGCAACCCGCGGTTCAAATCCGGCAAGTGCACGGGTCGTCCGGGCTGTGGTTACAGCAATTTCAGCAAGCTCTCTGTCTGTCGGATTCGGATGAACCGCACAATCGGCAAATACCATTAGGCCATTCTCTCCAAACTTCGTATCGGGCAGAATCATCAGGAACGCCCCCGATACAACACTAATGCCAGGCAAGGTTTTTACATACTGAAAAGCCGGACGCAATACATCCCCTGTGGCATTCATGGCTCCGGCAACTTCCCCGTCTGCATCTCCCGATTTGATGATCAGTGTGCCCAGATACAACGGATCTTCAATCAGTTTTGCGGCCTCTTCCCTCGTTAAGCCCTTGTTCTTCCGAAGCTCTACCATTAGATCAATATAGGCGTCTTTCTTCGGATGATTCAGGGGATCAACAATCTGTGCCTTACTGATATGTGTAAGCCCCAGTTCATTCGCTTTGGCATGCACCTTTGCCGGATTACCTATCAGAATTACTTGCGCAATCCCTTCCTTGATCACTTCGTCAGCGGCTTTTAACGTACGTTCTTCCAGCCCTTCCGGCAAAACAATCCGTTTTCCCAATTGTTTTGCTCTTGCTGTTATTTTTTCAAGTAAATCCATTGTTTATCAGTATTTTATAATTTGAATTTTGAAAGCCTAAAGGTATACAATTTAAACCATCCTGCGAAGAATTTCCATCTGATTTATATCATCTTTTAACAGTATTTGATTTATGCCGCAAACGAAACACAAAATGTTTTACCGAACAAACTACTGCACCCTTCCAAAACGAATGAATCAAACGATACGAAAAACGGGATACAGAACACTAAAGCAAAAAAGACTTGTTATATTTGTGCCCTATAACATATTTTAAGAACATTTTGCTATGCCGGATTTTCCTATTGATGCATTGAAAAAAGAGATAGAAGGCGAGATATATACCAGCGAGCCTTTTTTGCTGATGTATGCTACGGATGCATCGGCATATAAAGAAAAACCGAATGCTGTTATCCGTCCAAAAAACAGAAACGATATAGAAAAAATTATCCGCTTTGCCCGTCAGCATAAACTTCCCATTATCCCCCGTGCCGCAGGAACTTCTCTGGCTGGTCAGGTGGTAGGGAAGGGACTGGTTGTAGATATTTCGCGTCATCTGAACAGAATTATTGAAATCAATGCAGAAGAACGCTGGGTACGTGTTGAACCGGGGGTTGTACTCGATGAACTCAACGAGGTGCTAAAACCATACGGACTGTTTTTTGCTCCCGAAACCTCCACTTCCAACCGCTGCATGATAGGAGGGATGGTGGGTAACAACGCCTGTGGTGCTCACAGCCTGATTTACGGAAGTACCCGCGACCATCTCCTGGCTGTGAAGGGTTTTCTCAGTGACGGCAACGAAGTAGAATTCCGACAGCTTTCTCCGGAAGAAATGGAACAGAAATGCCTTCTGAACACACGGGAAGGGGAAGTGTACAGAAAAATTCGTACCATCCTTTCCGATCCCGAAAACCGGAGCAATATCCTGAAGGAATACCCTGATCCATCTTTGAAACGCCGCAATACTGGATACGCCATCGATATTCTCCTTCGCCAGCAACCGTTTAGTCCGGAAGGGTCTCCTTTGAATCTTGCCTCACTGATTGCAGGTTCCGAGGGTACATTAATGTTCCTTACTGAAATTACTTTACACCTTGAACCTCTTCCGCCTCCGGTCACTGGCCTCGTTGCAGTTCATTGCCATACACTCGAAGAAGCCTTGCAGGCTAACCTGATGGCTTTGAGCTATTCTCCGGGATCTATCGAACTGATGGATAAAATTATTATTGACTGCACCAGGGAAAACATCGAACAAAGAAAAAACCGTTTCTTTATACAGGGAGAACCGGGTGCTATTATTATTGCTGAGTTTGCAAGAAATTCCCTTGCCGAAATTGAGGAGATCCGCGATAAGATGGAAAGGGAAATGGGCGCCGCCGGTCTTGGATATTATTTTCCGCTTATTACCGGTCCCGATATCAAAAGGGTTTGGGCTCTCCGGAAAGCGGGGCTGGGTTTGCTTTCCAACATACCGGGTGATGCAAAACCGGTGGCTGTGATCGAAGATACCGCAGTGGCACCTGAAAAACTTCCCAACTATATTGCAGAATTTAAGGAAATGCTCCAGAGACTGGGGCTGAACTGCGTGTACTATGCTCATGTGGCTACCGGAGAACTACACCTGCGGCCTGTATTGAATCTTAAGGATCCAAATCACGTCAGGCTCTTCAGAACAGTAGCCACCGAAACGGCCAAACTGGTAAAGAAATACAATGGGTCCCTGAGCGGAGAACATGGCGACGGGAGGTTGAGGGGAGAGTTTATCCCTCTGATGGTAGGTGAAAAAAACTATGCGCTTCTGAAGGAAATCAAAAAAACCTTCGACCCGGAAGGAATTCTGAATCCCGGAAAAATTACCGATACTCCTCCTATGGATACTTCCCTGCGGTATGAACCCGGTGTGTATCCAGATGAGCCTGAAACTATTCTCGATTTCTCCTCCACCATGGGTTATATCAGGATGGCCGAAAACTGCAACGGTTCAGCCGACTGCCGCAAATCGGCTAAAATCGGAGGGACCATGTGTCCAAGCTACATGGCTACCATGGATGAAAATACTACTACCCGGGCACGGGCTAACATTCTCCGCGAATTCATTTCACGTCCCAACCAGAAGAATCCATTCGACCACAGGGAAATCTATGACATCCTCGATCTCTGCCTCTCCTGCAAGGGATGCAAGTCAGAGTGCCCTTCCAATGTCGATATGGCAAAACTGAAAGCCGAATTTCTGCAGCATTATTACGACAGCCATGGGATTCCCCTGAGGGCCCGGCTGATTGCCTATATTACCTGGTTTAATAAACTAGGATCTGCTGTCCCTGCTTTGTACAACAAAATCATCTCCAGCAAACTTGTTGCCCATACGTTTATGAAATGGGTGGGCTTTACTGTCCACCGTACTTTCCCGAAGATTTACAAAACAACCCTCCGCCGGTGGGCTAAAAGAAATTTGCCGGAACTTACTTCCTCCCTGCCCGCACAGGCTCCTGTTGTAAACCTTTTTGTTGATGAGTTTACCAACTATAATGATGTGGAAATCGGCATCAAGGCTATTAAACTCCTTACCCGCCTGGGATACCGGGTTCAGCTGCCTCCCCATGGCGAAAGTGCCCGCACATATATCTCGAAAGGACTCCTGCGCCGGGCAAGAAAAATCGCTTATAAAAACCTGAACCTCCTGCGGGATTATGTATCGGAGGAACGTCCGCTGCTGGGTATTGAGCCTTCTGCTATTCTTGGTTTCCGGGATGAATACCCCGACCTTATGCGGGGAGAGATGAAAGAACTGGCCAGAAGAATAGCTTCCTGCTCCTTCATGATCGATGAGTTTCTGGCAAAAGAAATGGACAGGGGGAAAATAACGAAAGAACAGTTTACTACAAAAGCACGAACCATCAAATTGCACGGCCATTGCCAGCAAAAGGCTGTGGCTTCAACCAATCCGACAAAAAAGGTACTATCATTTCCCGAAAATTACACGGTGACAGAAATCCCCTCCGGATGTTGCGGCATGGCAGGTTCTTTTGGGTATGAAAAGGAGCATTACGAATTGTCCATGAAGGTGGGAGAACTGGTGCTGTTCCCTGCCATCCGGAATACTCCGGAGGATGTTATTATTGCGGCACCGGGAACAAGTTGCCGGCACCAGATTGAAGACGGGACGGGGCGAAAAGGCCTCCACCCGGTTGAAATTCTCTATGATGCTTTGGTCTGAGAAGTATTGCCGGAATTCCGGAAAGATACCATCAGGTCTTCTCCTTCTGATTTAGCAACTACAACGGCTCCGCATGTATCACCCAGTACATTGACCAGGGTGCGGAACATATCCAGTGGTCTGTCCACTGTTAGAACAAGGGCAATTCCTTCCACCGGAAGCCCCATGGCTGTAAGCACTATGGTCATGGTAACCAGTCCTGCCATCGGTATACCGGCTGCACCAACTGCGGCCAGCAAGGCTACAAGCACTCCGGTAATCTGTTTGTCAACGGGTAAATGAATTCCGTACACCTGGGCAATAAACAATGCGGCAACGATCTCATACAGGGCTGTTCCGTTCATGTTAATAGTGGCTCCCAGAGGCAGGGTAAATCCTGCTATCCGTTGCGATACTCCACATCCGTTCTGAACGGTGGAAAGGGTCAGCGGCAGGGTGGCATTCGAGGACGATGTGCTGAAGGCGGTAATTAAAACAGGCAACATGGCTTTGTAATGCCGGATGGGGTGAATGCCCGATGCTGTGAGGATGACCGGCAAGGAAACTATACTATGAATGCTCAGACCGGCAATGACAACCAGCATGTAATGGCCAAGACTTACTGCCAGCCCTGCAGGATTCTCCTGAAGAGCAACCTGACGGGCCACTATGCCAAAGATTCCAAAAGGTGCAAACCGAATAATGAACATCGTAATTTTCATCATTACAGCCGAAGATGCATCGAAAAACTGTGTCAGCATCTGCCGCTGGTTTTCTGGTAGCCGGGTTATGAAAAATCCCAGAAGAACGGCAAACACAATAATCTGAAGTGTGTCGGATGCAGTAAGTGCCGAGAAGATATTGTCAGGAATAATATGGATCAGCAGATCTCTGATGGACTTTCCTTCATAGGCCGGGGTTCCTTTTTCCGATAGGTCCTGCAGCAAAAGCTCGGCTCCCTGACCGGGCTTCATGAGGTTTACCAGAAAAAGTCCCGTCACTGCGGCAAGAAGGGTTGTCAACAGGTAGAATCCAAGAGTTTTTGCTCCTATCCTACCAAGATTTGTGGTATTTCCGTTGTTGGCTATGCCGGAGGTAATGGTAAAGAAAATCAAGGGAACAACAATCATTTTTAACGCCCTCAAAAACAATTCCCCCATCCAGTCAACCCACGATGAATAGGATGCAAAAAACAATCCGAAAAGAACACCTAGAACAAGTGCTATCAGAATCTGCCAGTGAAATGCAATTTTCCGTTTTATGAACATGCTGTTGTTTAAAAAAGTTACCTGTAAAATTTAATCTAATGGATAGGATAAATTTTGTAAATCAAACAAAATAAGGTTATTATATTCAGAAAGCTTATACCGGCAATAGGGTGCAACGGTTGTGTCTTTTAGTAATTCCCTGTCGTTAATAATCAAATATCGGGCACCAAGATCCCGGCAATGTTCTATCCATTTTCCGTACGACTGTGGAGGGTTTCTCCTTCGCCCAAAATCGGTGAATCCCTTTTGATCCATCAGATACAGCGTAATGTTGATGCTTTGATCCGGAATGCTGATAATACAATCGGTCCGTTGGATGCCCTGGTTTCTAAGCCAGGGTTCGGCCGATTCATAGGCCTTGTAATAGGTTGCATAGTGCCAGTGATACCAGTTGTATACATCAATTTCTTGCTTCGGTAGCAGTGTGTATAATCCGGGAAAATGCTGGTGGAGGTTGTAGCGTAACCTGATTTTTGAAGCGGTGTAGTAGCTGAGGAACAGAAAAAACGCAACGGCTGCAGTGTAAATGTACCATTGCAAAACAACATGCTTCCTGGTCCGCACTGTCCTTTCGGCAAATGTGAGGAAGGTTACGGGAACAAATATTAATAAGTCGGTCAGATAGTAGTCATGCACATCAAATGCTTTGTAAAAGAAAAGCATATAGAGCACTACTCCGATAAAAGTGGCAATGTTCAGTAATACCAGTATCCGGTTGCAGGATTTGAAATGCATCAGGTTAAAGGCAAATGCCAGAAGAATGAAATAAAGAAAGAAAGGATGAAAATATACGGGAAGCAGATTATGGAGAAGCCTCTGCCAGTGAGCGTGGATGGCAGCTTTGTCCATATCCCAGATAGGATACAGACCCTGAAGAAAAATAAATCCACGGGTTTTATGGATTGTATTATACTGTACCGCATATCTGTACCACATAAGGTTGATTCCCAATACAACCATGATAGCCAGTACTATGAGAAGCCATTTTCGCACCGGTAGTTTTTTCAGTCCGAAGATTCCAAAAACAGCGGCCAAATAAACAGCAGAAAAAGCACAAAACAAGAGCAGGGAACTGATTTTCAGTAATCCTGCCAGGGTAAAAATTACTGTTGCAATGACCAAATGCAATGGCCGGTCACCGGATAGGTATTTCCATACAAAATAACCTCCTGCCAGGGCCAGAGAAAAGGCAGGTGCATTCATTAAAAAGTTGGCTCCGTAATACACCAGCAGGGGGGAGGCAAACAACAGAAGTCCTGTCAGCAGACCAACATAGCGGTTACCTGTTATTCCGGCCGTCATGCGGTACAACAAAAAGAGACCAGTTATAACGATCAGCAGGTTGAAAACCCGGAAGATGAATTCTTTCGGGCCGGTTAGTTTCCATAGATGACCAATCAGATAATAAATCACCGGGAATTCACTAACGACTTTTCCTTCACCATAAGTTGTATTATGAATTTCAGGTTGCGCAAAAGGAAGGTCTTCCAGGGTATAATTCAGGGTAATAGACAGACAATCGGTTTGTCGCCATTGATGAATAGAATAGGGGCGCATAGGAAGGATCCGGTGAAGCCCATACAGAAAACCCATCAGCACAATAACCACCAGAAAGAGAAAATCGGTTCTTCGCATGTATCAATGATAAGTTTTTCGGCTGAACAAAGATATATGTTTGTCCTTTTAGCGGGTAAATTCCTTTACAAAAAGGGAAAATAAAAGCGTTTTTTCGATATATTTACATATGTAAACAGAGTTATTAAATTAATATAAAACATTAATAACCATATAAGTAAATATTTTTTTTGAATTAATAGTTTAAATATTTTATGTCAAAATAGACTTCTGATAGAAACTTAGAAGTAGATTTGGATTTTATTCTATTGCTAACCAGATGAATACAAAATTTATTATTAGTAATACTTTAATTTGACTGATAAAAGATTTACCATAATGTATAAATAACAAATATCCTTAGATAAAAGTCGGGATTATCATTATGTAAGGAAAATTCAAATGAGTCTGAAACAGCAAAATCAGAAGTATTTCATTTTCTGCTTTTTGCACAAAAACATGATCATGTTATAAGATATTTACATAAGTAAACGATAAATCGAACAGATTTGTATACTTGTAACCGTTGAAATATATTACATTTGTAATCGAAATATGTTTTTCTTATGAAAGACCGTCTGCTGGCTTTAATGAAGGCGGAATCACTTACTCCGTCTCAATTTGCCGATGAACTTGCCATTCAGCGATCGGCAGTCTCCCACCTGGTTTCGGGCCGCAATTTGCCAAGTTATGATGTGCTGGTGAAAATTCTGAATCGATTCCCAGAAATTAATCCGGAATGGTTGCTTCTGGGAAAGGGAGAAATGTATAAAGAGCCCAAGACGGGAAGTCTGTTTGACCAACCTGAGCATCCGTCAGAAACCGGTTCGGTCAGAGCGGAACCTGATGCAATGCAGGAATTGCATTCTTCCGATCCGGAAAATTACGGTTCCAAGACATCTTCAGGTGCTCAGAAAAATCCAGGGATAAAGGAAATCCTTCTGTTGTTTTCCGATAATACCTTCCAGCGCTTCATACCTCAGCAGGAAAAGTTGCCGTAAACTGCTTTTGGTTTTCTGCTTTTCATTGAGCCAGCGTTGTCGCAGAAGATTATGTTACAATGGGTTTATGGTGTGCGAATGTAAGGAATCAATGCACGAGTGATTAGTACGGATGCCATCGCTCAATACCTTATCTTTTTCTGCGATTCTAATGCATTATACGGGTCTTTATCCGTGACATTTTACAGTTTTTTTAAACACATATGACCGCAGATTTTTCGCAGAAATGTTTGTATTGATCTGTGTTCAATTGTTGGCAATCTTTATAATCTGTGGTTTTGGCTATTTCTTTTTTCCATGTAAAGGCTCTAATTTTCTACCAATGACCATAATATCGTTTGGCTGAACATTTCCCTTCACCCCATAACCCACGCCTTACAAACAATAGGAAATCCATAACAATTACTTTGAACAAGAGACATTGATTCCCTTAAGGAATTAAAATCCCGAATTATAAGATTCTTTTTTTAAATTTACAATAGTAAATCTAAGTAAATACATTTGTAAACCTTAACAAATGCTTTTTTCTTTTTAGATTTGCTTAAAAATTTATGTACAGGTTCTTTATCCGTCCTCTTCTCTTTCTCATCGATCCGGAACGAATCCATCACTGGTTGATTTCGGGAGTGCGTTTAGCTTTTAAAATTCCGGGCAAGAAATCGGTTGTCGCTCTTTTATGCAAACCTCGTGCTGTTAAACTGGAAAAAGAGGTATTTGGCCTGCGTTTTGAAAATCCTGTGGGATTCGCAGCCGGTTTCGATAAGAATGCTCTGGTTTACAACGAATTTGCTGCTTTCGGTTTTTCATTCATTGAAATAGGGACAGTTACGCCTAAACCCCAACCAGGTAATCCTCAACCGCGCTTGTTTCGCATTCCTGCTGATCAGGGACTAATTAACCGGATGGGGTTCAATAATGATGGCGCCGAGGCTGTCCGCCAGCGTTTACTGCGGAAGAAACCTGATATTATTATTGGCGCTAATATCGGAAAGAATACTTCTACTCCCAATCATCGGGCAGCGGAGGACTATGATTTTGTTTTCAGAACATTATACGACGCAGCCGACTATTTTGTGGTCAATGTGAGCTGTCCTAATATCAGGGATCTGTCGGAATTGCAGGATAAGGATATGTTGCGGGAAATTCTTCTCAGGCTTACTGAAACCCGCAGGAACATGCCGGTACGGAAACCTTTGCTCCTGAAAATCTCTCCCGACCTTAGTTTCCGGCAAATTGACGAGACGCTTGCTATTGTCGATGAAACGGGTCTGGATGGCATTGTGGCTACCAATACAACCCTTAGCCGGGAAAACCTGGTGACGCCACGGGAAAAACTTGATGCTATCGGACAGGGGGGATTAAGCGGGGCTCCACTTACCCGTCGTTCCACCGAATTGATTCGTTATATAGCTGATAAAACGGATCATAAATTGCCGATCATTGGAACTGGTGGAATTATGACTCCGGAGGATGCCATTGAAAAACTGCAGGCAGGTGCTTCTCTGATTCAGGTGTATACGGGTTTTATCTATCAGGGTCCTTTGTTTGTTCGTTCCATTCTCAAAGCCTTGATGAAAGAGCTGCCCTGACCTCTTTTGAAATATCTTTCCGCACTTGTTTTCCTCCGGAAGTTTTATTACTTTTATACAATCATGTAAGGGTGCTGCTGCAGGGATTGAAAACCTTTAAATCCTTTTGCTATGAAAACCCGTATCTTTTTCGGGATGGCTATTGCCTCCCTGTTTCTCCTGGTTCTTTTTTCAGGGTGTTCTTCCAAAAGACAGGTGGGACTTTTGATGGACAGCTTCGCCCAGGAACGTTGGGCAAAAGACAAACAAATTTTTGAAAAACGCATCAAGGAACTCAGTGGTCAGCTGCTGTTTGATACGGCCAATGGAAATCCCGACAGGCAGTTTGAACAGGCCAGAAAATTTCTGGAATCAGGTGTGGATGTACTTGTTATCGTTCCTGTTGATCAGTACCAGGCTGGCAAAATCGTAAAACTGGCCCATAAACATGGGGTTCCCGTTATTTCGTATGACCGCCTCATCAGGAATTGCGACCTCGACTTCTATATTTCGTTTGATAATTTGGAAATCGGCCAACTGCAGGCCGAATATTTGACCAGGGTCTGCCCGAAAGGCAAATATGCTATTATTAGTGGTCCTACGTCCGATCATAATTCTATGATGATTAAAACCGGCCAGCTCAATGTTCTTGGTCCGTATATCGACAGGGGTGATATCAGGGTTGTTTTCGACAAGTTTGTCTCCCGCTGGGATAAGGGAGAAGGCTACAGGCTGATGAAGGAATGCCTGAAACAAAATCCCGATATCAATGCTGTGCTGGTGGCTAATGATGATCTGGCAACCGGGGTGGTGAATGCGCTCGAAGAAAAAAACCTGGCAGGGAAGGTCTGGGTTTCGGGGCAGGATGCTGACCGGCTTGCCTGCGAACGAATTATGGCCGGAAAACAGGTCATGACAGTTTATAAACCGATTGAAAACCTTGCAACCAGTGCTGCCGAACTTGCCATGAAGGTTGCACAGAAATCCCCTGTTCCGTCTCTCAATATGAGCATCAATAACGGTACGTACATGGTTCCTGCTTTGTTGCTACAGCCTAATGTGGTGAACAAGGAAACCATCAAACTGACCATCGTACCGGATAGTACCATCAAATAATTCCTTACGGGTTACCTGGCCGCTTTTTTACTTTCCTATACAGAAATTTTTGAAAATATTCCCCAGGATTTCATCGGTGGTGATTTCACCGGTAATTTCTGCCAGATAATGCATGGCCTCACGAATATCCTGGGCAACCAGATCAGTTGGTATGTCTTCCTTCAATCCCGTCTTTGCTCTTTCCAATGCCTGTCTTGCTTTATCAAGCGCTTCAAAATGCCGGAGGTTGGTAACCATTACATCCTGCTCACCGGCCAATGATTGTGCCTTGCTGACAAGTTCCTTCCTTAGCAGGTCAAGATTGTTCTGTTTTTTTGCTGAAATAGGGATAACTGTTCCTGCCTTGAGTTGTTCGAGTTCGGCCACTTTCTGCTGCAGATATTCTTCCTGAACCTTGTCGGCTTTATTGGCCACCAGAATCATCTGCTGTTCTTTCTCCAGATGCAGAGCTTTTATTTCTTGGGGTATTTCGCTGGTGGCTTCTGTCAGATCGATTACCAGCAGAATGATCCGGGCTGTCCGGAGCTTTTCCCTTGTTTTTCTGATTCCTATAGCCTCAATTTCATCCTTCGAATGCCGCAGGCCTGCTGTGTCAATAATTCGGAACAAATACCCTTCGATGTGCAGGGTGTCTTCAATGGTATCCCTTGTTGTTCCTGGAATTTCAGAAACTATTGCTCTGTCTTCATTGAGCAGGGTGTTTAAAAGTGTCGACTTGCCAACATTGGGCAAACCGGCAATAACAACCGGAATACCATTTTTTATAGCCTGTCCGCTTGCGAACGACCGGGCCATGGTATCTATTTTTTTCGTCAGTCGTTCAAGAAGCTCCGTAAGTTGTGAACGATCGGCAAACTCCACATCCTCCTCACTGAAATCAAGTTCCAGTTCAAGCAGGGAAACAAAGTGCAACATTTCCTGCCTCAGGGCGGCAATCTCCGATGAAAAACCACCCCGCATCTGGTACATAGCCAAACGATGGGATGCACCGGAAGAGGAAGCTATCAGATCGGCAACTGCTTCTGCCTGCGATAAATCCATTTTACCGTTCAGAAAAGCCCGCTGGGTAAATTCACCCGGCCTGGCCAGCCTCACTCCGCTGGCAATCAGTAATTGAAGCAGGCGCTGCTGAATGTAAACCGACCCGTGGCAGAAAATTTCCACCATATCTTCTCCAGTGTAGGAATGCGGAGCGACATATCGACAAACCATGCCATCGTCCAGAATGGACTCTTTGTCCTTTATCCATACCCGAATCATCCTTCCGGGAGCAATATCTGCGAGCTGTTTTCCGGATTTTTGCAGGAAACAAATCTGACTGACCGCGTTGAGTGTTTTCGGGCCGCTTACGCGCACTATGGCTATAGCTCCCTGTCCCGGGGGACTTCCAATGGCACATATGGTATCTTCCTGCATGGATGAACGTTTCATTGAAAAAACAAAGATAGGGCAAATCAATGGGTTTCCCTATATCTGAGTTATTGCATCAGGAGTTGTTTTCTTCCCTCATTATAAACAGATTTCAAAATGATCCTCCCTTTCAAACTGCTCATTCTGTGTCCGATAAAAAAATATATGTATCTTTCGCAAATAATGACCAAAAACTACTGTTTCGTCACTTATGAAAAAGTATTTCTTGCCTCTTTTACTGGGATTTACCTCGTGTTCGACAATGAATGTGACCCTTACTGTGCTCGAACCGGCTCAAATCAATGTACCACGCGAGATCCACTCTCTGGTCATCGTCAACCGCAGTCTTCCGGCCAAAGAAGAAAAGGTAAAAAATGTTCTGGAAGGAGTATTGACAGGAGAAGGACTTTTTGCCGACAGGGCCGGATCATTCGAATGTGTGCGGGGAGTGGCTGACGGACTGGTCAGCTCGCCCAGATTCTCCATAATCGTTCCGCCCGAAAAAGAACTGAAAGGAACTGGTACACGGCAGTTTCCTGAACCACTTGACTGGAATACAGTGGAGAGAATCTGCCGTCAGAATCAGGCTGATGCCCTTCTGGCACTCGAAGTTTTCGATTCAAACAATCTGTATTCCGACCGGAAAGAACAACGTACCCGAAAGGAAAATGACAAAGAAATCAAATATGATGTGACTGTAACCCACGTACGGTCCAATATTGAATCGGGCTGGCGAATTTACGATCCTGCCGGTAAAAGGATTATCGACGAAAGCATTTTTACCGATTACCGGGAATGGGAAGCCGAGGGACGAACCCATAAAGAAGCCCTGGTAAACCTTCCTCCGCAGAACGAGATTGTAAAACAGACCGGGTATTTTGCCGGAACGCAGTACGCCCGAAGAATTTCTCCTTCCTGGATCCGCACCGGCAGGGAAATGTACAAAAAAGGAAACGATGATTTTAAGTATGCAAAACGACTTGCTCAGACCAATCGCTGGGTAGAAGCCGCTAATGAATGGCACAAATATACCGAAGACCCTGATCCCAAACTGGCAGGCCGTGCCTGCTACAACATGGCGTTGGCAGCTGAAATAGCAGGCAACCTGCAGGAAGCCGTTGAATGGGCTGAAGAAGCCTATGTGCGTTATAACAATAAAAAAGCCAGAGAATATAGCTACATCCTTAAAAATCGTCTTTTCCGCCAGCAAAAGCTCGAGGAACAGATGGGAGAATAGTCTGGCACGAGTTCCGGCTTACCGTGCTCTTAGCCTTTTCTTTCCTGAGAGTTCTGACCGGAGGAGACCTGCCAGCAGAATGCTCCCCAACACCAGACCGGAAACCTGCAATCCATAGACCGGAAAAACGAAAATTGTAATCAAAATAAGAACAACTGCAGAACCCGTGAGATCAGCTGCATAAAGGGTTCCCGCTGCATGGGCGGGTGTTTTTTCTGCTATTACGGCAAAAAGAAACCCGGGTATGGTGGCCGTTGCAAACAGGAATACCGACAAAATTATGTATCCCGGAATTTCAGCAATGTCGCTGTGCTGAAGAATCCCCAGAACAAATGGTATAATGGCACAGAGAAGAAGGAAAAATACGGTGACTGTAACAGTTGCCGTCCTGGTTTTTAAGAACGGAAAACGGTTTCCTGCCCAGGCTCCTGCAGCCATTCCTGCCATGTATACCCCGATCAACAGCCCGGTGGTCTGATAGGCAGAACCATATAATATCTGGGCTCCGAGAATAAATAGAAACTCAAGTGCTGATCCGGCTCCTCCCGCTGCCAACATAAGTGAATTTCCTGCTTTATACAAAGCAAAAGCTATGATTCCGGCCACAAGAAAGAATAGTACAATGCTGTAATAGGGAAACCGATACTGGCTTAACCAGAAACGGATGTGCAGGAAAGTTCCAGCAGGCCGGAAAGCAAAATTTCCCGGAGCATCACTGACCAGGGTCTTCTCAACTTCGTGGATCCGCGATAAAAGTAATGTTGAATCTATATAGTATTGATTCACATAATTATTATTAATATTCAGTAATTCAATTCGTTCCGGAATATTGTAATTCAGAACGGAATCCCGGGCCATCAGGTAAAGTTTTTCGCCAGGAATGAGCAGTACGTGAGTAAAATATCTTTTCAGCGTATTTACCACGGAAGAATTGATCTCCCTGCTTTCAGGATTCAGATAATTGAACGAGGTAGGCATTGACCAGCAGGAAACTCCCCCAGGTACCAAATGGTTTTTCACCGTTCCTGTGAATTCGGCCGAAAACAGACGGTTCTCCTGCAAGGTGCCCATTCCGGGTGACTGGATAAGGATAGCATTATATTTTGTACGGGTATTCCGCAGCATGTGAACCGGATCCACCGCATGAAAGCTGATACTAAAGGGCTGTTCTGATGGAAGGCTTTCACGTAAAACATTGACCCAGAATGGATTGATATCCGTGTAGTCAATATGTCTGATCCGGTATTTTGCCAGCTCGGGTAGCATACCCTGCAGGTCGCCGGAAATCATCAGAACTGTGTCCCATCGGTTGACTTGCACCAGGGGATAATGAACAGCTTCTTCACAGTCAACGATGTTGTTTCCCGAGGCAAGCAGGCTTCCGTTGCTGAAGGTGTTTTTCTGTCCGGCCTGCTCTGTCAGAATAAACCGTCCGTAAGGGGTTTCTCGAAATAAAATAATTTTTTGTCCCGGATACTGCCATCGCGCCAACCTGGTTTCTGTCTTCATCCCAAATAATAACGCCAGCAGGGAAAAAAGCAGATACATAAACCACACAGCCCGGTACATCCTAATTTTTTCCGGTGGTGCGGTTTTCCTGCACAGCCATAGTACGAGGATTCCCGGTAAGAATAGAACTGACAAGGTATTCAGTACGTGACTTAATAGAAAAGCATACATTAGTCCGGCCGTCAAAGCTCCCATGGTTTCCCAGGCATAAACCTGCGATGCTTTGACGCGATTATTCTTAGATAAGTTATTGATTATCTGAGTAAAAGTTATTCCAGATAAAAAACAAAAGGGAAATAACAGGCCTGACATGAACAGAAGGGAACCAATAAGTCCGGGCATTGTGCCGGGAGGAAACATCAAAACTCTGAAATAATAACTCGCCGGATAGAATATTGGCGGAAGAACGGAAAGCAGGGCAAAAGCAGCTGAAAGGGGAGCAGTTTGTGTCAGTCCGGAAAATTTCCTTCCTGCTGCTGCACCCAATCCTGTGATCAACATCCACACAAACAATACACAACCGATAATGAGCTCATTCCCGCTGAAAAGATTGAGAAACTGGCGGAGAAAAACCAGCTGAACCTGCAGTGTGAGGTACCCGAGCAGAAAGGAAAAAGCCTTGACCTCAGGATCCGAAAGTTCCTGACGAACAGTTTGTTTGTCCTTCTCCGGCATGGGAATCTTCCCGTTACTGTTTTTGGCGAAGATTTTCAGGTAATACTTTAGATGCCAGCTCAGGTGAAAAGCGGCTACCACTGCCATACCAATGCCGAAATGCACATGCCAGCGAAGGGCTGTTTTTATCCATGTCCATTCCAGACGGTAATTCAGATTGAGGACCAGCAAAATTCCGAGTATCCCAGTTACAAGAAACGTGAAAAGCAGGATGGTATTCCAAATTTTCCGGTGGACCGGCAGGGAGAGTACTTTCATCCTGACCAGCATCAGTGTCAGAAAATAACCGGTCAGGCACATCGCCGCGATAGGCAGAAGACTGTATGGATTCTTCATCGGCCTCTCAGCGGTTTTTTCAATGAAAATCTTTTTCTTCTATAATAAGTGCCTGATAGGTGTAGAGTTCGGCATCCTTCCAGCCGTTCCAACCGATCCCTGCCTTATCGCGCGCACAATGCCCTAAAAATTCCTCCAGAGTCCAGTTGGTCTCCCTGGCAACCTGGGGGAGAAAAGTACCGGATGCGGACCCTTTACGAATGTAAATACCATCAATCCCCAGCCGTATTTCTTCCGGAGAATGGATTCGTTGGAGGGGTGTCAGGACGGATATCTCTATGTCTATCTCTTTTAGTTCATTTCTGTCAACCGGATCAAACCTGTAGTCATGCACGGCTGCTGCAATGGTCATTTCCTGAACTATCTTCCAGAGCGGTTCGGTAGGATCAAATCGTCCGATACATCCTCTCAATTCCCCTTTTTTTCGCAAGGTAACAAAAGCACCGCAGGGGGTTTCCAGGGCAGGGGTGAGGAGGTTCTGCTCAACCGGAGGTGTTTTACCGTTGCGTATATAATTCTCCAGGGTATTTCGTGCAATGGAAATAAGGGCTTTTTTTTCCTGCACAGAAAGGGAAAATTCATCCCTTTTGCTTTCCCTGGTGGTCTGTTTTTCTTTGGAGGTCCCGGCTTTTGTGGTTACGGCGATGGCATAATAACCTACCACTCTATCCCTCTCACCGTAAGGAGAGTCGCCGGAATTTCTGTACTGTATTTTGTGGTATTCAATGCCGGGTATGTCTTCGGTCATGTATAACAGGGTGAGAACCGAAGTCCATCCGCAGATGCAGGTTACCAGACCGGGTATTCCCTTTGCTTCCGTTTTTCGGATGGTATTCAGAAAATTCTCCGGCGAATTGGTACAAATGGCATCGGCGGTGAGGGCATCTGCTCTTACAGCATCTTCATATCCGGGATAATGAGAGAAATCGGTAGAAATAACAAACAAATTTTCCGGAACCATGTATGGTTTTAAAACCTGGGCAATTTTCTTGCATACCGATGCGCGCTGGGTTCCGATTACGATGGGAACAATGGTGAGCTTATTCCCGTATATTTCTTGCAGGAAAGGCAGCTGAACTTCCAGGCTGTGTTCATCTATCTGAGCATCTGTTCTGTCGGTAAAAACTCCTGACGGGTCATTTATCAGTTTTCTGGCCAGTTCCAGGTCAACCGGAATTGTTCCCAGGGGCATTTCATAGTTCCCTCGGGTATAAACCGAAGCTCCGTCAAAACTGAACCTATGACTTGAACCGATGACAAAAACATTCCGGTATACTTTTCCGGGATCAAGCTGATGGAACGCTGATGCAGCAACACCTCCCGAAAATACGTAACCGGCGTGAGGAGAGATCACTGCCTGAATATTCCCTGATACTTTTCGTGGTTCCGCTGATGCAAAAAGGTCCGACAGGGTTGATGCAAGTTCCTTTGCAGAACCCGGATAAAAACTACCGGCAACGGCCGGCCTGCGGTTGACCAGGCTATCATTAGCCCGTTCATTTCCCGGTATGCTCATAGGCTGCTTGGGATTGGATGTGGAACAATAAAATACAAGGGGAACAAGCGAAAATACCAGCAATCTCGAAACGTACCTGAGATTCATGGCGGTTATTTTTCTCAAAGTTACAAAAAAAGACCGCGAATTGTTCCTGAAAAATACAGGGCGAAACCACACCGGCTCCGCCCTGCACTTTCTATAATACCCCAATCTCAACCCGTCGGATTATCTATTCTTTTTTCCCTCCCAGCATAAGGAATTCATTTACCTGAACTTCGGTAACATACTTTTTATTTCCTCCTTTATCCTCATAATTCCTGTGGATCAGCTTTCCCTCAATGGCAATTTCCGAGCCTTTTTTCAGGTATTTTTCGGCTGTCCTGGCCGTGGTTCCCCAGGCTACCAGATTGTGCCACTGCGTTTCCTTTACTTTCTTACCATCTGCGTCTGTATAATTTTCATTGGTTGCCAGCGAAAACCTGGCCAGGGTTTTACCCCCGTTGAGCTGCTTGATTTCCGGATCTGATCCTAACCGTCCGATCAGATATACCCGGTTCCGTAAACTGTTCATTGTTTTGTTGGTTTTAGGGATTAGACAATCACCGGTAATATTTCCATACATCCCGGCACATTTTAATCCCTGAATACGAAATTTTCTCGCAATTTTTTTTCGTTTTAAACGATTATAAACGAATAAATATTACATTAGCAATAAATTATAAAAAGTATGAAGATGGATCGTTTCTGCCTTGACTGTGGGAGCAAAGTCACAGGAAGAGCTGACAGAAAGTTCTGTTCCGATGCCTGTCGCATTAATTACCATAATTCGCTCCGAAAAAAGGACGAATTTCTTGTTAACCTGATCAATAAACAGTTAAAACGCAACCGCACCATTCTCGAAAAACACTACCGGGCAAACCGGTTTTATATGCCTATACATCAACTCCATCTGGAAGGTTTCAGGGAAAAATATCACACCCACACGACAACCAATGGTATGGATACGGTTCATTTTTTTTACGAATACGGCATCACCTTTGAGAATGCGAGCATGGTGCATATCTGGAAGGAGGAATTTCAGAAAGAAAATAAGCAACAAGCGTAAGCAGTCATTTGTTGTCAATGTTAATGAAACTGCCGGCCGATCGATCAGGCAGGTTTGCGCTTTATCAGTTCGCGGGTACTGAGTAGTCCGCATGCTGCTGCAATATCCTGCCCGCGCGAGGCACGCACGGTGGTATAAATCCCTTTGCCGGTGAGCGCATCCCGGAAACGGAGAATGGCTTCTTCATCCGGACTTTCTAGAGAAACACCCGGAATGCTGTGAAAACGAATCAGGTTAATCCGGCAACGTAAACCGTTTAACAAACGGGCCAGTTCCTTTACATGCGCCGGCGTATCATTCAGTCCGCGGAACAGAATATATTCAAACGATATTCTCCGTTGCCGGTTCAGCTTGTATTTTTTTAATTCATTAATTACTTCCCTGATCGGGTATGCCTTCTGAATGGGCATGAGTTTTATCCTTTCCTCGTCAAACGGAGTATGGAGGCTTATGGCCAGATGGGCTTCCGTTCGCTCGAGAAATTCGTGGAGCTTCGGAAGAATACCTATGGTAGAGACCGTAATCCTGCGAGGACTCATTCCGAATCCCCAGGGAGAAGTAAAAGCAACAAGACTCCGCAATACTTCTTCCAGATTGTCGAGCGGTTCACCCATTCCCATGTATACAATGTTGGTCACCTTTTGGCGTTCGGGCAGGCTGTACCATTGGTTTAAGATTTCCGCAGTCGAAAGGTTTCCCTGAAATCCCTGCTTCCCGGTCATGCAGAATAGACAGCCCATCCGGCAACCTGCCTGGGAGGAAAGACATAAAGTACTGCGTTCATTTTCAGGAATATAGGCTGTTTCAACATAATGATCTTCTGCAGCAGTATATAGGTATTTCTTTGTACCATCAACAGAAACCTGAACGTTCAGAGGAGGCTGTGCACCAATTTCATACAAAGCAAGAAGTTCCTTTCTTGTTTTTGCCGGCAAATTGGTCATATCCTCAATGGAAGTGACTTTCTTGCGATAAATCCAGTCAGTCATCTGCTGGGCAGCGAAATGCGGCAAACCAAACCGGCCAGCTATTTCGGCCAGTTCATCCGGTGTTTTTCCAAGTAGTTTTTCGGGCATTGGCAGTATAGTTGGATATTCATCTGGCGGTGCAAAGATATTTCGATTCTGTCATTATTTCTATGAAAGTGAACCAAATTACTAATACGGAAAATCATCGAAGAACGAAGAAACCGTTTAAAATCCGTTCACGGAAATCAGAAAAAAATTGTAACTTAACGCAAAATTTCTGAGGTATGGCCGAGACAGTTCAGGCGCGGATCCGTTTTCTCGTACCGGTTGACTATTCGGTAGTTTCAAAGCAGGCATCGCTCTATGCTTTGAACCTGGCTGCCCAGCTAAATGCTGAAGTGCATTTTCTGCATGTTTATTATTCTCCTGCTATTGATGCTCTTGAAATTACCGGATCCAGTTTTACCCAACCGCAAGTGCAGACGGAAGTAATTGAAGAAATGAGCAAAACGGAAGAAAAGATGATGGAGAATTTTGTTGCTGAGGTTCTCCAGGAAGCCGGTAATGAGAATATTCCGGTCAAAAAGCTTGTTCTGCCGGGGATCCCGGAAGATGAGATCACCGATTATGCTCAGGAAAATGAATATGACCTTGTTGTGATGGGTACCCGGGGCAAGAATGCCCAAAAAGTCGCAATCTTCGGCAGTGTCACCATTTCGGTCATGGATCGTATCCGGATTCCCCTTCTTGTTATTCCGGAAAACTTTCTTCCCATGCACAGGGAAATACCCAACAACTTACTATTTGTTACGACCTTTGAAAAACGCGACCCTCATACCCTGGAACGCCTGATGCGTTTCCTGACGCCTGTTTCCAACCTAAGAATTTTTCTGGGACATATTCAAGCAGAAGAATCGGATGAATGGGACAATATCAGGCTAAACGGCCTTGCTGATCTGATTCGTACAAAATACAACCGCCCCGATGTGGAGGTTTGCCGTTTTCAGGAAAAGGACCTGTTGAAAGAACTTGATGAGTACATTTCCCGGAACAAAATCAATGCGATAGCCATGACATCACAGCGCCGAAGCCTCATAGCCAAGCTGTTTACGTCTGATTTTACGAGGAAAATCTTGTACCATTCAACGGTGCCTCTGCTGATTTTCCATTCCTGATGCAGTGGGCCAACTGTTGCACAATTACATTACATTGGCCTGCCAGATAACCGGTGCATAGGCTGCAAAACGTAAAATACGAAACAAACTGTAAAGAAAAAACTTTGCGGGAGGGTAATTGACCGACCCTACCAGCATGCAGGTGCCTGAATAGGGGAGAGGTGTCAACGACGCCACTATAATCAGCAAGGGACCATACCGGTGAAGCTTCTCATCCAGGCCTTTCCAGAGACGCCGGAAAAGAAAATCATACAGTTTGGTTCCGTACAGGTACTTTCCAAGGAAATAGGCCATCATTCCGGCAAAAAAGGAAATCACTGTCAGAAAAAAAACGGTCAGAATAAATTCCTGTGCGTTACCGTTCCGTAAACCCCAGATCATGAAAATTTCAGGTGGGATCAGGCCAAAAATTTGTTCGGAGGCATAAAACAAAAGATACATCAGAGCAGGGCTGTTGACCAGTGGCTCTATCCATGCAAGATAATGTTTGTCCACCAGCTTTTTTATCAGGACGAAAGCAACAACAATGACTCCCAGCCATGCCAGACCACGCAGCAGATTGATCACTAGAAAACGGGTTTTATCACGCCGGAATAGACTCATAAAGGCAGGTTCAGAAAAGAGAAATTCATCCTCCCGTCAAATATAAAAAAAGAATTTTTATATCTTTGTGCGCCGGAATTTGTGCCTCTTTAGCTCAGCTGGTTAGAGCGGCGGTTTCGTAAACCGCAGGTCGGGGGTTCAAATCCCCTGAGAGGCTCTGAACGCGGGAGTAGCTCAGTTGGTAGAGCATCAGCTTCCCAAGCTGAGGGTCGCGGGTCCGAGTCCCGTTTCCCGCTCATTAAAACAAAGGACGTACGGTGAAAACTGTACGCCCTTTTTCTTTTGTCAACAGGCAGGCTAAGCAGTCAACTGCTTTGCAATGCTTCGGATGACCTCCCAGGCTTCCTCAACATGCCTTTGTTCGGTGTAGGTTTGTCCGACGACCAGCCGGAGGGTGTACCTGCCTTTCAGTTTGGTATGCGATAAATAGATTTTCCCTGTTTTATTAATCTCCTGGAGCAGCCGTTCATTAATCCGGTTCAGTTCATCCTCATCTCCGGCTGTCGTTGAATGTAGCCTGAAGCAAACCAGGTTCATGGTGCGCGGTGCCAGAATTTCAAAGCAGGGATCATTCCGCAACATGTTTTCAAACCATGCAGCCATGGAAATATGCTCCCGCAGACGTTGCTGAAGCCCTTCCAAACCATAATAGCGCAAAACAAACCAGAGCTTCAGCGCCCGGAACCTTCGTCCCAGCGGAATCCCCCAATCACTGTAATCATTTACCTTTCCCTGAACCCGTGTTCGTAAATACTCTGGTAAGATAGCAAAGGTATTGACAAGAGCAGCCCTGTCCTTGACATAATAAGCTGAACAATCAAAATTGGTAAA
Source organism: Bacteroidota bacterium (assembly GCA_029571215.1). Classification (GTDB taxonomy): domain Bacteria; phylum Bacteroidota; class Bacteroidia; order Bacteroidales; family JAAYUG01; genus JAAYUG01. The sequence continues at coordinate 121,703 of JAKPTE010000008.1, forward strand.
AAGCCATTTATGCGGGTTGAATACGATGCTATCGGCTTTTTCCATGCCATGGATCATCCAGCGATATTCGGGCAGAATCAGCGCAGAACCAGCCATGGCTGCATCCACATGAAGCCAGATATTTTCCTTACTGCATATATCCGCAACTTCGGGCAGGGGATCGATGGCTGTCGACCCTGTTGTCCCCAGGGCGACAACAACACAAAGAGGTGTATATCCCATGGTGCGGTCCTTTACTATGGCTTCCTTCAATGCGGCCGGATCAAGTCGGTATGCCTCATCCACCGGCAATTTAACCAGATTTTCCCTTCCGATCCCGGCTATCTTTACGGCTTTTTCAACAGAAGAATGGGCTTCTTCGGAACAATATACCCTGTAAACAGGCTTACCCGAAAACCCCGATGCATTGATGTTCCAGCTCGAATATTTTTCCCGTGCGGTCAGAATGGCACATAAGGTAGAGGATGAAGCACTGTCCTGAATGACGCCTTCAAAGAAGGAGGGAAGCCCTGCAAGGTTCCGGAGCCATTCCATCATGCGTTGCTCCAGTTCTGCGGCTGCGGGTGAAGTTTCCCATTTCATGCACTGGGCACCAATAGCAGCAGTCAGCATTTCGCCCAAAAGGGAAGGAAGACTCGAATTGGCAGGAAAATAGGCAAAAAACTTTGGGCTTTGCCAGTGCGTAATTCCCGGTAGAATCATCCTGTCAAAATCCTGCAGTATCTGCTCCAGTGATTCTCCCTGAAGAGGAGCCTCTGAAGGCAGCTGTTTCAGGAGATCTCCCGGTTCAACCTGCGACCTGACAGGATATTCCTCAATGTGTTCATAGTAATCCGCTATCCGATCAACAATCCTGTAACCCCAGGAGCGGATCTCGTCCGAAAGTTGTTTTTTTTTCATTTATTCTGCTTTAATTCCGTCAGCATGTTTCTCAAATAATAATTATTAGCACCATGCCATGGCTTTCCAACGATATCGATGTCGCCATCACCGTCTACATCACCTGCCCGTGCGTCAAATGATTCCTGATCAACCAGTATTTCGTGCTTTTTCCATTGTTTGCCCATTCCGTCAAGATTCTCATAAATGAAGGAACGTTTGTGAAAATCTTTAGTACGAGTGCTTCCTCCGACAAAAATATCCGGATCGCCGTCGTTGTCAAAATCTGCAACAGCCAGCGATTGAATTTCCTGCTGTGTCGAAAGGTCAACATTATTTACATACCAGGTATTACCCCTTTTATCCATCTTGGCACTCCAGATAACTTTGCTGTCAGGCACATACGATTCAGCCTGTACAATATCGGCATCTCCGTCCTTATCCATATCAATTACCCAGGCTTTGGAAGAATTCGGGAAGGTGAGATCCCTGACAACCATTTTCAGACTCAGATGGGGAATCCACCGGGAACCGTTGTTCTGGTTTTCAAACCATATGTTGGTGCGCACAATATCAATGTCACCGTCCTCATCGATATCTCCGCAGCCAAAAGGACCGATCCCGCTCCGCACTCCGTCGCCAATCCGGGTTCCTTTCCAGGCTTTTGTAGGAGCTGCGGAAAAATCGTACCAGTAAATACCTTTGGTGTCGTTCATCATCACTACTTCGGGTTTTCCGTCATTGTTGATATCGGCGCTTATACATTCGTGCGCGGGTATAGCTTTGCTGGAAAATTTAGTCCACATTTTGCCCGGATCTCCGGGATTCTTATACCAGGTTCCACCTGAAACCTGATCCACAAACCCATCCCCGTCGACATCCAGCGCTATGCCACCTGTCTCGGTCGCTGGAGCCAGTCCAAGTATATGCTTTATCCAATGATCGGCTCCCTGGTATTCAAACCACCAGATGGTATCAGCAGTACCAACGATCCAGTCCAGATCCCCATCCTTATCCACATCAACCAGGGAAGTTTGTCCTGAAAGTTCATCGGTGGAACCAATAACCGAATACCGAAATTCAGGAAATTGACAAAATACTGAATATGAATTAATTATAATATTTAATATAATGTAATAAATTAATTTTTTCATGGTACTATTTGTTGGTTTGTTTTTTGAAACGGGACGATTACACCTGTACAAGTTTAGAAAAAATTCTGTTTGCTCATATCAAATCATGTAAGATGATTCATTATCTTGCTAAAAAAAGTACTATGGCAAACGTAGCAATGCTTGGCACCGGATTTATCGGTGATTTTTACACGTATTCACTGCATGGAAAAAGAAACCGTGATCGGGTAGTGGCTGTATGGTCAAGGGATGAGGAACGGGGAAAAGCTTTTGCCCGCAAACACGGGATTCCCAAATGGACCACCAGTATGGAAAAAGCAATAGGGGATTCTTCTGTTGACCTTGTGGTCATCGCATTGCCAAACCATCTGCACAAGGAGGCTGTGCTTCAGTCAGTCCGTGCCGGCAAAGGGGTTCTATGCACCAAACCCCTTGGTCGCAATGCCAATGAAGCCCTGATTATGCTGGAAGCCGTTGAGAAAGCTGGCGTTTTTCACGGTTATCTGGAAGATCTTGTTTATACCCCCAAAACGCTGAAAGCTCTTGATGCCGTTAAGAATGGTGCGGTAGGTAAGGTTATATGGGCCCGTTCTCGTGAAACACATCCTGGACCTCACAGCGACTGGTTCTGGACAAAGGAAATATCAGGCGGAGGTGTGCTTCTCGATATGGGATGCCATTGCATTGAAATAGCCAGAAACTATATTGGCAAAGACATTCGCCCCGTGGAAGTGCTTTGCTGGGCCGATACACTGGTTAAGCCCATTGAAGCTGAAGACAATGCGCTGGGTTATGTGCGTTATGAGAACGGTGCCGTCGGACAGTTCGAGGTCAGCTGGTCGTTCCGGGGCGGTATGGACCTCCGCGATGAAGTCATGGGTACCGAGGGAACCATCTGGGTAAACAACTTCCTGCGTACCGGCTTCGAAATCTTTACCGCTGCCGGAAAACAAGGCTATGTGGCCGAAAAAGCCGAATCGGAAAAAGGATGGATTTTCCCTGTGGGTGACGAAGTAGTTGAACTGGGTTATACCGACATGTTCCATGATATGTTTACAGCCTGGGAAGGAAATTTTTCCTGCCGGGAAACATTTTACGACGGCTATGTGGTCAATGAAATTATGGATGCCTGCTATCGGTCAGCACAGAGTAAGAAATGGGAACCAGTGACCCTGCATTCCTGGCGCGGAAAGGAAAAGGCTGAACCCATTCTATCCCTTGAAGAATACGACGCAAACTATTGGCTGATTAAAAAGGAAACAATGCCGGACGGTTCTAAAAAACTCATACTGAAAGAGAAAAAATCCGGAACCATTGTTCAAAAGATTGTCTAATTTTTTTCTGAAGAATTCCACTTAATATACGTTTTTGCAGAACCTTTATCCATGCGTTTAGGTGCCACCAATACACCATGAAAATCCATTTACAAACTCTTAAATTTTTGTCCTATAATTAATATTATGTTAAATATAATAAAGAATTTTTGGAAATGAAATAGTGTTCCTCTCCTCGTTGCGTTTTTTCAGAATGGATTTGCTGGTTTATCAAAAAAAAAGCGGTCCGATTGATCAGACCGCTTTTTCTTGATAGATAAATTTTTACATATTTTTAAGCTGTTCTCTTACTTTTTCATATTTATCCATCATCTTCAGCTTGTAATAAACGGGCTGCAGAGTTTCGAGGATGCTTCGGTCGTTCGGTTGCAGCTCAAGGGCTTTTTCGAGGTAAGGAACACATTTTTCCAGCTCTTTTAAAGCAACTTCTTCCTTTTTGGCTGCTTCTGTTGGGTCTTTTTCAAATGATGCATCATCAAGCATTTTTTTAGCCTGGGTATAATACAATACACCGAAATTGAAAATGGCATCATAATAAGAAGGATCTATTTCCAGGGCTTTTTGGTATGCAGCCTTGGCTTCCTCTATTTTGCCCAGTTTATCATATAACGTACCCTCAGCAAAGTAGAATGTTTTATTACTGGGATCCTGCTGTTTGGCTATGGCGAGGTAATCAAGGGCAGCCTGGGAATCTCCTTTCTTCAGATAGCTGTTAATCAGAGCAATGACAATACGATTGTTATCACGGAAACGCTGGAAACCTTCTTTTAGTACTTCAATGGCTTTGTCTTCCTGTCCTGTTTCAGCATATGAATTTGCCAGAAGTTCGTACAACAAAGGTTCATTATAGTTCAGGGCCTTGGCCTGTTCAAAGTAAACAATGGCATTGTCAGGCCTGCCGGCTTTTCTTGCAGCAACACCAGCGTAATACATAATAGCCGTATCCTTTACATTGCCCATTGCCGGAGTTTCGTTGATTTTCAACATCATAGCAAAGTCATGATAGGAATTCTGATAATATTCCTTAGCTTTTTCCGTTTCACCTGCTTCATCGGCCCGCACACCTTTATCGTACATGTAGGAACCATCTCGCAAATACTGGTTTTTCAGCTCTTCAAGATACTTTTTCAACGTTTTGCTTAACTTGTTTTCCTTATCCAGTTCCTGTGCCTTGGCAAAAGCATCAAAGGCTTTGTCAAGAGGTTTATCAGCAACTGTCTTGGTTTCATCCCAGTCAACCAGCTTGCCATTTTCGAATATAAGGGTAATTCCGTCATAAATAAGCTTTTCCTGGACAACCCCGTTGGGAAACTGCAGAGTTTCTTTCTTCTGCGGATTGAAGAAGATAAGCTGTATCTGCTTCTCATCAGCACCTTTCTGGAGGAATTTGATGTTGTTCAGTTCATAAATCTCCTGAAAGAGAGAACCCCTGTTGATCCATGTTTTTGGATTTTCGGATTTTTTGGGATCCTGAATTTCGGCGTCACTTTTCTGAACTTTCTTCTCGTAAGCGCCGTAATTTACGGTTGGAGCAGTCATTTGTGCCTGGAGTGCAAGGCCGGCCATAACCGCAATCGTCAGAAGGACAAATCGTTTCATATTGTATTCAAATTGTAATGATAGGTTTGTTTATAAGTATCTGTTCAAAAATCTCGCCAAAAATACAAATCCTGTAACCAAAATCAAAAAAGTATCAAAAAATCAGTTTAATGCAGGGCTTCCGTCTTCCGGAAGGTCGGGTTGAGGCATTTCCTCTTCACTCTTGGGAACAACGGCCACAGCTGCTACGGTTTCCCCCTCTTTTAGGTTGATTAGCCGGACACCCTGGGTTGCCCTCCCCATAACGCGAAGATCTGATACGGCAAGCCTTATGGTTAAACCGGATTTGTTAATAATCATTAAATCTTTTTCGTCTGTAACTTTCTTGATGGCAACCAGCGGACCTGTTTTAGTGGTAATTTTCATAGTTTTCACCCCTTTGCCACCCCGGTTGGTAATCCTGTAGTCCTCGAGTGCAGAACGTTTGCCATAACCCTTTTCAGAAACCACCAGAATATCGACATCAGATTGCTTTGTGCACACCATGCCGATAACTTCGTCGTCCTGACCCAGCTTAATACCCCTTACTCCGGACGCATTCCGTCCTACAGGCCTGACTTTCTTTTCATTAAACCGAATTGCCAGACCGGAACGCACAGCCAGCAGAATATCATGGTTTCCGCTCGTGAGCTGGGCATCAATCAGCACATCCCCTTCCCTTATGTTAATTGCATTGATGCCCGTTTGGCGTGGACGACTATAGGCCTCAAGGGTGGTCTTTTTAATAATACCCATGCGTGTTGCCAGAACAATATAATGATTCTTTACATACGATTCATCTTCCAGCGTTTTAACATTGATGCAGGCTTTGATTTTATCATCAGGTTCGATAAGGATCAGGTTCTGAATGGCTCTTCCCTTTGAAGACCTCGATCCTTCGGGTATATCATAGACTTTCAGCCAGAAACAACGCCCTTTCTCCGTAAAGAAAAGCATGGTGTTATGCGTGGTGGCACTGAACAGGTATTCAATAAAGTCTTCCTCTCTCGTATCGCTTCCTTTGCTGCCCTTCCCTCCCCTGCTCTGGGTACGGAACTCCGTAAGGGATGTCCGTTTGATATACCCCATGTGCGTCAGGGTGATCACAACCGGTTCATTGGCAATGAAATCTTCCGGGTTGAATTCATCGGCATCGTGTGTTATTTCTGTCCTCCGGTCATCTCCATATTTGGCTTTCAATTCCAGCAGCTCATCCTTGATGATCTGCATCCGTAAAGGTTCTTCACTTAATACTCTCTGCAAATATGTGATGAGTTTTACCAGCTCATCGTGTTCTTCACGGATCTTGTCGCGTTCCAGACCAGTCAACCGCTGGAGGCGAAGATCGAGAATAGCTTTTGCCTGCGCTTCACTGAGGCCGAACCGGGTCATCAGTCCGTCGCGCGCAATGTCTGGCGTTGCCGATGAACGAATTAGTTGAATCACCTCATCAAGATGATCGAGGGCAACCAATAACCCCTCAAGTATGTGCTTCTTCTTTTCAGCCTGATCGAGTTCAAACTGGGACCGGCGGACAACAACATCATGCCGGTGTTTTACAAAATACCCGATCAGTTGTTTGAGATTCAGTAACCGGGGACGACCGTTGACCAATGCAATGTTATTAACATTGAATGCCGTCTGTAATTGTGTGTACTTCAATAGATTATTCAGTACGACATTGGCCACGGCTTCTTTTTTCAGAATAATAACGATACGAAGTCCGTTCCGGTCAGATTCATCATTTATGTAAGAAATTCCTTCAATTTTCTTTTCATTGATGAGGGCAGCCGTTTTCTGAATCAATTCTGCCTTGTTGACCAGATAGGGTATTTCGGTTACAACTATTCTGGCTCTTCCGCTGTGGGTTGTTTCGATTTCGGTCCTGGCTCGTATTACGATTTTTCCACGACCTGTTTCATAAGCTTCCCGAATTCCTCTCCGGCCGATAATAATACCACCTGTAGGAAAATCAGGACCTTTGATATGCTGCATCAGTTCATCGGTGGTAATATCGTTGTTGTCGATGTAGGCCACAATGGCATCAACCACCTCGCGCAGGTTATGGGGTGGCATATTGGTAGCCATTCCCACGGCAATCCCTGAGGCCCCATTCACCAGCAGAACCGGCAACCTGGTTGGAAGAACCGTTGGCTCTTCAAGCGAATCATCAAAGTTGAGCTGGAAATCGACCGTATTTTTATCAATATCGGCAAGGGTTTCTTCGGCAATTTTCTGCAACCGGGCCTCTGTATACCTCATGGCAGCGGGACTATCGCCATCAACGCTCCCAAAGTTGCCCTGCCCGTCAACCAGAGGATAACGAAGCGACCATGGCTGAGCCATACGCACCATGGCATCATATACGGAAGAATCACCGTGCGGATGATACTTACCCAGTACCTCTCCAACAATACGTGCCGATTTCTTATAAGGGCGATTTGAAAACAACCCCAGTTCCGACATCCCATATAAAACCCTTCTATGAACAGGTTTTAGTCCGTCACGAACATCCGGCAGAGCACGAGATACAATTACCGACATCGAATAATCGATGTAGGCTGTTTTCATTTCCTCTTCAATGTTGACTCTGATAATTTTTTCTCCTTCACTCATTGCTTTCTGAAAATAATTTTGTTTTCCAATCGCACTCTTCCCTGCCTTTGCTCCAATGCAGGAAACAGCCCTTACACGTCATTTCCTCGACACTCCTGTCAGGATGCTTTTCGCCGTTTGGAATTTTTCCCGGCTTGCAGCCAATTATCCTGAACCATCACAGATTCCTGTTTGGCGGCACGAAGATAATGAAAATCGGTGAGCTTTTTTAAGGATTAGTTGTTTATTATTAACATGATATGTTTAAAAATCGTCCTCAATTTTAGCTATCTTTGCATATATTTGATGACACGAAGGAGTAATTATGGATTCAAAATTTTCGCAGCGTATTAAAGATGTACTGAATTACAGCAGGGAGGAAGCCATCCGGCTGGGTAACAATTATATAGGTCCTGAGCATCTGGTTCTCGGCATTTTGCGTGACGGTGAAGGAATGGCAATTGAAGTGCTGATCAACCTGGGAGCTGATTTATTTGAGCTCAGAAAGGCCATTGAAAAGAAAATTCAGTCGGAACGTCCTTTGCAGAGCGGTGAAGCTGATAACCTTCCCCTGCTCAAATCATCGGAACGTATTCTTAAACTGATATACCTTGAAGCCAAAGCATTGAACAACAAAACCATTGACACCGGGCATCTTTTACTGGCCATTCTCAAAGATGAAGACGGTCTGGCCACCCGCATCATGAACGAAATGGATATATTCTACGACAATGCACGAGAAGAGCTTCAGCACCTGCAAATTGAAGCCAGTTCCGATTTTTCGAATGATGATGACGACGAACGGCCTCCGTTTGGTTCCTCACGCCCGGGTCCGTCGAATTCGTCAAGATCTTCTTCCGATACGCCAGTTCTTGATAATTTCGGGGTGGATCTGACCAAAGCTGCTGAAGAAAATAAACTCGACCCCATTGTCGGTCGGGAAAGGGAAATTGAACGGCTCGCACAGATTCTGAGCCGCAGAAAAAAGAACAACCCGGTACTCATCGGTGAACCGGGCGTCGGAAAGTCGGCTATCGTTGAAGGACTTGCCTTGCGCATTGTTAAACGCAAAGTCTCCCGCGTGCTTTTCGGGAAAAGGGTTGTTACCCTTGACCTTGCTTCTATCGTTGCCGGTACCAAGTACAGGGGACAATTTGAGGAACGTATGAAAGCCATCCTGAATGAGCTTCAGAAAACACCCAATGTTATTCTGTTTATCGATGAAATTCATACGATTGTTGGTGCGGGCGGAGCTTCCGGTTCCCTCGATGCCGCCAACATGCTCAAACCTGCTCTCGCCCGGGGTGAAATCCAGTGCATAGGGGCTACCACACTTGATGAATACAGACAATATATCGAAAAAGACGGCGCTCTCGAACGCAGATTCCAGAAAGTGCTTGTGGAACCAACTTCGTATGAGGAAACCATCGAGATCCTTAACAATATCAAGGAACGCTACGAAGAGCATCATAACGTTATTTATACACCTGAGGCTATCGAAGCGTGCGTTAAACTAACCATGCGCTATATCAGCGACCGCCACCTGCCCGATAAGGCCATTGATGCTCTGGATGAAGCCGGCTCCCGGGTTCATATTTCCAATATCAGGGTACCCGAGAGAATTCTTCACCTTGAAAAAATCATTGAAGAAACCAAAAAGGAGAAAATCAAGGCAGTGAAAAACCAGAACTTTGAAAAAGCTGCCAGTTTCAGAGACAAGGAAAAACAACTGCTGGAGGAACTCGAAACAGAAAAACAGAAATGGGAAAAAGAACTGAGCAAAAACAAAGAAATAGTTGATGCCGACAAGGTAGCCGAAGTGGTGGCAATGATGACCGGTGTGCCGGTTCAGCGGATTGCCCAGACAGAAGGTACGCGGCTCCTGCACATGGCGGAAGAACTTAAGGGTAAAGTCGTAGGCCAGGATGAAGCTATTGCAAAGGTGGTCAAGGCTATTCAGAGAAACCGCGCCGGACTGAAAGATCCCAACAAACCCATCGGAAGTTTTATCTTCCTAGGTCCTACCGGTGTCGGAAAAACTCAGCTGGCCAAAGTCCTTGCCAAATACCTGTTCGACTCGGTGGACAACCTGATCCGGATCGACATGAGCGAGTACATGGAGAAATTCTCGGTAAGCCGCCTGGTGGGAGCTCCTCCGGGCTACGTAGGATACGAAGAAGGCGGACAGCTAACTGAGAAGGTGCGCCGTAAGCCTTATTCAGTAGTCCTTTTGGATGAAATTGAAAAGGCTCATCCGGATGTGTTTCATATTCTGCTGCAGGTGCTCGATGACGGACAGCTTACCGACAGCCTTGGCAGGCGCGTTGACTTCAAGAATACTATTATTATTATGACCTCCAATATCGGCACACGTCAGCTGAAGGATTTTGGTCAGGGTATAGGATTCAGTACTTCTAGCAATGCGGCCAAAATGAACGAATATGCCAAAGGAGTGATTCAGAGTGCTCTGAGGAAAACATTCGCACCGGAATTTCTTAACCGGGTGGATGATGTCGTGCTTTTCAATACGCTTACGAAAGAAGATATTTACAAAATTATCGATATCGAACTGGCCGGCCTCTATGATCGCATTAACCAGCTGGGTTATAAGGTAAAGGTTGCCGACGAAGCCAAGGATTTTCTCATCGAAAAAGGATATGACATCCAGTTTGGAGCCCGTCCCCTCAAACGTGCAATCCAGAAATACCTTGAAGACCCCATGGCCGAGGTCATTATCAAGGCCGTTATCAGGGAGGGAGATACAATCTTTGTGAGCTATACAAAAGATAAGGACGATCTTGACATAACAGTCCATGTTGGTGAAACCTCCGAAGTCCGGGAGGGAGCCGGAAAACAGGAAAGCGGAAGTGTCTAATATCCGGCGAACCTGTTTTTACAATGAGGAATATTTTAACCTCCGATATTCATTTCAGTCGGTTGGTACAGAACTAACCGGCTGATTGATTTTTAACTATAAACGATTTGAATCTCAGAATGGTGAACCGGAATGAAGGTCACTGGCCGGAACTGCTTCCAGATCATAGACATCAGCTCCGGTAATGTGAACCGGGACAAAACTTCCGGGCATCAGCTTTTTCTTGGTTGCAATATAAACTTCATTGTCAATCTCAGGCGAATCTCCCTCTGTCCGGCCGATGTATCCGTTTTTTTCCTTTCTATCAACCACTACAGTAATTTCTTTACCGATCATGGACTGATTCTTTTCCTCACTGATATCGTGCTGAATTTCCATTATCCGTTGCAAACGTTCCTGTTTTATTTTATCGGGAACTTCATCCGCGTAATGGATACCGCCATAGGTTCCTTCTTCATGTGAGTAAGGAAACACGCCCAGCCTTTCAAAACGTGTCTCCCGCACAAAAGCTTCCAATTCAGCAAATTCCTTTTCTCCTTCTCCGGGATGCCCAACGATCAGGGTGGTACGCAGGGTAAGCCCAGGAATTTCATTACGAAGGTACTCAATCAGGGTGCGAAGGGTTTTTCCGCTGGTTCCTCTCCGCATCCTTCGCAAAACCGTGTCGCTGATATGCTGAACCGGAAGATCAAGATACCGACAGATCTTCTGATGATTCCTGATTACCGGCACAATCCGTTTTGGAAATCCTGCCGGGTACAGGTAATGCAGCCTTATCCACCGAAAAGCTTCGATTTCTGCAAGTTTTTCAAGAAGTACCGGTAATTCTTTCCGCCCGTATAAATCCACACCATACGAACTCAGGTCCTGAGCAATCAGGATCAGTTCCTTTACTCCTTCAGATGCCATAAAGCGGGCTTCTTTCAAAAGGTCTTCTATAGAAACCGACTGATGCCTGCCTCGAATGGTGGGAATGGCACAAAAAGCACATTGCCTGTCGCACCCTTCCGAAATTTTCAGCCAGGCATAATGTTCAGGGCTGTGCAGGTACCTCTCCCCTCCCGTCAGTTCCTTTTGAAGATCCAGACCAAAATAACGGAGAATATCAGCTAAGTTATTGACACCGAAGTAAGTATCAACTTCCGGAATTTCATGTACCAGTTCCTTCCGGTACCGTTCTGACAAACAACCCATTACAACAACCTTTCGAATCCTTCCCTGCTCTTTGGCCCTTATAGCCCGCAGGATGGTATCAATGCTTTCCTGCTTGGCATCATTGATGAAACCGCAGGTATTGATAATCAGGTTGGGTAAGGCATCCAGGTCGGCATCATACTGCACATGAATCTGATTGGCACGCAGCCGGGCTGCCAGATGCTCTGAATCAACTATATTTTTTGCGCATCCGAGAGTTACAATATTAATGCCAGAAGACCGTAACGGATTGGTTTTCATTATTTTCTTTGTTCAAAGAGCGACTGTACAAATTCTGCTCTGTCGAAAACCTGAAGGTCTTCCATTTTTTCGCCTACGCCGATGAACTTTACGGGAATTTTGAACTGATCAGAAATACCGATTACCACGCCTCCTCGGGCCGTTCCGTCGAGTTTGGTTATGCAAATGCCGGTTACATCGGTTGCTCTGGTAAATTCTTTTGCCTGTTCGAAAGCATTCTGACCCGTTGAACCGTCCAGCACCAAAAGCACCTCGTGCGGGGCATCCGGGATGACCTTCTGCATCACTTTCCTGACCTTTGACAGTTCGTTCATGAGGTTGACCTTGTTGTGCAGGCGTCCTGCCGTGTCAACGATAACCACATCAGCCCCCCTTGCTTTTGCTGCATTCAGTGCATCGTAGGCCACAGAAGCAGGATCAGAACCCATTTGCTGACGGATGAGTTCTGCTCCGGAACGTTCAGCCCAGATGGCAAGCTGGTCGATAGCTGCCGCCCTGAATGTGTCGGCCGCCCCCAGTAAAACCTTCTTCCCTGCCTGCCTGTAATGCCACGCAAGTTTCCCGATAGTGGTGGTTTTTCCAACCCCGTTTACCCCTACTACCATGATGACATATGGAACGACAGGAAGCGGAGCAGCAAAATCCGTAACTCCACCTGCCGGATTTTCGGCAAGCAGCGCTTCCGTCTCTTCCCTGAGAATACGGTTCAGCGAATCAATCCCGGAAGTCTTCTCCCGCGCCACCCTCTCTTCCAGCCTCCGGATGATGCGGATTGTCGTTTCTACCCCTACATCTGAGGCAATCAGCACCTCTTCAAGACTGGCCAGTACATCATCGTCAATTTGCGATTTGCCGGTAATTGCTCTGGCAATCCGTTGAAAGAGAGATTCCCTGGTTTTGTCAAGACCCCGTACCAGCGATTCTTTTTTCTCTTTGCCAAAAAAGATCATTCCTTGTGGTATAAGACAAAAAAAGCTTTCTTTTGCCAAAGAAAGCCTTTTCTGCAATTTGAATATCAGTTATTTGGATGCAAAAAAATCTTTAACATGTTCTTTATGAACAATTTCTTCCCTGAAGGAATACTGTCCGTCGGGCGATTTCACCATTTTGATGACCCGGGTATATTCTTTACCGGAGCCGGTCTTCAGCGTTGCAACAACTTTCTTTGCCATAGTGCATCAATTATTTGATTTCTCTATGAATAGTGTACTTTTTCAAAATCGGATTGTACTTCTTCAGCTCGAGGCGATCGGGGGTATTCTTCCTGTTCTTGGTAGTAATGTACCTCGAAATGCCTGGCAATCCGCTATCTTTATGTTCGGTGCATTCGAGAATGACCTGAACCCTGTTTCCTTTCTTCGCCATATCGTAATTGTTTAAATTGTGTCAATAAAACCCTTGGCACGTGCTTCTTCAAGCGCTGCACGCAGTCCCTTCTTATTAATTACCCGCATGCCGGCCGCAGAAACCTTCAGTGTTATCCAGCGGTTTTCATCTTCAAGAAAAAAACGCTTGGTGAGAAGATTGGGTTTAAATACTCTTTTTGTCCTGCGTCTGGAGTGAGATACATTGTTCCCAACCATCTTCTTCTTTCCTGTAATCTGACAAACTTGTGACATGATTATACCCTTTTCAAATGCAGGCGCAAAATTCAGTTTTTTTTTTGAAAAAATCAAATGATTTTTAACAATTAAGTGTTCATACTGTTAATAATCTCATCGGAGTTTCCTGAAATTGAAGCAGGTTTTTTCATAAAATATTGATAATCTAAATATTAATTGGTTAACCATTCAAAAGGAGATCCGTTTTGGAAGCAAGAATAAAATCATTTTCCGAAAGACCGTCGATGGCGTGAGTCCAGATTTCGACCACTGCTTTGTCAAAGTATATGTGAATTACCGGATGATGCCCTTCTGATTCAGCGAGTTCAGCAAGCCTCCTCACAAAATCAAAAGTGTGACGAAAGTTGACAAAATAGAATGTCCTTATAAGATGATGATTGTCTACAACCTCCCATCCGGGAGAGATTTCTGCCTTCAGACGGGAAATTTCAGCAGGGGAAAGAGTTGGTATTCCTCCTTCGCAAGGAAGGCATTTCTTTTCAGTAAGTTTCATGGCTGTCTCTTTTTTGCAAAACATGCCGTTCGTGATGAGCGGTTCCAGACGCCCAACATTCAGCCTTGTTGGGGCAGTTTCCGCTGGAACAGATAGTATGCAATCCATTCTGTGCAAGAAGGTTTTTCACTTTTGCATATCGTTCCCCACCGGGAAAAGGCACTTTCAGCCATCGTGGCAGATGCTTTCCCTCAGAGGATCGATTCAATCCAGAAGATTCAGAGGGAGGCTGGAAAAATCCCTGCAGTTTCATTTTTGTGCGGCTTACTCAATTTACCCGATCGGTAACCTTCCAGATCAACTGATATGGTAGTGTAGCCAATTTCCCTAAAATATTGCACCAGCGGGATACGAATTTCAGGGCTGAGCAAACGGTCAACCTCCGATGGATCGACTTCGATTTTGACCGATTTCCCTGTGTGTCGGGCTCTGATATTATGAAATCCCAGACTGCTGAGGTAGGTCTCGGCCTGATCAACCATCTTCAGTTTCCACAGCTCAATTTTTTCACCAAATGGAAAACGACTTGATAAACAGGCCAACGCATCCTTATCCCACGTTGGTAATCCTAAGGAACGAGACAACTCTCTGATCTCGGATTTTGTGAGACCTGCCTCCTGCAAAGGACTACGAACACCTTTCTCCCTAACTGCCTTAAGACCTGGCCGGTAATCCGATAAATCATCCACATTGGAACCATCTACCATGTTGCGATACCTGCCCGATGCAGCTATCTCGGCTATACGCTCAAAAAGTTCGCTTTTGCAAAAATAACAGCGGTTAACAGGATTGCTGGTATAATCAGGATTGTCCATTTCGTTCGTATGAATAATTTCCAACCTCGCCCCTATCAATCCGGCTGTCTCAACAGCTCTCTGATATTCCCTCGAGGGAAAACTGGGACTTACGGCAAGGATGCCGACTGCGTTATCTTTCAGAACATCGTATGCTACCTTCAATAAAAACGTACTGTCAACACCTCCGGAGTAAGCCACGGCAACAGTTCCCATTTCCTTTAGAATGTGTTGCAGAGCCTCATATTTTTGCCTTGCTGTCATATATAAAGATATAAAGATATTTTAGTGTAAAAATAATACAAAAAATTTTAATAACGCTTTAAAAGCAATTCCCTGATTTCATCCTCTTTTAGGGGAACAGGATTATTCTTGTTTTCCGCTATTTTGGCTGAGGAAATCAATGTTTCTTTTTGGACGCCAAAAAATCGCAGCCCGGGTAACTGTAAATCTGACGTAAGTTTTTCAAGAAATTCCGGCAGAATCATCGCGCAGCGTTGCGGGGTAATTTGATTTTCTCCGGAAACCAATCCTGCCAGTTGAATGTACTTCTTCATTGCCATGGACTCTGGGTCAAGTTCCAACAATTTCCTGATGGTTATCCGGTTAGCCTCGGCCATAATGGTACCGCAGAGAATTCCGTGAGGTATATGGGCCAGTCCTCCCAATGCGGAGGCAATTCCATGAACAGTACCCAGACCGGCATTGGCAAGTGTGATGCCAGAAACAAAAGCCGCATAGAGCATGGCACTTCTGCCCTCCTCAGAACGGGGATGGCGGAAAACCTCCGGAAGCCACCGGAATACATCCCGGATTGCCGGAAGGGCTAGGGTATCGGTAAACGGACTGGCCGCAACAGAAACATAGGATTCTATAAGCTGGGTAAGGCAATCCGTTCCGGAGGCAGCTGTAATGTCGGGTGGACAGTTATACGTCAGTTCAGGATCGAGTAAAACTGCATCGGGCACAAAATTATCGTGCCGCAGTGATTTTTTAAACCCTTTTTCTCCCACTTCAGAAAGGACGGCATTTTTGGTCGCCTCGCTTCCGGTGCCTGCTGTTGTTGGAACAGCAATAAACGGAATCTTTTCTCCGGAATGCGTTTTGATACCGACACCTTCCAGATAATGCACCACGGAGTCTCTCATAGGAAGCATTGCCGAAATCGCTTTTCCGGTATCAAGTACACTCCCTCCCCCGATTCCCACTACAACCTTAGGGTCAAAAGAAATACTGTCATGAACAATTTGATCAACAAGAGCGGGTGAAGGCTCACCTGATACAGAATAGTGTCGGATGATAAAACCCTCCTGGACCAACGCATTTTCAATTTCATCGAGAAATCCGGAACGCCGGAGGGAAGAAGAACCGGTGACGAGTATAACATTCTTTCCAAATCTACCGGTCAGGGAAACAATCTTTTTTCGGCTACCGATACCAAACACCAACGATGGTATCCTGGCTATCTGAAAAGACTTTACCATTTTGATCGATCTGACGGACAAATTACCCTGTGCTTCACGCCTTTGCGGGGTGATTCCATCCAGCCTTCCACAGCGGTTTTCCATTCCTGATAATGGGGGGTATTTTTGTGGGCTGCTGCGGCTTCTTCAGTATCCCAAACTTCGTACAGGAGAAATTTGGTCGGATCATCAAATTGCTGCAATACATCAAATCGAAGGTTCCCGGGCTCCTTTCTGGACCCCTCATGGTTCTTCCTTGTTATTTCAATAAACTCAGGAAGATATTCCTGCTTTACATGAACATAAACACAGTTAACGAACATAGGCTTTTTATGTTTGATGCAATAAACGAAAGTAAGAAAAAATCATCAGATAGCAGCAGGGAATGAGCAATCTATTCAATCACAGCAAAGTTCAATAGCTTGGTTTTCAACTAATTTTTTCGGATTCAGGGTTTCCGGGGCAGTGGGTTGAAAGTCTTGTTTGGTTTATCGTAAAGCACAATGATCCTTGGTGAAAAATCTGTGGCCATCGGTGGCCATCGGTGGTAAAAAAAATACAAATAAAACCACCGATTACACAGATTGCCACAGATTAAGCACAGATCAATACAAGTTCGGTTCTGTGGAAAGTCTGTGGCCATCGGTGGCCATCTGTGGTAAAAAAAAATACAATGGAACCACAGATTAGACACAAATCAATACTAGCCATTTTTGTGAAAAATCAGTGGCCATCCGTGATTAAAAAAAACAGAAAACTACGGATTACAAAGGCAGCCAGAGATAAAGCACAGAATAAAACCGGATAACGCATCCAAAGTGAAGTGAACAAAATCACAATATGGATTAAAATGGCCCTGAACCCCTACCCTTGCCAATCGAATAGTAGACATTGAACAACGGGAATATCTTCGTCTAAAAATTGAGACAGATGAAATAACTGAAACCCACATTTGTTTTCCGGGTTCCATTACCAAAACCTGGTACTACAAATGGATCCATGGATACCGGATGGCCCGAATACAGAAGCAAACGTCCTGCCACCGACCAACCTATGAACAAATGCGGAAATACTTCCGCACGGATACCGGCCCTGGTCTCCAGCCAGTGGCTGCCAAACGAAACCGACCTGATTTCTGTTAAAAATGCCGGCCAGTAACCCGCCGGGATTTGGATATTTTCTGCCTGATAATGCATGGAAGAAAAACCATAACGGAATCCGATCAGGATCTGATCATTTCCCGGAAACTTCTCCTGCCGGATTACATTGAAATCAATGCCAGCCCTGGCAAACCATCCCCCGGAAGTGTAACTGAAATTGGAACCTTGGTATTTCGCCGAGGAAAAACCACCTTCTGCAGCAGCATACCTTTTTTTTCCAATATTATAGCTACCAAAGATTTCAACCGTATTGTCCTTGCTTCCATATATGCTTTTGGCAAATGGCAGAATATCCAGTCCAACCCATACCCGCCGCAGCGAATCGTTCTGCGCCAATGCGGGCATGCCTGAGAACAGCAAAATATTAATAATACATATGAATATTCGTACCATTATCGGTTGTAACATCTGATTGAATTATATGCAGGGAGTCTGCCAGATTGCCCCGTATCGTTACCTGAATCAGCCGGTAGTACATCACAAAACCGCATTCGTATGAAAGAAGATGTGGTTGCCTGTTATAAACAACCATGAGAGTATCCACAGCATCATGGCACGCAAAAACAAATCCGGTTGAATCGGTTGAAGGATTCAGAGGCAGTGAAACCTTATTTACCTGGGCCGAATCGTACAGCAGAGAATCGGAACGTCTTAAACCATAAACTGTCAGATACGATAGCGTGGTATCGTGTTCTGTATTATGAACAGTGGACCTGAAGGAAACCATTAGAAAAACATCTCTCGATTGTTTGCAGGCATTGTCTCCTGTGCAGGAAATGCTCCAACAATACACGGCAACGGTTATCAGAAAGACGAGAAACCAACCTTTTCCGGCAGGGAAATGTGTAAAGTGAAAAAAAAGACGGGTTTTTATCCGGAGCATATGACCATGTTATTTCCTGCTTTCCATTGCCTTGCTCAGTATTTCAGTAAAACGGAGGACATCTTCTTCGGTGGTGTCCCAGGAGCACATCCACCTGACTTCAGATCGCATTTCATCCCAAACATAGAAAAAATATTCCTTTTGCAGCTGCGGGATTATTTCGGGAGGCAGAATGGCAAAAACACCGTTCGCCTGCACAGGCTGGGTGATCTGAATCCCCGGTATTTTGGCAACTTCCTGTGCAAGCAACCGGGCCATGGCATTGGCATGTTCGGCCAGACTTTTCCACAAATCATTGGTTAGGTATGCATCAAACTGTGCCGCAATATACCGCATTTTTGAAGCAAGCTGCATGCCCTGCTTTCTAATGTATTTGAAATTTTCTGCGAGTTGACTATTGAGAAATATAATGGCTTCCCCATACATCAGACCGTTTTTGGTTCCTCCAAAAGACAG
>JAKPTE010000013.1 GCA_029571215.1 Bacteroidota bacterium
GAGATTATTATAATTGGAGGGCCGCTTTCTGCTGCCCGTCAGTTTGTTTTAACACCGGTTCAGCAGGCTCTGAACCGATACTGCCTGGAAAAAATAAGTCAGAATATACCGGTTGAAATATCGGAGCTTGATGAAAATGCAGGCTTGCTTGGGGTAACTGCCTGCCTTTTTGATACCATTTTCAGCGAGAACCATACTATGAAACATATTATGGGTTAATGTTCACTAACTGCTAAAACTAATCGTATGCGAAAGATCATTCTTTCATGGATTGTGTGTTTTTCGATGCTGGGATTTACCCTGGCACAGCACACTGTAACAGGAAAGGTAGTTTCTGCAGAGGATGGCAGCCCGTTGCCCGGCGTTGCCATTCTCGAACAGGGTACTACCAATGGTACAATCACGAACCTGGATGGGGATTACACCCTGAAGGTTAGCTCTCCCAATGCTTCGCTGGTTTTCAGTTTTGTAGGGATGGAAACACAAACCATTCCTATTGAAGGCAAGACCAGGATTGATGTTACAATGCAGCCTTCGGCCATAGGGCTTGATGAAGTTGTTGTAACGGCATTGGGTATCAAAAGGCAGGAAAGAGCTCTTGGCTATGCCATGAGTTCCATCAGTGCCAAGGATATTACGAAGGTTGGTTCCACAAATGTTGGTTCTGCACTGTATGGTAAAGCTGCAGGTGTTCGTATTTCAACGGCACCAGGGGGAGCGACCAGTGCTGTAACGATCAATATTCGTGGTATTAACTCCATCAGCTTTGGTAGCCAGCCATTGATTATTGTCGATGGGGTTCCGATCCGTAACGGTGAATCCAACAACAATGGTTACTGGGGTGACCCGAGGATACGTGGGAACGGATTAATTGATATCAACCCTGAAGATATTGAAAGCGTATCTATACTGAAAGGAGCCTCTGCTTCTGCGCTTTATGGTTCAGAAGCTGGCAACGGTGTGGTTCTTATCACAACAAAGAGCGGCCGCGGAGGACAAAAAGGCTTGGGAGTAGATTTCAACATGACCTATACACAGGAAAAAGTTGCTTTCACTCCCAAATACCAGAATGAATACGGGCCGGGTTATGACCGCTGGACCAACATGATTGCTTTTGGCGCAGATGAAGACGGCTGGTTGTGGGAAGATCTCAACGGCGACGGTACTAAAGAAACTCCAAGGCCTATCTACAGGGCCTACGCTCAGTTCGGTCCCAAGTTTGACGGCCGCCAGGTTATCGGCTGGGATGGTAAAATGCACCCCTATGTGGCTCAGCCTGATAACTATAAAGACTTTTACCGTACGGGTCTGAGCGGAATTTACAATATTGCCGTAACACAAAATTCAGACAAGAGCAATTTCAGGTTGTCCTATACACGAACCGACTATAAAGGAATTCAGATTGGCGGGAATCATTACAAGAACAGCTTCAACCTGAACGGACAGATAAAAGTGGGTAGCAGAATTACCACTGACCTGGTAATCAGCTATATTGATCAGTTTACCCATAATCGTCCGGAACAGATCAACCGTCTTACCGCCAACTACGGCGGTTTCTTCAGCCGATTTGACAAGATGAGTTGGTACTTTGATAAATACAAGACCAGTAAAGGGTACCTTTATGACAGGTACAATGCTGGCCAAACACCTACTCCTGATGAAAAACTCAAATACCATATCAGGGCTTACGATCTGATGGATTTTATGTGGAGACAGCTTGAAAATAGCTATGACGAATACAATGATCGTCTCATCGGAAGCCTGACAACCACAGTTGATCTGTTTAAGGGAATCAAGTTCCGCGGCAGAGTGGCTACGGATTACACCTCCGCCTATGAACAGACAAAGAACCGGAATGAAAGACCTCTTGCCCTGGCCAATTCAGGTTATTTCAGCCAGAACAACAGTACTTATTCGATTGTTTACGGAGATGCCTTGCTGCTGTACGATGGCAAACTCACCAACGATTTTACCCTTACCCTGAACGCCGGTGTAACCGGTCGGAAGGAATCGTATCGTTACAGTGGTGCCAGCACAAGCGGTGGTCTGAGTGTGGAAGACTGGTTCCACATCAATGCCAGTATCAATACTCCGAATGCATGGACCGGATACACCGATTTCATTAAATATGCTTATCTGGGTACGGTTGGTCTTGGATTCAGAAATTATTTATTCATTGAAGCTACAGGCCGTCAGGAAGCATCATCCACACTTCCTCCCAAGAGCAATTCATTCTTCTATCCGTCTATTAACGGAAGCTTTATCTATTCTGATGCACTTAAACTGCCTTCCTGGATAGACTATGGAAAACTCCGTGTTTCCTGGGGTATTGTAGGTAATGCTCCACAGCAATATGCTGCTAACAATGCCTACAACTAGGGATCGCTGAATGGAATTGTTTACAATTCTCTGCCCAGCAATTACGGTAACGACCAGATTAAGCCCGAAAACAAGTATGAATTTGAAGTTGGTATTGAAAACAAATTCTTCAAAAACCGCTTAGGTTTTGAAGTTACCTATTACAATAGTACCATCAAGGATCAGATACTGTGGCTGACCATCCCGTCTACTGTCGGTTTCAATCAGATGCTGACCAATATCGGTGAGCTGAATAACAAAGGATGGGAATTTGCATTCTATGGATCTCCCGTCAGGACCAGAGATATTGAATGGCAGCTACGTACCAACTTCGGGTTTAACCACAACAAGGTTGTTAAACTCATGGAAGGAATGGATTATCTGACCCACAGCAATCTTGATGCCGGTGCAGCCCTGATCATTTCCAAGCCGGGTGAAACCATGGGAGATATTATGTGCTATGTTCCTGCCCGCGATGCCCAGGGAAGAATGATTGTTGATGACAACGGTCTTTACAAGATCGATTTCAGTGAAATGAAAAAGGTTGGCAACGTACTTCCCAAGATTGTGGGTGGTATCGGAAGTACCCTTACCTACAAGAATTTCCTCCTTGACTTCACCATTGACTACCGTTTTGGCGGCGATATTATTTCCCTCACCAACTACTACGCCAAAGGAGCCGGTATGTGGGAAGAGACGCTCAAATACAGAGATGCTGAGCACGGTGGTCTTTCCTATTATGTTGATGCCAGCGACCATCTGGTACGTTACGATGGAGCCACCGGGCCGAATGGAGAAAAGGTTTATCACGATGGTATTATTCTGCCGGGCGTAAAGGCTGACGGTACTCCCAACGACATTGTAGTGGATGCTCCGAATTATTATCTGAATACCTTCACATGGGGAGCCAACCCGGCCTGGGGGATTCCCAACTCACGGTATGATCAGGCAGTTTTTGAAAACAGCTATGTCAAATTCCGTGAACTTTCCCTTGGATATACCCTTCCCGGAAGTCTGACCAGCAAAATTGGCTGCAACAGACTTACCATCTCTCTCATCGGAAGGAACCTGTTCTTCCTCTATAAGACTATCCCGCATCTCGATCCTGAAGTAACCATTGGTTCCTACTGGGTGAACTCTGCAATTGAAAGCGGCACGAATGCTGCCACGAGAAGTTTTGGTTTCTCTATAAGGGCAAACTTCTGATCCGCTATTGGATAAATTGATTTAAAAAACTGACGCATGAAAAGAATTGTGTTAATTGCAATGATAGCCCTTGTAACCACACTGAATGGTTGCAGGCAATCGGAACTGGAAGAATTGTATCCGGATCCGGGGAAAACTTCCAAGGCTACGGTAGAGAATTTCTTTGCCGGAGTTCTTCAGGCTCCCGTTATATATGTAATGCCGTATTACTGGCGTTTCTTCGTGGTAGAAAGTCCGACCATGGGTCACTATACCCAGGTACTTGGATGGGTTAACAGTGAAAAACAGTACATCCCTGATGCCAGTGCGCTGAATGACCGTTGGACCAACTTCTACACCGGACCCATGGCACAATACAGGGAACTGCAGAAATTGTATGAAGAATCCAGTGAAGTTGACAAATCCGATAAAAGGATCTTCATGCTGGCAGCCACTATATTCTTCTATGACCAAACACAGCAGATTGTCGATATGTGGGGTGATATTCCCTGGAGTGAAGCAGGAAAACTGAAAACCAATCTGGGAGATCTTAATAAATCCCTGCCAAAATATGACAAAGGTGAGGAGATTTACACCGCCATGCTGGATGATTTGAAAAATATAGCTGATGAACTGGCCGACATTAATGTTCCGGCATTCTATCAGAATGTTTTCAAATCGAAGGATTTTCTGAACGACGGAGATCTGACTCTCTGGAAGAAATACTGCAACTCGCTCAGGTTAAGAATGCTGATGCGGGTTTCTGGTGTGCCTTCTTTCCAGTCTAGGGTGCAGAGCGAAGTAGCTGCCATTCTGGGTAATCCTTCGAAGTACCCGGTTGTGGATAATAATAATGAAAACATCATGATCGATGCCAAGGCTCCCAACCTTACCACGTACGATAACCCCAATTCACACTGGAGAATAGTGGATGGCTTCGAAACCTGGGGCATGTACAACCTGGCACCCAAGGCAATTATCGATCATATGGTGAACAACAGCGACCCGCGTCTCCCTGCCATGTTCGATCCCAATGCAGATGGCGATTATGTTGGACTGGATCCTCTTGAAAACTCGGCTGATCAGAATACCAAAATCAGCAATGGATTGATTGCCCGCTACGATACTGCAACCTTCAGCAGGAATAATTTCTTCCCAGGCTGGGTTATTACCGCAGCGGAAGTCAGCTTCCTGAAGGCAGAAGCATATCTCAAGTACTCTCTTGGTGATGCAAAGGCCGCTTATGAAACCGGTGTGAAACAGTCTATCGAACTGTATTACAAAATTAACTCCACCGGAACTTTCCGCGCGCCGCTCGCTTCACCCGATCCGGCTGATATTGATGCATATCTGCAACAGCCTGGTGTTAGCTGGGATGCCAATACCGACAAGATAAACCTTATCGGAACACAAAAATGGCTCAATACGGGTATTTCACAAATGCCTCAGACATGGGCCGAACTGAGAAGACTTAACAAACCTGATCTTCAGTTCATGGTTGATGCAGGCAGCGATCAGCCCAATCCTCCTGTACGTTTTGTGCTTCCCGATACGGAGAAAAAACTTAACTCCGAAAACTACAAGGCTGTGCAGAGCACAGATAACCTCAAAACGAAGGTATTTTGGGATGTTGATTAAGATATAAGGGTTGGTTAGTTAATCAGTTGATTAGTTAGTAGAGGGATGTCCGGGGGTGTCGGCTTGGCTGCCACCCCCGGTTTTTTTGCCGCCCGCTTCACAATTGTGGAATATGTAGTACATTTGGCATATGAGGCATACGCTGTTCCTGATCTTTATTTTCTGCCTGCGGACTGTTTCAGCACAGGATACGGCAAAAATTGAGGAATATCTGAACCTCCGGGGCGAGGCAATCATTGCCTTCGATCGTCCTGCCTCCCTTTCCTTGGATCAATTATCAGCTTACGTTTCCATTGATGCCGTTAAGGGAAAGGAGATCACTGCTTATGTTAACAGAAAGCAATATGAGCGATTCCTTTCATTGGGCATTCCTTTCCGGGTGCTTGTTCCTCCTTCTTTATCGTTTGTTCCCGATACGCATCTGAAAAGCATCCGGGAAACCTACTGGGACCATTATCCATCCTATGCAGAGTATTTGCAGAGGATGCAATCGTCCGCCTCAGGAAGTCCTTTTATCTCGCGGCTTGATACGATAGGTTATACAGTAAAAGGCAAACTCCTCCTGGCACTTAAAATCTCCGATTCGGTCAATATGGAAGAGTCCGAACCAAGAGTATTTCTCACTTCGTCTATTCACGGAGATGAGTTGACGGGTTGTATGCTTATGCTCCATCTTATTGATTCCCTTTTAACGGGTTATAGTACATCACCCCACATTAAACGACTGATTGATAACCTGGAAATCTATATTAATCCACTGGCTAATCCCGATGGCACTTTCAAGATTTCGGATACCACCGTTTACGGCGCTACCCGTTTCAATGCCAATGCTATTGATCTGAACCGTAATTTTCCAGATCCTGCTGCCGGTGAGCATCCCGATGGAAACCAATGGCAAATGGAAACCCAGTCTATGATGAGGTATATGCAGGGAAAGCATTTTGCTCTTTCGGCCAATTTTCACGGGGGAGCCGAAGTGGTTAATTATCCCTGGGATACCTGGTATGAAAGGCATCCGGATGATATATGGTTTCATCAGATCAGCTTACGATATGCTGATTCTGCCCATAGGTATGGTCCGCCTGGTTATTTTACCAGCCCTTATGTTTCAGGCGTAACAAATGGATACGATTGGTACCGCATAACAGGAGGGAGGCAGGATTATGTTACCTGGTTTCTCAGGGGGAGAGAAGTTACCATCGAAGTGAGCACTATCAAGATACCGGATATTTCTCTTATTCCTGTCTATTGGAATTCGAATTTCCGCAGCCTGTTGGGATATCTTGAAGAAGCCCTGAGGGGAATCCAGGGATTTGTTTTTGACAGTCTTACAGGAAAACCGCTCCGGGCGCTACTGAGCATTCCCGGTCATGATGTGGCATCAGCCAATTCGGCTGTGGAAAGTGATTCCCTTTCAGGATATTTTGTGCGTTTTCTTCCGCCGGGAGAATATACATTCAGGGCAGAGGCTGCTGGTTACAAAGACCGGCTGTTGAACGTTGCAATACCTCCGGACAGTATGGTAAGAATCAGCGTATTTATGGTGCCTGATTCTGCTGATTCATCGGGCAACCCTGACCAATCCGGACCCTGCTTTGCCATTCTGCAGAATCCTGTGGCTGAGGATCTAAAAATTCAATTCTTTATGCAATCGGCAGGTTCTTTAAGAATTCGCATTTTTGACGTGCAGGGGAATATTCGATTTGAGATTCCTTCTGTCCGGGCTGCACGGGAGGATCAACTTATTATTAATCTCCGGGGTCTGGAACCCGGCGTTTACCTGATTACTGCATCTGACAGGAAAGGGAAGTGCAGTAAGAAATTTATAAAAATGGCACAGTGAATTCCTTGCTTTGTCTCAACAATTTCATTGTAAAGACCGTCAGTCATAAAGAATCCCTGCCATACCCAACCTGAAGCACGAGGCAAAGATCAACATAAAAGTCCCGGTTCCATCGAATTCTTTCTTTAACCGATAAATTAAGCACGGATATTGATATATTTGCCACCTGATTTAAAACCTATCATTCTAAATCTGGGGATATGCAGGTGAGAGCATCATTTTCTTCAAGAATTATTTTTGTTTTTGCGGTATATTTTTTCTTATTTATCAATTCAAGCGATCTGTCAGCTCAGAACGGGCGGCGTATTCCTCCGGAAAAACCGAAACTGGTAATAGGAATAACCGTAAGTCAGATGCGGTATGATTATATTTCCCGTTACTGGAATAAGTTCGGGGAAGATGGCTTTAAGAAGCTGATAAGTGAGGGTGCATTTTGCAGGAATGTGCGGTATAATTATCTTTTTACGCAGACAGCTCCCGGGATGGCGACCATAGCCACAGGAGCCCTTCCGGCTGTGCATGGAATCATTGCCGATGAGTGGTATGATAAAGTAAAGAAAGTCGCTGTGAAGGCAGCTTCTGACGAGAAAGCAAAGGCTGTCGGTGGAAGCTATGAATTTGGCTTTTATTCCCCTCATCGCATGGTATCGAGCACTGTTTCCGATGAACTTCGGTTTGCCAGCCCACAGTCGCGAGTAGTCAGCATTGCCCTCGATCCGGAACCGGCAATCCTGGCAGGAGGGCATTCAGCTAATGCAGCTTATTGGTTTGACCCTGCCAATGGCGGATGGATGAGCAGTTCCTGGTATATGGATTCTCTGCCGCAATGGGTCACCACCTTCAACAATAAGAAAATTGCTGATGTTTACCTCTCCGAAATATGGAACCCGTTGCTTCCCATTGACCAGTACTCCGAAAGCCTTCCGGATAAAAATGAATATGAAAAAGGCATCCAGGGGCAGATTATCTTTCCTTATGATCTGAACAAGCTGACACAGAAAAAGAAAGAAAAGAGGAACTATGATCTGTTACGGTATGTTCCTGCCGGTAATATGTATACGAAAGATTTTGCCATTAATGTCATAATGAATGATTCGCTGGGGCTGCGGAACGTGACCGATATGCTCTTCGTTACTTTTACGGCGACAGGGAATGCCGGTGCCCTCTATGGAAACAAATCGGTGGAAATAGAAGACCTCTTTCTTCGTCTCGACAGAGATATAGCCCATTTCCTGAATTTTGTCGAGGAGACAATCGGGAGAGAAAATGTGCTGGTTTTCCTGACAGCCGACCGTGGTATTGCATACATTCCAGGTTATCTTGAACAATCAAAAGTGCCCTCCGGTGTTTTCAATGCCAACCAGGCCATGGCACTGCTTTCCAGTTATCTGAACATTCTGTACGGCAAAGCTGACTGGATAAGCTATTATAAAAATCAGCAACTTTATCTTAACCAGCAATTGATTGAAGATTCCAAACTTTCGCTGGAACAATTTCAAACCACTTCTGCCAATTTTCTGGTACAGTTTACCGGAGTAGCCAATGCAGTAACAGCCTCCACGCTTCAGCAATCCAATTTTACGAGCGGGATTCTCTGGAAAATTCAGAACAATTACAATCAGAAACGTTCGGGCGATGTGATTCTACACCTCGAACCCGGGTGGATTGAAAAGTCGGAAAATGGTACAACAGCCAATTCTTCCTGGGCTTATGATTCGCATGTTCCCCTGGTATGGTACGGTTGGAAAATCCGTCGGCAGAACATCAACACCATGTACGATCCAACCTGCATAGCTCCTACAATCTCTGTTCTTCTCGACATTATGTTCCCCAATGGTTCGGCAGGAAATACCGTTATGGAATTGTTGCAATAGATTGGACCAGCAAACTGGTATTTTATATATTTTTAAAGCTAAATTTCTGGTTTTGCATCCTGCTGTCATTTTTGTTTTACTGGCTTCCTTTGTCAGCCTTACTTTGACAATATACACCTTTCGTTTCAGACGTAACCGCGGAATATTGAACTTTTGTCTGTTGATGCTGTGTGTAACAGTCTATTCTTTTGCTTATGCTTTGGAACTTAATGCAACAATACTTTCTGATGCCCTGTTTTGGAATAAAATGGAATACTTTGGTATTTCGTTTATACCAGCTTTTTACCTTTTGTTTGTTTTACGTTATACTCAAACTGACGGATGGTTAAAGAACAGGTACATTCCATTTTTTTTCGTGATTCCGTTGATTACCGTGGTAATGCATTGGACTACTTCGCGGCATGGACTTTATTACCGCAACATACACCTTGAGTCGCTTGGTAATCTTTCCGTTCTGGCATTTGATCGCGGATTTTTCTATTGGTTGCAGTTTCTGTATCTGAATTTTGCCATCCTTACGGGATTATTGTTGTTCTATACCTCCTACAGAGAACACAAAGGTCTTCAGAAGAAACAATTTAAAATTATTCTGGTTGGATCGGCAATGCCATGGCTGATAATGGTTTTGTACACTGCAGGAGTTGGACCCAAAGGTGTTGACCTGAATCCGTTCGGTTTTATGTTTTCAGGTTTGATAATCGGATACGGCATCTTTTTCAGACGATTGTTCGATGTTACTCCGGTTGCTTTCACAACGGTCTTTCGAGATATGAGGGAGGGGGTAATTATTCTTGATGCCAACCAACGGGTTATTAGCTTTAATCCTGCCTTGGTGCAATATTTCCCGTTTATTAATGACCAGTGGATTGGGGTTCCGGTTTCGTCTTTTCCAGATGTTCTTGGTCCTCTGAAAAACCTTCTTGGGAAGCATTCCCTTGCTGAGGTAGAATTTCCCTGTGAACTCTCTTCCGGCCGTAGATTTTTCCATGCAGCTATTTCTCCGCTTTACGACAATAGGACCCGGCAACAAGGACGTGTTGTTATTTTGTTTGACATCACTGCCCGGAAAGAAGCCGAAGAAAAACTGGCAGAAAATGAAAAACGGCTTGCTCAGTTGAATGCCACCAAAGACAGAATTCTTTCCATTATAGCCCACGATTTGCGAAACCCATTTAATCAGGTAATCGGATTTTCTGAAGTTCTTTTGGCTCAAACAGGAAAATGTTCTGAAGAAAAAACCAGGGAAATATTAGGTTATATTCATACAACTTCTTTGAAAGCAAGTCAGTTGCTCGAAAACTTGTTACAGTGGGTTGGTGCACAAACAGGAATGCTCTCTTTCAACCCGGAACCAGTGGATATTCAGGTCCTCTTGCAGGAATATCTGGATGCCCATCATGGAATGGCTGCCGGGAAAAATATCCGCCTTTATCATTCTTATGGAGAGCATTGCACTATTTTGGCCGATAAGAATATGCTTGGGGTGATTATCCGTAACCTCCTGTCGAATGCCTTGAAATTTACCGCTTCAGGAGGAGAAATAACAGCAGGCTACACCGTAGATAATGATGGAGTTACCATATATGTGAGAGATACAGGAACTGGCATTTCGCCGGACAAGGCTGAGCGGCTTTTTACCCAACCATTTAATGAAAGTACAACAGGTACCAGGGGAGAAAAGGGGTCAGGCCTGGGACTGGCTTTGTGCAAAGAGTTTGTGGACCTGCACCAGGGCCGCATCTGGGTAGAAAGCTTAGAGGGAAAAGGGAGTACGTTTTTCTTCCGGATACCTTATAAGTTGCCACAGCATTAATACAGAAATATCCTACTTCGTAATATTGGCTTAACATCTTTCTAAATTACCTTTTATTTCTATATTTATTGGTTTTTTTAGGATAGAAACAAATGGAAGGCATTTTCGGTGACAGACGCAGTCCTCTTATCAAAGGGCTGAAAGGAACATTTATCTTAAAACTTATTCCTGAGCCGTCATTCATTGTTTTGCTCAAACGGCTTGTTCTGATATATTTTCTGTTCGGTCTCTGCCGGCTGGGTTTTTATTTTTTCAATACATTTCTCTTTCAGGGAGTTACGGTAGGCAAAGTAATACGATTTATGGCTGCCGGACTCAAGTTTGACACGGTTGCCATTCTTTATACCAACGTTCTGTATATTCTTTTCTGTATTTTGCCATTTCCATGGAAGTACAACCGTATTTCACGTATCATTTTTGATGCAGTCTTTATCATAACTAATTCCATTGTTCTGCTTGCCAATGTTGCCGATTTCATTTATTTCCGTTTCACCCTCCGCCGCACTACCATGACCCTTTTCAGGGAGTTCAGTCATGAAACCAACCTGGGGAAGCTCTCCTTCCGGTTTATTTTTGATTACTGGCCGGCAACCTTGTTTTTTTTAGGACTTCTTGCAATACTTATATACGGAGTGCGGCGTACACGGATGCCTGACCGATACAGGGAACCGCTGATTTCCTATTTTATAAAAGGTTTGGTGGTGATGGCCATGAGCGTAGGTTTGTTTATCGGTGGGGTGAGGGGAGGATTCCGCCACAGTACACGGCCCATCACGCTCAGCAACGCAGGAGAGTATGTCGATGAACCGAAGGAAACCCACATAGTGCTTAATACACCTTTCTGTCTTTATAAAACCATCGGCATCCAGGATTTTGAGAAGGTGCACTTTTTTGCCAGCGAAGACTCTCTGGAAGCTATTTACAATCCTGTAAAGTACCCTGTCCCCGATGGCCCGTTTGTTCCACACAATGTAGTGGTTTTTATTCTGGAGAGCTTTGGAACGGAAAATTTCGGATTTTTCAACAAAGATCTTGAGAATGGAAAGTACAGGGGCTACACTCCATTCATGGATTCGCTTTGCCAACACAGCCTTGTTTTCAGGGTCAGTTACGCCAACGGAAGAAAATCAATTGATGCTCTTCCTTCGGTTTTGAGCAGTATTCCGCATGTAAGGGAACCTTACATTGTAACACAATACTACGATAATAAGATCAACAGCCTTGGCAGTCTGCTCAAAGAGAAGGGATACTATACGGCATTCTTCCATGGTGCCCCAGACGGTTCCATGGGGTTCAGTTCGTTTACCCGGCTGGCCGGCTTTGACCATTATTATGGCATGTCAGAATATGGGAAAAATGCTGATTTTGATGGAACATGGGGGATATGGGACGAACCGTTTTTTCAGTTTTTCAGACAAAAGCTGGGATCGTTTCCTGAACCCTTTCTCGGGGTGATATTTTCTGTGTCAAGCCATCATCCATTTGAGCTTCCGGCAAAATACGCAGGAAAGTTTCCCTCAGGACCCCATCCTATTCACCGTACCATTGGCTATACAGATTATGCTTTGAAGCAGTTTTTTGCTGAAGCATGCAAAGAGCCATGGTTCCGTAATACCCTGTTTGTTTTTACAGCCGATCATACCCAGACTACGCCAACGCACCCTGAGTATCTTACCAGTGCCGGATTGTTCAGGGTTCCTGTCATTTTCTATATGCCCTGGGCTGACAGCGGCTCTGTATCCAATGAACTGATCCAGCAGATCGACATCATGCCAACCGTTCTGGGGATGCTGCATTATGACAGACCCTATTTTGCGTTTGGCTTCGATGTATTTCATGAACCGGGTCACTTTGTTGTTAATTATCATAGTGGTGTTTTTCAGATCTTTCAGGGTGATTATATGCTTCAGTTTAATGGAAAATCGACAACAGGTCTGTACGACCTTCGCCATGACCCGCTGCTGAACCACAACCTCGCTGAGACAGAAAAAGATACAAGGACCCGACTGGAAATCTTTGCAAAGGCCTTTATGCAACAGTATATGAACAGGATGATAGAAAACCGGATGACGGTTCCGGAAGAGAAATAAACCGGAGGTGTTATTCGTCGTCTTCTTCGTCGTAGTAGCCTTCCGACTCGAAATCCCGGAACATTTCCTCAATGTCCTCGTTTTCCTCGATCTCCTCAAAAATTTCCCTCTTCAGATTACGAGAATTCTTTTTGGTCATCTTCCTTGGATTACGGTCCATGTACTCGTCATCATACGACCGGAAGGATTTCTTCTTTTTCATAAAAGGCGGTTTAATGATAATGAGATAATTAAAGTTAATTATTTTTTTTCTTACAGGGCCATTCCGACAGAATTGAATAGATTCTGTCTGTATTATTTTCGAGAGCGTTGCCGATAACAATCAGATCGGCTCCGGCTTCAGCAACCATTTGCAGGTCATCTGATGTGCGGATACCTCCTCCGACAACCAGGGGAATGCTTATATTGTCTTTCACCTGTTGTATCAGGTGAGACGGAAGAGGATGACTTGCTCCACTGCCTCCCTCAAGGTAAATCAGCTTCATTCCCAGCATTTCTCCCGCTATGGCAGTAGCCACTGCAATGTCGGGTTTCCGGGCTGGGAGCGGTTTGGTATTGCTCATGTATTCAACCGAGCTGGTAAATCCGTTCTCAATGAGAATGTATCCGGTAGGAATAACTTCAATATGGCTTTTTTTCAAAAAAGGTGCTGCCACCACGTGATTCCCGATGAGAAACTCCGGATTGCGCCCTGAAATAAGGCTAAGCAGCAAAACAGCATCGGCATTCGGACTAATCTGGAGCAGGCTTCCGGGGAATAGAACAACAGGTTTTTTCACCGATTCCTTCAGAAGATCAACTACCTGGTCGGGACGTCCTGCTACAAGGCTTCCTCCGACAAAAACGAAATCAACAGGGGTTGCGCAGAGAACATCTGCCAGTTGCATGAGGCTCTCCGGCGTATGCTTGTCGGGATCAACAAGTACTGCAAGAAGCTTTTCAGAACGGGCTGCCAGAATATGCTGATAAACCATGAAGCAATTGTTCACTTGATACACCATACAATTACGTAGTTGCCAAGCCGGAAATACCTGAGGGTATATTGCTCTGTTCCGTATTTATTGGTAACCGTGCTTTTTATCTCACCGTTTTCTTCCGGCTCAAACGGAGCAATGGTAAGGTTTATCCGAAAATTAATGTCCTGCTTGTCACAGATTTTATATAACGCTTCCTTGGCACACCAATGGATATATAAATGATATCTGACGAGCAAAGGATGGGAAGTGATATATTCCTGTTCGTTTATGAATTTATGGCGAATCTTTTCAATGTCGTGTGACATATATTCCAGATCAATACCCACTTTTCTCTGCCTTGAAAGAAGTATCGACGTCAGATTCACCGAATGGGAAATGCTTATATTGTATGACCAGTCGTGCAGATACGGCTTATGGCTGCCGTTATAAATTATTTTGGAATTCTTGCCAGTCATATCGTTGATCAGAGCCCGCACGCTTAGCCACTCAATTTTCCTGCGGTCATTGTGAAAACTCTCAAGATGGGCAATTTCCTCCTCATCGAGTTGCACCAGATTGTACAAAGCGTCAATATCTTCCTGAATCTCCCAAATTCCAAGAACACAATCCTGTTCGGGGTAACTCTTATGGATGACTCCCATATTCTATAATGGATAAGTGAGGCTACTTCTGCTAATAAAACCAGATTAAAAGTTGGGTTCGGATTGATTCGGTCAATTACTTGTTTTGCAAATAGTTAATCCATTAATAGTTTACAACAGGGATTGATGCAGAAGCCAAAAATAAACATTTTTCTCAATTCAGCCATTGAAAAGTTGAAGTAAGATGAATAATATCTTCTCTGATAAACCGTATAACTGGTCCGAGTGAATCAGCATTGGGTGTTGTAGAAAAGTACAGAGCGCCGCGGATAAAATGCCGGGTACTGTCGGTAAGAAAAAACTGCACCGACGAAGCGGCATTTCCTTCAATATCGTACAGAATTCCATAGACTTTTCTTTCCGGATAGGTAAGTTGTATTTCCCCGATAGCATCAGCCTTAATGGTATGTTTATAAACAAAAGAGCGTGCATCTTCAGTGAGTTCCGGCAGATTTTTTCTTATTTGTTTGTAACTCAGATGAATGGTGGCATGAAGCTGTTCGAACTGAATGTTCAGCCAGCAGGGTTCGGCATCTTTATCTTTATCGGGTACAACAGAAGCATACACAGGAAATTCAAACGAAAAAGGGCAATCCGACCGATACATCCTATATTGTTTTTCGGGCAGGTCTATACGGAAATAGCCGCGTGGTTTGGGAGTAAAATGTTTACGGCACCCATGGCTCATAACCAACAAAGGGATTAGCAGTAAAAAGACAGAACGGGTTTGATTGAACAGCATAATGTCAGGGGTTGATGGTTACTCTTACCGAATTGATTTTTCTGTCGTCAGCAGATTCAATTACAAAATGGAACCGTCCGTAAGTAAGTTCCGTTCCCTTTGCGGGCAGTTCTCCCCTGATCTCAAGGATCAACCCGGCCAGGGTATCGGCTTCACCTTTTACAGCATCAAATTCTGCCATGGAAGTTGATGTGATTCTGCAAAAGTCGTGAAGAAGAATTTTGCCACTGAAAACGTATTCATTATCAGAAATTTTAACGTAATCGGGAGGAGATTCCTCATCGCTTTCATCAACAATATCGCCGATAATTTCCTCAAGGATGTCTTCGAGTGTAACCAGGCCGCTGGTTCCTCCATATTCATCAATCACAATGGCCATATGGATTTTGTTGCGCTGAAAATCGTGAAGGAGGTCACTGATCTTTTTCGTTTCCGGTACATAATATTGTGGTCTCAGGAGACTTTGCCACCGGAATGAATCATTCTTGCCGATATGGGGCAGCAGGTCTTTGGAAAACAATATTCCCCGGATATTATCCAGGGTTTTGTCATAAACAGGAATCCGCGAATAACCGGACTCATTAATAATTTTAATGATTCCCGAAAAGGGTGTCCGGATGTCTGCAGCCACAATATCGAGGCGTGGCTTCATTATTTCGCGTACATCTATGTTTCCAAACCTGACAATTCCTTCCAATAATTGCTTTTCTTCCGACAGTCCTGAAGAAGTCAGCTCCAGCGCCTGGGAAAGATCATCCAGAGAAAGAGACCCATGTTTGCTTCTGATTTGCTTTCGGAAAAGGGAAGACGATTTGACCAGCAGGGCAGTTATTGGAGAAAGTATGTAACATATTATCTGAAGAGGAATGGCCAGCATCAGAACAAAACGATAAGCCTGAGAAGTGGCCAGTATTTTGGGCATCATTTCTCCAAACAGCAGGATAACAAAGGTAATGAGTACCACCTGAAACAGGAAGAGCAAAACAGTATTGGAGCCGAAATCAAACAGATCTGAAAGAAGGAAAGAAGAGGTAATGACAATGGCAATGTTTACAAAATTGTTAGCCAGGAGAAGGGTTGCCAGCAGGTTTTCCGATTTGTGAAGCAATCCTGCGGCAGCTTTATGTCGGGGGTCGTTTCCTTTTTCAATTTTTTTTATCTCAGCGGGAGTGAGGGAGAAGAAAGCGGCTTCCGATCCTGAAACAAGTCCTGACAAGATCAGAAGAAGAAGGACAACAATGATTTCAATGCCGGCCGAAAGGCCAACCGGATAGACAGTTATTGCTGCCGCGGAAAAAAACGACAGAAAAATCAGGTTCATGGGCATGGGTTCTCAGAAGGGCAGATCATCGTCCTGAGGTTGAGGGGAGGGACCTTCCGGAACTGACGGTTCGCCTGGTTCCAGCCCCCCTGCCATTTTCCCTTCCTCTCCTGCCTGCTGGTCAGGCTTTCTGCCCAGGAGGATAATATTGCTGGCCACAATTTCAGTGACATACCTCTTGTTGCCATCCTTATCATCGAACGATCGGGTTGAAATACGTCCTTCAATATATAAGGGGGTACCTTTTTTAACGAATTTCTGTGCAATCTCAGCGAGACCACGCCATAGAACTATGTTATGCCATTCGGTCTGGGTAACATTTTCTCCGCTCCGGTTTCTGTATGATTCGCTTGTAGCCAGAGGAAACCTGCACACCGGGACGTTGCCTTCCAGATACCTTACATCAGGATCTTTACCAACATTACCTATCAAAATAACTTTATTAACGGAATTCATGTTTATGGATTTGAAACAATTGGTTAAGCAAAAATACAAAAAATAATCGTTATCCTTTTTGCCTGTAATCTGCAGTTCCGGAATCGGCAAGGTACCTGGCAATGAGCACCGGCAGGGGGTATGTTCCGATCGACTGTACCGGGACGCGTACAAGTTCATCTCCGGGCTGTTTATTTCCGGGAGGAATTGTAGCCTGGTAAAACGTAGCATGGATCATTTGATGGCTAAGTGTGTGCCGGTAGGTTTTTGAGATTTTTTCAGGCTGAATATCTGAAATGCCGGTAGCTTTGTACCAGCTTTCAGCATCCGGTTGTTTTCCTGCAGGCATTTCTGCAAGAGGAAATTCATACAGCGAATGCCAGATGTCATTTCCTGTTCGTTTATGCAGCCAGACATGCCCATGGTCAGTAAGTACCAGGTAATGAAAATAGCGGTGCTGAAGCTTCTTTTTTTCCTTTCTCATGGGAATTTTATCTTCCATGCCCGTAAGATGAGCCTTGCAATACTGGTTCAGGGGGCAGGAACTACACCCGGGAACCCCCGGAGTACATTGGAGCGATCCGAAATCCATCATGGCCTGATTGAATTCTCCAGGGTTTTCCTGATCCAACAGTTCCATGGTCAGAGTTTCAATTTTTTTCTTTAAACCTACCGAATGGATATCCTGCTGCATGCCATACAACCTGGCAATGATCCGTATAACATTTGCATCAATGGTTGGAACGGGGTATCGGTAGGCAATAGAGGCAATGGCTGCCGCCGTATAGGAACCGATTCCAGGCAGTTTAACAAGCTCTTCCGGGGTTCCGGGGAAAATACCATTATATGAGTTTGTAATTAGCACGGCAGTTTTATACAGGTTTCGTGCACGCGTATAATACCCCATTCCCTGCCAGGTTTTCAGCACATCTTCTTCTGTTGCTGCAGCAAGTGTTTTCAGGTCAGGAAAACGGGATACAAATTTCAGATAATGACTAATGCCCTGTGAAACCCTTGTTTGCTGAAGGATGATTTCCGAGACCCATATATGGTAAGGATCGGATGTCTTTCTCCAGGGCAGATCCCTCCTGTTTTTTCTGTACCATGCTTTTATTTTGCTGCGTATTGTTTCTGAAACAGATCCTTTCATTGGTTTCCCCTCTTAAAAAAGTTAGAAAAAATATTTTTACCTGAATAGTCCTGATTTTAGACATATTCTGTATTTACAAGCCAGGACCGGATACCTGCCCTGATGCTGTTTCGCTCTGCATGGGTTCATTGCATCTCTGATATGTAATTCAGGTTTTAAACAATAATAGTACCTGATTCGTTCGGCAAGGATAGTGAATAATTTTTTTAACCCGGATTATGCATTAGGAGAGCAGCGAACCAATGCATAGAGGGGAAGGATCTAGTGATGGCATCCGGGTTAACTCCGATGAATCGAAGATTTTATTGGCCTGGAAGGTGATGAATGCATTTCTAATGCATGAATCAGGTTTGTAAATAATTTCTGAAGAGGATCTGCGACTGTTTCTTCAGGAATAGAGACATGGAACACCTAATAAAACAAATACCTTACTAACAGGCAATAAATTAACAGCACATTTTCGTAATAATAGAAAAACTTTTATATTTGCAGACCGATTTGAATTAATTGTTTGTAATTCACTGATATTAAAAGATTTTAAACATGACAAAAGCTGACATCGTAAACGAAATCTCCAGGAATACTGGAATCGAGAAGGTGACGGTTCAGAGAACTGTGGAAGCCTTTATGGAAGCTGTTAAAGAATCCCTTGTGAAGGATAAGAATGTTTATCTAAGGGGGTTTGGTAGCTTTATTGTAAAGAAAAGAGCTAAGAAAACAGCCCGGAATATTTCGAAGAATACAACCATTATTATTCCTGAACACTATATTCCGGCGTTCAAACCCGCCAAGTCATTTGTTCAGAAGGTGAAGACAAACGTAAAATAACTGAAAAACTGAGGAGATATGCCAAGCGGTAAGAAGAGAAAGCGGCACAAGATGTCTACCCACAAAAGAAAAAAACGTCTGCGTAAGAACCGGCATAAGAAGAAGAACCGGTAAATCAGTGTACCATACTTATTTATGGCAAACCTAAAAATCCTGAAGGGTTTTTAGGTTTGTTGTCTTCTGAAGTAATGGAAAAACAAAGCGTATTGTGGTAAATGATCTTATTATTGATGTAACTCCTTCCGATATATCGATTGCCCTTCTGGAAGACAAACGTTTGGTTGAGCTTCACAAGGAAAAACCTGACAATCAATATGCGGTAGGGAACATATACCTGGGACGGGTAAAAAAGGTGATGCCTGGCCTGAATGCGGCCTTTATAGATATTGGCTACGAACGGGATGCTTTTTTACACTACCTGGATATGGGACCGCAGTTCCGGTCGCTGAACAGCTATCTGAAAACGGCTCTGTCACGTAAAGGAAAACTTCCCGGATTGTCAAAGTTCAGGAATGAGCCTGATATTGACAAGAATGGTAAAATTACGGATATTCTTACCGGAGGCCAGCTGATTGTGGTACAGGTTACCAAGGAACCCATTTCTACCAAGGGGCCCAGGCTTACTTCCGAAATATCCATACCAGGTCGGAATCTTGTATTAATGCCTTTTTCCGACAAGATTTCGGTATCCCAGAAAATTGAAAACAGCGACGAAAGAAACCGGCTGAAGACGCTTATACAGAGCATCAGGCCGCGAAACTATGGCGTCATCATCCGGACAGCTGCTGAGAATAAAAAAGTAGCCGAACTGGATGCCGAACTCAGGAGCCTGATCCGAAAATGGGAAACAGCCTTTGAAAATATTAAGGGAGTTCATCCTCCCCGGCTGATTATTTCGGAACTTAACCGCACTTCGGCCATCTTGCGCGACCTGCTCAATGTTTCATTCAACAGCATTTATATCAACGACGAAACTGTTTATCAGGAGATCAGGGACTACATCAGCACCATTGCCCCTGAAAAACAAAAAATCGTTAAGCTGTATTCCGGTTCAGAGCCTATTTTTGAGCATTTCGGTATTGTCAAGCAAATAAAATCCTCTTTTGGTAAAACGGTATCCTTTAAAAACGGTGCCTATCTGATAATCGAACATACCGAAGCCCTGCATGTAATTGATGTAAACAGCGGTAACCGCTCCAAATCGGCACAGGATCAGGAGTCCAATGCGCTTGATGTTAACCTGGCTGCTGCAGAAGAAATAGCCCGGCAATTGCGCCTCAGGGATATGGGAGGGATTATCGTGATCGATTTCATTGACATGCAAACCAATGAGCACAAGCAGCAGATTTATGATCGGATGAAGGAGCTGATGGAACGCGATCGAGCCAAACATACCATCCTGCCGCTGAGTAAATTTGGTTTGATGCAGATAACCCGGCAGAGGGTTCGACCCGAAATGAATATTGATACCCTTGAGAAATGCCCTTCCTGCAACGGAACCGGACTGATTACACCCGCCATACTGCTAACTGACCAAATTGAAAGCAAACTGGCGTACTTTATTGGTAAGTATCAACTTCGTAAAGTTATCCTGAAAACACATCCCTATATAGCCGCCTATTTGACGAAAGGATTCATCTCACTGCGAATCAGGTGGGCATGGCGCTACCGGTGCAGGATTATTGTAAGGGAAATGGAATCCTACCAGTTTCTCGAATACCACTTTTTCAACAAAGAGGAAGAAGAATTGTTATAGTTTCGTTTTTTATACCATCACTCTATGAGACGAATTGCCCTCTTCCTTGGTGTTCAAATTTTCTTTGTTTTTTTAACGGAAGCACAGATTGTAAACCCGGTATCGTGGGATTTTTCCTCGCGACAGACTTCGGGCAATGAAGCGGAGTTGCTTTTTACTGCCACGGTAAAACAAGGCTGGCACATGTATGGGGTAAATATCCCCGACGGAGGCCCCATACCCACTTCTTTCCATTTCAATCCATCGTCCGATTATCAGCTCCAGGGGGAAATTTTCCCCCTCATTAAACCGGTTGTCAAACAGGATCCCAATTTCAATATTCAGGTTGAACTGTTTGACGGTAAAGCACAATTCGGTCAGAAGATCAGAATTCTGAAGAGCGGTAAGGTAACCATAAGCGGATATGTGGAGTTTATGAGCTGCAGTGATAAGGAATGTACTCCTCCTGCACAGGAAGAATTTCAGTTTGAGCTTACCGGGTCCGGAATCCAGGAATCTACCATACCATTGGCAGGTAAGGGACTGGAGAGTGTGCCCGTTGATACCGCATCGGAAGCCACCACGCAGGTTTCCGGCGCAAATGCAACGGCAAAGCCGGAAGAACAAACAGCACCTTCCGGGCAGGGGCGGTCATTATGGGGCTTTTTTCTTCTCTCGTTGCTGGCAGGTCTGGGTGGTATTCTTACCCCCTGCGTTTACCCGATGATTCCAATGACGGTATCGTTTTTTATGCGCAATCAGGAGAACAGGCGTAAAGCAGTTTTTCAGGCATTCATTTTTGGTCTTTCCATTACGCTGGTTTATACCCTGGTTGGTGTTCTGGTTGCCGTTTTTAAAGGAGGAGCAGATGCCGCCAATCAGATAAGCACGCATTGGCTGTCTAATTCTATTTTTTTCCTTTTGTTTGTCATATTTGCCGCTTCCTTCTTTGGTATGTTCGAAATGATTCTTCCTTCATCCCTTGCCAACAAGCTCGACCGGCAGGCTGACAGGGGAGGCATGGCCGGAGCATTTTTTATGGCACTTACCACCGTTATCGTTTCCTTTTCCTGCACCGGCCCAATTGTAGGTAGCCTTCTGGTGGAAGCGGCCAGCGGACTTGCCCTGAAACCGGTTCTGGGAATGTTTGGTTTCGGGCTCGCTTTTTCCCTGCCCTTTACCTTGTTTGCCATGTTCCCTTCGCTTTTGAAAAACCTTCCAAAATCAGGCGGTTGGCTGAATGCTGTCAAAGTAGTCTTGGGTTTTCTCATGCTCGCTTTTTCACTCAAATTTCTTAGCAATATAAGTGAAAGCTATCACCTGGATTTTCTTCCGAGAGAGGTATATCTATCAGTATGGATTGTTCTATTCCTTTTACTGGGTCTCTACCTGATCGGAAAGATCAGATTTGCCCACGACAGTGAACTTCCCTATATTGGATTCCCCAGATTCCTGCTGGCCACAGCTTCCTTCGCATTTGCTGTTTATCTGATACCAGGTTTGTTCGGTGCACCGTTGAAAGAGGTTGGTTCGCTTATACCTCCGGCAAAATCATCTGCGCAGGTATCAATGAATACCGGCATTTCCGGATCATTATCCGGTAATAAAGAACTTTGTGACGTTCCTTTGTATTCAGATATACTTACTTTGCCATACGGGTTGAAGGGGTATTTCGATTTTGAACAGGGGATGGCATGTGCCAGGGCGCTTAATAAGCCTGTTTTTCTGGATTTTAAGGGGCATGCCTGCAGCAATTGCAAGAAAATGGAAGCAGAAGTATGGTCCGATCCGGCAGTACTCGAGAGGCTTAGCCGGAATTTCGTCATTATTGCCCTTTATGTGGACGATCGTTATCAAATGCCCCGGGAAAAGTGGATTACCTCACCAGTGGACGGGAAGGTAAAAAAGACAATAGGAGCCAGAAATGCCGATCTTCAGATTGAAAAATTCCGGAGCAATACGCAGCCTCTGTACGCCATTACCGATCCGGAGGGCAATCTTCTGGCTGGCCCGCTGGGTGCAGAATTCAATATCAGCAAATTTATTGCCTTTCTGGACAGGGGCATGGAGCGTTTCCATCAAAAATAAAAAGACGGAGCATATACAGGATTATTACCTCAGCCGGGTGGTGCCATTGCCATTCGGCTTATTTTGTTACAGGGATAGAATTTTGTTTTACTGTATTTCCCAGGTATCGCCGCTGTTGAGAAGATCCGTAACTGTTTTGATTTTTTCTTTTTCCCTGGCATTTTGTATTTTCTGGGTCACCAAATCGTCATAG
The DNA here is from genome assembly GCA_029571215.1 of Bacteroidota bacterium. Lineage (GTDB taxonomy): Bacteria > Bacteroidota > Bacteroidia > Bacteroidales > JAAYUG01 > JAAYUG01. Next base: position 22,912 of record JAKPTE010000013.1, read on the forward strand.
GTAGGGTACATGGCCGACCGGATGACACCGACTGCCACAGGGAATCTGGGAGGAGCCATTTTGGCCAACATGAGATGAATACCGGGGTCCTGCTGGTATCGGTCGTGAACAAGAATATCGTCAATAGTGATTCCGTTTTCGCCGATCTTGACTACTTCGAGTTGCGTGCCATTGAGGCGGATTCCTTTATCGCGATTTTTCCCGAAAACCATAGGTTCGCCGTTGCGCAGATGAATCTGGTTTTCGTCCCTGTATTCTTTACCGGTAATCATTTCGTGAGCTTTGTCAGCAAAAATCACACAGTTTTGAAGAATTTCAACAACAGATGTGCCGTCATGTTTGGCTGCTTCAAACATTACTTCGGTCATCAGCGGGATATTGTTATCTACTGCGCGTGCAAAGAAGGTTCCCTGGGCACCGAGGGTCAGTTCGCCCACATTGAAAGGATGTTCAATGGTTCCGTGCGGTGAGGTTTTGGTTACAGTCCCCATGGGAGTAGTGGGAGAGTACTGTCCTTTGGTCAACCCGTATATCTGATTATTGAACAGCAGTACATTGATATCAACATTCCGTCTTATAGCATGAATAAAATGGTTTCCTCCTATGGCCAGAGAATCACCATCTCCTGTTGCCACCCATACGCTTAGGTGCGGATTGGCAATTTTCATACCGGTGGCAATGGCAAGAGCCCGGCCGTGGATCCCATGAAAACCGTAGGTGTTTACATAATAAGGAAATCGACTGGAACATCCAATTCCTGAAACGATCATAAAATTTTCCTTCCGGTAGCCGATTTTGGGAAATACATTAGCCACGGCACTCAGGATAGCGTGATTGCCGCAACCGGGGCACCAGCGGACCATCTGGTCGCTAACAAAATCCTGCTTGGTCAGTTCCACGCTGGAGCGCTCAATGGTCATATTTTGAAAGTCAGCCATATTTTATGCCTCCTTGATTATTTTTTCAAAAGTATTCTTTAGTTCTTCGATGGTAAAAGGAAGAGCCTGAACCTTATTGTACTGCAGGTATGAAAATTCAGGATATTTCATCCGGAGGTAGTTCACAAACTGGCCCCGGTTGAGTTCGCAGACCACGATTTTTTTAAAGCCTGACAGGACTTCACGGGTATTGCGCGGGAGAGGGAGAATATGCCGGAAATGAGCAAGGCTGACAGAATACCCTTCTTCCTGCATTTCTTCTACGGCAGCCTGTGTACTGCCAAGGGTTCCTCCCCAGCTTACCACCAAAAGGTCGCCGGTTTGATTTCCAATGATTTCCTGGGGAGCAATAAAATCGGCTATTTTTTCGATTTTTTGTTCCCGTAACTGAACCATCAGTTCGTGGTTAAGAGGATCAGTGGTAACGGTACCGGTTATATTTTCCTTTTCCAGTCCGCCAATTCTGTGACGAAGGCCTTCCGTTCCGGGGAGAGCCCATTTGCGTACCAGGGTATCAGGGTCACGTTTATAGGGTTTATATTCGGGATCGTTGGGCTTGGCGATAGGAGGATTGATGGAGGGCAGGGATTTGACATCGGGGATTCGAAAGAGTTGAGAACCATTCCCAATACCACCGTCGGACAGAAGCACAACAGGGGTCATGTGCTCGAGGGCAATTTTAGAAGCTTCGTAAGCTGCATAGAAGCAATCAGCCGGGGAGCAGGCTGCCATAACCACCAGAGGTGCTTCCCCGTTGCGTCCGAATAGAGCCTGCATCAGGTCCGATTGTTCCGATTTAGTAGGTAGTCCGGTGGATGGTCCTCCTCTCTGAACATCAATTACAACCAATGGAAGTTCGGTCATAACAGCCAGACCAAGCGCTTCGCTCTTAAGCGAAAATCCCGGACCGGAGGTGCTTGTTACCGCCAGGGAACCGGTAAAACTTGCTCCAATAGCCGAACAGATCCCGGCAATTTCATCTTCAGCCTGCAACACAACAGCTCCTAATGATTTGTGTTTTGCCAGTTCAGCCAGAATATCGGTAGCAGGAGTAATGGGATAGGACCCAAGATAAAGCGGCCGCCCTGAGCGTTCCGAAGCAGCCAATAATCCCCAGGCAGTGGCAATGTTTCCGGTTATATTTCGGTAACGGCCCGGAGGCATTTTGGCTTTTGAAATATGGATTATGGAAGGCAGTACCTCCGTTGTATCAGCGTAATCGTACCCGGCTTTCAGAACAACAATGTTTGCTTCAGCCAGTTCCGGTTTCTTTTTGAATTTCTCCTTGAAGTAAGCCAGTAAAGAATCAGGTTTCCATGACATCAGATAACAAACGAAGCCAAGAACGAACATGTTCCTGGTTCTTTCCTTTGACTTACCGTCGAGTTTCATGTCTTTTAGAGCTGCCCGGGTCAGCGTGGTAACCGGAGCTTTGATTAGGTAATATTTACCGAGGGTCCCATTTTCCAGAGGATTTTCTGAAAAACCTGCCTTCTGGTTTGTTTCCGGAGTAAACGTGTCGGCATCCACAATGATGGTCCCTCCCGGTTTTACCCATTTGAGGTTGGCTTTCAGGGACGCAGGATTCATGGCTACCAGAATATCGCATTGATCCCCCGTGGTTTCGATTCTCTTGCTCCCGATGCGGACCTGAAAACCTGAAACCCCGGCGAGAGTATTCTGAGGAGCCCTGATTTCGGCCGGATAATCAGGGAATGTTGCCAGGTCGAGCCCGGTTTTGGCAGCCATATCGGCAAAAAGACTTCCGGTAAGCTGCATCCCGTCGCCGGAATCTCCTGCAAATTTCACAACAATTTCGTCGCGCCGTTGAACTTTTTTCACCATGGAACAAAAAGGTTAAGACATATACTTTTGATCAGGTATAAAGGTACTGTAATTCATTTTCGGGTAAATACCGGCGCCCGATACCGGAAAAAAACGTCGGCAATAGCCAGGTACAGTCCAGCGTGCCATAGTACTGAGAAAGGACAGTTTCCCCGGCCTGACTGACCGAAAAATGGTACCTTTGTCTGCTCATTTTCTTTAAGTGATGGGCAAAGGTATATATTTGGAAAGCGAAAAAATGAGTTATTCATATTTTCTGCAACATATATGGCGCTTATTAAAACAGTAAGGGGTTTTACCCCTAAGTTCGGCAAAGAATGTTATCTGGCTGACAATGCAGTAATAATAGGTGATGTTGTTATGGGCGATTACTGCAGCATATGGTTTAACACGGTACTACGGGGTGATGTCAACTCCATTCGGTTGGGCAACCGGGTGAATATACAGGACGGAAGCATCATTCATACCTTGTATGGGAAGTCCGTAGCCCTGATCGGCAACAACGTATCGGTAGGTCATAATGTTGTTTTGCATGGTGCCGAAATTGACGATGATGTGTTGATAGGCATGGGTGCCATTTTGCTGGATCATTGCAAGGTGGGCAGGCATTCCATTGTGGCTGCCGGAGCCGTTGTTCTGGAGGGAACCTTCATCGAATCCGGTAGCGTTTACGGAGGTATTCCTGCCCGGCGCCTAAAGGGGGTAGAAGAAGAACAGGTTCGGGAAATGATTACCCGCATTGCCGAGAATTACATTACCTATGCAAACTGGTACTGGGAGAAATGATCTCCGTCACTCAGTCGCGGATGCGACCAAGTGCCAGTGCCCGAATGATCCAGCGCGGCAGTGATTTTTCGGGGTTTCTCTTCCGGAGATTCAGATAAATCCCCAGTTTTTTTGCAATCGGAATACGAAGGGTTTCAACAAATTCAATCAGTGTACCATCGGGATCCTCAATGTAGGCAAAATGACCGGCTGCTTCTCCCATATCGAACTGCCCGTTCATATTGGCAAAGCTGTCAACCGTAAAAGGGAATCCTTTATCCTCACAAAGATGGCGAAGAGAATCCATACCTGAAATGTCAAAACAAAGATGAATAAATCCGAGATCTCCCCAGAAGCGGTCTTCAAAAATCCGTCGCGGTTGGCGGTCAAGGACCTGAATCAGTTCGATCTGACTTGAGCCAAAAAGTGCACTGAAACTTCCTTTTCTCTTTTTGCTGTGTTGGAGCAGCACCCTTCTCATGCGGGAACTTCCACCTGGCAGATGCGCCAGATCTTCAAATGTCCCCGTAACGTCATATACTGCTTCGTCATAGCCCAGAATTCCGGAGTACACTTTTCTGGCATTTTCGATATCACTAACACCATGGATTGTTCCGTACACCGCTCCCGTATGTCTTCTGTTTTTAAGAAACCAGTCATTGCCGGGAACAATCTGAAAGAGGTTTTCATACGGATCGCGGATGAAAAAAGTATCCTGACCGGCCGGATCTTTCAAAACAGGAGAAAGATTTCCGTTTCTTGTTTTGAAGTACCGATGGGTCTGGTGCACATCTTTTGCTTTTATTTTGACTGCATTAATACCCAGGTCTCCTGTCAGAACAGGGGATTGGGGAGGCAGAGGAATCCGTTCGGTGTATTGCCATATTTCAAAACCTCCTCCTCCCTGCAGGTTGATGGCCAGTGCAGCATGCCTGCTGCGAGGTTCATTACCCGTATAGGGAAGCATGAGTTGTGCTTCTGCCTTATCTTCAAAAATACGGATGTCAGTTCCGAAAAACTCACGATACCATTTCCATGCCTGGTGTACATCGGGCACCCCAATTCCTACTTGTTGTATACCACTGATGATCGGCAAATTCTCCATGCAATATATGTTTGATTATTGATTCTGCATTATATGGTTCATTTTCACAATTTTATGTCAGGCATTTGAACACGAAACCCGGAGATGAAACGACGGGGAAAAAGAAAAAAATTTATGTTGGTTTAAACTTTGAAACGATGGCAAAAAACAGACAGGGAATATACCTGCGAAGGTATATCAGGATTTGTTCCTTGCCAATATAAACTTCATGGCGCTTTCTTTTAACGGCCCGGATGATTTTACGGGCGCATTTTTCGGGCGAAATTCCTCCGGCCTGCCGGGGGTCCATCACCCCATGCTCCTTCCCGTCTCCTTCGAGCGAATGATACGAAATATTGGTTCGTACCATGCCGGGGCAGACCATGGTCACATCAATTCCATCGCGATGGTATTCGGTCCACAGGGTTTCAAAAAAACCATGCAGGGCATGTTTGGAAGCCGCATAGGCTGAGCGCACGGGGAAGCCTATTTTCCCCATCACACTGCTAATGACTACGATATGGCCTTTTTTACGGGCCAGCATCCGGGGCAGTACTTCCTTCGTTAATGCAATAGTTCCGAAGAAATTAACCTCCATAATCCTTCTGTCCACTTCCAGAAGGGTTTCATGCACCCTCGACCTCTGGCTGATTCCGCCGCAATGCACCAGAATGTCAACTGCAGGCACAAGGGTTTCGACACGTGATGCGGCTGTTTTCACGGATTCTGTATCTGCCAGATCAAGCGGCAAAACCCATGCTTTTCTTCCCTTTTTCTCAATCAGTTGCCTGATTTCTTCCAGTTTTTTTTCAGAGCGTGCAGAAAGAACCACATCCGCTCCTTCGTCCGAGAAGGCGTGGGCAAGTGCCTCTCCAATTCCTGAAGAAGCACCGGTAATCCATACTGTTTTATCGTTAAACTTCATGCTGAAAAAATTATGTCTCTGAAGCAAGGAGGCGTTGCACGATTTGAATGATGTCGTCATGCAACTGCATCAGGTGGGCAAGATCAGGGTTATTACGTTTTTTCATTCTTCTGAAACGCAGAAAACCCTTCACTTTTTTCCATTGAATGAAATATCGGAATGCAAAAAGACCCGTAAGAGGCAGGCTCAGGAGGTAAAGCAGGCTCAGCCAGAAATGGGGCAGGACAAAAAGGCTTGTCAGGAAGAACAGCAGATAAACCAATGGAAACAACAGAAAAGCCAGCACAAATTTAAAGGAGCTATGAAACTGTGGGTCCTTGACTTTCCGGATCCGGATGAATCGTACCGGAAACCAGTAAGGGAAAATGTTGTGAACGAAACCGTACAAAAATAAAGGGAAACCAAAAACAAGAAGGAAAAGGGAAGGCAAAAAAGGGAAAGACTGAAACGCTTTTTTTCTGAATAGCCAGTACCTCAGGTATAGTTTTTCGGTTCCTTCTTTCATCTCCCGCACTTTCGATGCGAGGGGTTCCATTTTTTCGGGATGTTCCTGGGTAATGCGGTCCAGCACACTGGTAAGATTTTTATCGAACCGGAATGCAGCGTAATGGTTTCCATCCACGAAGTGAGGGGTATAAATAAAGCGGAGTTCATGGATGACATCGTAAAACTCATCATTCCGGATATCAATCATCAACTGGCTGAGCTTTTGGGCCAGAGTTTCCCGCATGGCATTGAAAGCCCGGGGTTTATTCTCGCGATAGAGGGGCAAAAACCCGGAAACATCAATGGGATCACCAAATTGAATCAGGAGAGATTTTCTGAAATTCTGGTAATGATCATAGTCCAGCCCAACGGGCACCATTTGAACCGGGATCGATTCACCCAGTTCTTCCTGGGTGAGCATGGCAATACGAAAAATGCCTTTTACAAGAGGTCTCAGGCGCCGTTTATCTCCATGATTTCCTTCGGGCATGAGGCATAACGCATGGCGATCGCGGAGAACACTCAAACATGCCTGGAAAGTTTCATCGTTTTTACTCAAATTTTCTGCACCGTCGCGTATGCGAAATACGGGCATAATTTTCAGAAAATGCAGCAGGCGGGCCTGGGTAGGATTGTTGAAAATATCAGCTCTGGCAAGAAAAACAGGTTGTCCGTGGGTTGCATAAAGGACAGCCAGTGCATCCATCAGAGCATTCTGATGGTTGGGGGCAAAGATAACGGGAAAATGAGCTGGGATTTTGTGCGCATCAACAACCTCAATTTTTCGGTAATACTGGCGAAAACTAAAGGTTACCCAGGGTTTGAGTACCCAGTAGAGCCAGTCAAAATGATGAATGCGATGCCGGTTGGGTCGGTAGGACATAAAATTATCGGGCTTCAAGGGGAATCTCTTCTACAGTTGATACATCCTTCTGGTATTTGAAGGAGCCTGTAAAGAATAAAACAGCTGCAAGTACCAGAAACAATGGAAGAATCGACATTCCCTGCTGGATACCGTGTTTGTCGGAAATAGCTCCTACTACCAGTGGTCCAAGGGAAGACCCAAGCAGATTCTGTATAACAACTGCGATGGCGTAGGACGTAGCCCGCAGGCCTGGATGAACAAGATCCTGTGTAACAGCCGCTGCCGCGGGAATAAAAGCTGAAATGCAAACGCCCATTAACAAGAGCATAACGTACTGCATTGATCCTGAAAACACGACAAATGCCAGAAACAAAAAGATGGCTGACAGGAAGGTACTGATAGCCGGAAACAGGAGCCTGGCATTCGGACGTGTTCGTTTCCATCGGTCGGTAATGAACCCTCCGATGGGTGCTCCTATGAGGGCCAGCAGCATTACCAACGATGCCCTTGGACCGGCTTTGTCCATTGGCAAACCATACATGCGGTTGAAATAAGTAGCTAACCAGAAAAGAATGGAGTTGGTTACAAACACCACCCCGGTAATTCCAAGGTAAGTAAACAGCAACGATGGTCGTTCAACAAATTCCGCCACAATGTCTTTCAAACCCATTCTTATTTTCCCCTTTTTTTCAGAATTGTTGCCATTTTTAACCAGCGAAACGGTTTTGTAATCGCGTACAAAAAAGAACAAAACGGCCACAACAAATCCCGGAAGGGCCACAAGACCAAATGCATGTCTCCAGCCCCAGTGAGTGGCAATGATGCCTCCCAGGGCAACTCCCAGGGCACTTCCCAGAGGAATGGCTGCATTCCATATTCCCATCATCAGCGAACGTTTCCTTTCAGGATACATCCCCGCAATCATGGCGGTTCCTCCTGGGGCATAGCCTGATTCTCCAACCCCGATGAAAAGCCGTGCTATGAACAACTGCCTGAAATTATTGGTAAAAGCACAGGCCAGTGAAGCTACACTCCAGAGAGCTGCCATGATTCCAATGGTCTTTCTGCGGCTCCATCGGTCAACCAATATCGACGCAGGGAAAGTTAATGCCACAATTGACCAATAAATAACTGACAAGAACATGCTTAACTGCTTGTCATTCAAATGCCATTCTTTTTGAATAAATGGGCCCAGAGAGGAAACGACCATCCGGTCAGCATAATCAAACAAGTAAAGTAAAAAAAGCAGAATAAAAACGTAGTTTGTATAGCTTCTGCTGAACAGATAGCCAGGAGGAGGAGCAACATTTTTTTTCATACAGATGAATGTTTGGAACCTGATTGAACCTGTTAATCTTTTGAATTCATCAACATGCCGGTAACTCATTCAGGGGTGCAGCCTTCAATCCACTTAACTTCGGCGGCTAAATTAAACATTTTTTTAAGGTATGTTACCTGTTTGCATTCTTTCCGATTTTTCTCAATGTTTAAACAGTAATTCCAGAAAGTTTTTGTCGGGTTCTTGTGCTTTTTAACATTTTTGTCAGGGTGGCGGAAATAAAATGTGCAGGTATCTTCCTGCAAGGATGTAATTGCTTATCTTTGATACAAACCAAATACTTGTTATGTTGCCGGAAGAATTTTATCAGGTTGATGTGAAGAAGCTGTCGGAGAACCCGTTTTATCTGATGGACGATGAATGGATGCTGATAACAGCCGGTTCCCCCGATCATTTCAATATGATGACTGCCAGCTGGGGTACATTGGGTATTCTCTGGAATAAGCCGGTTGCTCTTTGTTTTATAAGGCCACAGCGCTATACCAGGAAATTTGCTGACGAAAGTTCCTGGTTTACCTTGTGTTTTTTCCCCGAAACCTTTCGCGATGCTCTGAATCTGTGTGGCAGTAAGTCGGGCAGGCATATTGACAAGGTAAAAGAGACTGGCCTGACACCCGTGGTTACTGACAACGGGAACATAATTTTCAGGGAAGCCAGATTGGCACTTGAGTGTCGCAAAATCTACCACGATGATTTCAAGGCATCGCAGTTTGATGTTCCCTCATTTGTCAAACGCATATATCCTACCGGAGACTTTCACAGATTTTATATAGGAGAAATTGTCACGTGCTTCCAAAAAAAGTAACACTCTATGGTAAATGAAGTAAAATCTGAGTATTGGCCAATGGGGGTTACGGAATTTCAATGGTTGTCTCCACTGGGCTATATTTCAGTTTGGTCATCCGAGGAAACGGTATGCCGGATTACATTTCATGAGGGGGACCCTGAATATATCGCAAAACCTTACCATGCTCTGGCCCGGGAGGTTATCCGACAATTGAATGCCTATTTTATAGGGAAACTCCAAACATTCAACCTTCCTCTGGCAACCGAAGGTACGGCTTTTCAGAAAAAGGTCTGGGACGCCGTATGCCATATACCATACGGGAGAGTGGCATCATACAGTGACCTTGGCAGAGAAATTGGCCGCCCGGATGCAACCAGGGCAGTGGCAGGTGCAATTGGCTCGAATCCTCTGCTGATTGTCATACCCTGTCACAGGGTAGTTGGCAGCAGCGGCAGACTAACCGGATATGCAGGAGGGATAGAACGCAAGCGTAAACTGATTGAACTGGAACGGCAGTTTGTTGTTTCTATTAAAAGCACTCTCTTTTAAAATGACCGATACAGAAATTATCCTGCAAAAATATCCGGTTATTCTATTTGATGATACCTGCATCCTTTGCAACCGGGCTGTTCAGTTTATTCTGAAGCATGAGGGGAAGGTTCCCTTTTATTTTATCCCCCTTCAATCGCCTGAACTGAAAAAGGTACCCGGATTGATTGATTTTTCAGAAAAAGCTGATTCACTGATCTTGTTGTACCACGGACATGTGAGATTTTATTCCGATGCAGTACTAAAGATAGCCGGATTATTGGGCTTCCCATGGAACATTGCCGTCATTTCTTACCTGGTACCGGGCGTGTTGCGTAACAAAATCTATCGATGGATTGCTTCGAACAGGCATCATTGGTTTGGTGCAACAGACACCTGCCGCGTACTCAAGGGTAAGTTCGCGAACAGGTTTTTGGGCGTTTCCTATAGTTCATAATCGCCCTGCTCAAATTTTCTGAACCGGTTGGCAAGATATGCAATCATCCGGCTAATGGACTGCAGACTTTCGTTGGTTTCATCCGAGACGGTCTTTTTTCGAAGCCGAAGCATAAGCAACCCGTAAAGACCATTGAGGCAGAGTTCCAGATCGCTCATTTTGTATCCGGGTACTTTTTCTCCCAATGCCTGAATAGCCGGTCCCGCCTGTTTATAGAGTTCCCTATAGGTTGTTTCTTTGGGAGAGGAAAGGAGCCTGAGATGAAAATCATTCAGCTCAGCCAATGTATTAGCGAGGAATCGCAGGTGCCCCTGCTTTTCAATACCTTCCTCCTTCATCATCTCAATCAGTTGTTTGTACCAATCGCGAATCTGCTTTTTTACTTCAGACGGCTGGTCATACTGGCTGATCAGTTCCTGGTTGATTTTTTCAATTGAAAAATCATACGCTCTGATAATATCTTCGATCTGCCACATGTAGAGCAGATATTCGGCAATATTGGTACGGCGTTTTTCTTTGGCAATCAGCATTTTAATAATGGGATTAAATGAGCAACTTCATCGCATACCCCGCAAACGGTCCATTTCACGCCGTTCTTTTTTGGTAGGTCTGCCTGCTCCTTTTTCGCGAAGAGCGAAGCCGGTGAGTTTCACCATGTCCAGTTTGGCAAGTTCTTCTTCCGATGTGAGGTTTTCCAGGTATAAGGGAACATCTCTTGCCGGCAACCTCCTGTCGGTAAGTTCTTTGATACGGTAGGTATAAATCACGGGAGGCTTTTTTACCACAATCAGGTCGTTGGGATGCACCATGCGGGAGGGCTTTGCTTCAGTACCTCCTGCCAGAATTCTTCCCTTCAGGCATTCTGCGGCTGCCTGACTGCGGGTTTTATAAATCCGCATGGCCCAAAGCCATTTGTCAATTCGTACCTCGTTTAACATAGAAAACACAAAGGTAAAAAGAATGAAAACAAAAAGCTTGCCAGTGACGGGACAGATTTACTTCGGTAAAAGAAGAACGAAGAAAAGAAGACGGCTGATGGTTATTCCTTCTCAGTTTTTCGGGCAAGCCCCTGGTTGTGATTCTTATTGAACAGGTTCATGGTGCGTTCAATCCCTATGGTGGCGTAACTTTTTACGGCCTCAGAGGCAAGTTTTATGCGTTCGGGAAGAAGAGCACGTTCTTCCTCTGTCCAGGTTCCCAGAACATAATCAACCTGTCGTCCGTAAGGATACTCATTGCCAATGCCGAAGCGAAGGCGGGCATAGTTCTGATGACCAAGGATCTGGGTGATATGGATAAGCCCGTTGTGCCCACCGTCTCCTCCCCGGGGGCGTATGCGGATTGTTCCAAAGGGCAATGCCAGGTCATCAACCATAATCAGCAGGTGATCAGGCCCGATTTTTTCATGGGCAAGCCAGTAATTGACAGCTCTTCCGCTGAGATTGACAAAAGTTGTTGGTTTCAGGATCACCAGGGTTCGCGACTTAAAAGCAGCGCGGGCCACATATCCAAAACGCTTGTCTTCAAAGGAAACGTTCAGCGAGGAAGCTAGCTCATCGGCAATTTTCCAGCCAACATTATGGCGAGTTTCACTGTACTCATCGCCCGGATTTCCAAGTCCGACAATCAGATACTTCACCGAATTGCTGTTGAAGGGTAAAATGGCTCTAAACAAACAGGTCTCACTCACAGAAGAAATCCATGCTTCAGTAGTTGTTCATTAAGGAATACCGAAGCATAGATGTTTCTGCTATACAAATTACTTGTTTTGTTGAGGTGCTTCCTTGGCTGACTGTTCGGCTGCAGGGGCGGCACCTTCAGCAGTTCCTTCAGCGGGTGCAGCTCCGGGAGTTTCTTCCACCACGGCACGGGTTACCTGAACCGAAACAATCTGCAGACGCTTGTTATCGAGAAGTTCAATATTTTCGAATGAAAGATCGCCAACGCGGATTGATTTCCCGATATTCAGATCAGAAATATCAATCGTAAGCTGATCGGGAAGATCTTTGATCAGACCTTTGACCTTCAGATAACGGACACTCTGCTTTAGTTTGCCACCCGCACGTACGCCAACCGAGCTTCCAGTGAGCTTGATAGGTATTCGCATCACAACCGGCTTGTCGTCAAATACTTCTTTAAAGTCGATATGAAGGATGTGGTCAGTTACCGGATGGAACTGAATGTCCTGCAGGATGGCCTTTGTGTTACGACTGTCAATGGTTAGATTAACAATATACACGTTCGGTGTGTACACCAGATGACGCAGGTTGTTTTCAGGCACGTAAAAGTGCACTGGTTCACTTCCGCCATACAGTACGCCCGGCACCATTCCCTGCTTCCGCAGTTTTTCCGTTTCTTTTTTTCCGAGGTTTTTTCTTGCCTCTGCTTTAATTTCGATAGTTTTCATACTTTTTATGGATGAACAATTATTATGTTGTGCTACTCAGAATCAGGGCATTACCTCTGATCCCCCATTACACGATTGTTATCCTTTTTTAGGAGGCGCAAATATAGCATTAAAAAATAAAACTGGAACTGATTGACTCAAAATTATGTACCTTGTTGATAACATCAGCAAAAAGTCCGGCGATGGAAAGCACTTTGATTTTCGGGCTGGTCATACGCAGTGGGATGGTATCGGTAACCGCCACTTCCACAAGAGGACTTTTTTCGATTCGTTCATAGGCTGGACCTGAGAGAATGGGATGGGTGGCAACCATGCGAACACTTTCTGCACCGTCGTTCATGAGCATTTCTGCAGCGAGGCAGGCTGTCCCGGCTGTATCAATCATATCGTCCACGATCACAACATTTTTTCCCCTGATATCGCCTATTGCCTTGATTTCATCCACAACGTTGGCTTTTTTCCGGAGCTTGTAACAGATCACCATATCGGCTTTCAGGAAACGGGCGTAAGCATTGGCTCGTTTGGTACCGCCCATGTCGGGTGCGGCTATTGCCAGATTGGGAAGGTTCAGACTCTGAATATACGGAACGAATATCGCCGACGCATAAAGGTGGTCCACCGGTACGTCAAAGAAACCCTGGATCGGATCGGCATGCAGATCCATGGTCATAATCCGGTCGACACCGGCAGCCGATAAAAGGTTAGCAACAAGCTTGGCTCCGATGGATGAACGGGGACGGTCTTTACGGTCCTGACGGGCATAACCAAAGTATGGAATGACGGCAACCACCTGATAGGCAGATGCACGCTTGGCTGCATCGATCATCAGCAGAAGCTCCATAAGATTGTCGGTAGGAGGATTGGTCGACTGGATAATAAATACGGTACAGCCTCTTACTGATTCCAGATAAGCCGGTTGAAACTCTCCGTCGCTGAACCGGAGTATGTTCGTCTGCCCTAATTGTGTCCCGAAATGCCGGGCAATTTCTTCAGCCAGATGGCGTGATGCTTCGCCTGAAAAAAACTTGATCGGAAACCGGGGTTTCATGTATCCGTTTTTTTGTATGAAGTTAATTAATCGTTAATTTTTACGGCATGCAAAGGTAAGAATCCTGAAATATTATGAAGAATTTCTTTTCGGGATGAGTGACAATTCTTCTATGTACCTGAGCAAATCCTCTTTTCCGGCTTTGTTTTTTGCCGATGTGATAAAAACAGGAGGAAGTTCTTCCCATCGTTCCTGCAGTTTTTTCCTGTATTCTTCCACATATTTTTTCTGCTGAGTGCGCGAAAGTTTATCAGCTTTTGTAAAAACAAGGGAAAATGGAATGCCTTCAGCGGCCATCCATTCCATGAACTTTCTGTCAGATTCAAGCTGGGGCAGGCGGATATCGATCAACAGAAACACATTGGTCAGCCCAGTGCGTTTTTTCAGGTAGTCTTTTGTTAAAGCTGCAATACGGAGCCTGTCTTTTTTCGGAATCCGGGAATAACCATATCCGGGAAGGTCAACAAAAAAGATGTTCCTGTTGATACGAAAAAAATTAATCTGCAAGGTTTTTCCCGGAGTAGCTGACGTTCTGGCAAGGCTCTTCCGGTTGCAGAGCATATTGATCAGGGAAGACTTCCCTACATTGGAACGACCTATGAAGGCAAATTCAGGCAAATCAGCAGGAGGACATTTCCCTGTCTCAGTAAAGGATCCCGTAAATTCTGCCTCTGTAATTTTCATGGCCCGTATCGAATTGCTTCTCTGATGGTTCGTTACGGAACAAAAACCTCCAGCAGGGTTCCCCGGCTTTCCGGTTCGAGAGTAACCTGTTTGATTTCGGCCGGTATAAGAAGGGTCTCGCCGCGCGTCAGCGCAACAGGCTTCTCTGCACCATAATGAACCGAAAATGCACCGGAAATACAAATATAAATAACAAACGAGTCAAGCGCAAAATAGTCGCGGGTAACAGACTGGTCGGCATCAAGGCGCTGGGTGGTAAAATACGGGCACTGGATAAGTTTGACCGGCCGGTTGGGCTGCGGTTTATAAACTGTTTTGAATGGACCGGTATCTTCGTATTGAATGACGTCCAGGGCAAGATCAGTGTGCAGAGGCCTGGGCTTGCCTTCCTTGTCCACCCGTCCCCAGTCATACACACGGTAAGTAATATCGGAGGTCTGCTGAATTTCAGTCAGCAGAATTCCTTTGCCTATCCCGTGGATTCTGCCGGCCGGAATAAAAAAGACATCCCCCGGATGCACTTCCTCCCGGTTCAGAATTTCTGAGAGGGTTCCGTTTTCCAGATGATGCAGATATTCATCCCGTGAGACTTTTTTTCGGAAACCTGAATAAAGGCCGGAGCCTTCGTCTGCTTCGAGCACATACCACATTTCCGTCTTCCCAAAGGCCTTGTGCCGTATCCGTGCTGTTTCATCATCCGGATGCACCTGGATGGATAAATCCTGGTTGGCATCAATGAATTTAATGAGCAAAGGAAATTCGATTCCAAAACGCTCATAAATCTTATCTCCTACAAGGTCTCCCATGTAAACTTCTACCAGTTCCTGGAGAGTGTTTCCCTTGAGAAAACCTTCCGAAACAACGGAAATATTTCCTTTAACACCCGATATTTCCCAGCTTTCGGCTGTGGGATAGCCCGGAATTTTCTTGCCCAGAGATGTCTGTAAACGGCTTCCTCCCCAAATGTAAGGTTTGAAGATAGGTTTGAATTTCAGTGGATATAAACCTGGCATCGGTTGTTTTTTTATGGGGCGAAAATACCAAAAATAACCGGAGCAGAACAGTGCTTATGAAAAACTCGGCGGAATCATCTTCCATGCCAACGAAAATTTTTATTTTTAGGTCTGCTTAAAACAATTCCTATGCTCGAAACCTATCCGGTTGATCAGATTCTCTTCCTTGACATTGAAACAGTTCCGGCTGTCCCGTCTTTTAAGGAACTGAATGCCGATTTTCAGCGCCTGTGGGATCGGAAATCATCCCATTTCAGAAAGGACAACGAAACGGCAGAAGACGTTTATTCCCGGGCCGGGATTTATGCCGAATTTGGGAAAATCATCTGCATTTCTGTAGCACATCTGTCGGTAAAAGAAGGGAAAAGAATGGCCCGTATCAAGTCGTTTTACGGGGATGATGAGGCCGAATTGCTCAGAAAATTTCAGCAACTGCTTAACCGTTTCTCCCAGAACAGGCAGATATACTTGTGTGCCCATAACGGCAAGGAATTTGACTTCCCTTATATTGCAAGGAGGATGCTGGTAAACGGAATTACCCTGCCTGCCGTTCTGGACGTTTCCGGAAAGAAACCCTGGGAGGTGAACTTTCTTGATACAATGGAAATGTGGCGTTTTGGTGATTTCAAAAGCTTCACGTCATTGGACCTGCTCGCGCATCTTTTTGGCATACCCACGCCAAAAGACGATATTGATGGCAGCCAGGTGGGCCATGTTTACTGGCAAATGCATGATCTGCAGAGGATTGTTGTTTATTGCGAAAAAGACGTTCTTGCTGTTGTTCAGCTTTTTCTTAGGTATAAAGGTGAACCTCTGCTGGCGGAAGAGGAAATAGAAAGGGTTTCAGAGAATTCGGCAGAATGTTGAAAATTTATGATTCTTATTCCCTCTATGTTTCCATCACACCCCCGCAACCCACACCCACGGCCCTTCAAATAGTGAAATTGTTTAAGACTTCAAGCCTTTTGTTTCCGGTTTAATGGCTGAGATATAAGCTTAATGCCGGATCGAAAGGAAACTGGCAACAGCAGCCAGGAATTGTTCAGGTTGTTCGGCATGAACCCAGTGTCCGGCTCCCTGAATAACAGTAACCTCGGAATAAGGGAAAAGGTTTCTGATTTCTTCCTCATCCTCCGGCAATATATAATGGGAAAGCTCTCCCTTAATAAAAAGGGCCGGTATTTCTACCGGATATTTTTCCTGCGGATCCTTTCCAGAATGAAGTCCTTCCAGAATGGCAGACAGATTATCCGAAAGGGTTTTCAGGTTCACCAACCAGGTAAACGAACCATCGGCACGACGGTGCAGGTTCTTTAGAAGAAACTGACGAACAGGCAAGGAGACAATACTAGCCGAAAGCGCTCTGTCGGCTTCCTGTCGGCTCTGAAGGTGTTCAGTATCCAGTTTCAGCAAAGCATCAATAATTACCCGGTGCTGTAGCTCATGCATTTTACCCCGGGGGGTGTTTCTTAGGTCGCCCGGAGCAATATCGACAACAATAAGCCGGGAAAGTTTTTCAGGATATCGGGCAGCAAAGAACATGGCCGTTTTCCCTCCCATAGAATGTCCCAGCAAAATGGCATTATTTAATTTCAGGTCATCGAAAAGGAGGGAGATATCTTCGCGCATGGCCTGGTAAGTGTGCTCAGGATCATGGGGCGACCGCCCGTGATTGCGCATATCGGGCAGGATAACCCTGAAATGTTTTCCCAGTTCTTTAGCCACGGAAAGCCAGTTGTCAGACATACCGTAGAGCCCGTGCAGAATGACAAGAGGTATTCCGGTTCCGGTTTCGCGGAAGAACAGCTTCAATGGGCTCATCGCAGCTGCTGAAGGTACATTCCAATGGTATTTTCCAGCCCATAGTAAAGGGCATCGCTTATCAGTGCGTGGCCGATCGAAACTTCGAGCAATCCGGGGATATTCGATGCAAAATACCGCAGGTTGTCGAGGTTCAGGTCATGGCCTGCATTGATGCCCAGACCCAGTTCATTGGCTTTTTTTGCCGCTTCAATAAAAGGTTTGATGGCAGCAGCCGGATCTTCGGGAAACATTTTGGCATAGGGTTCGGTGTAAAGTTCAATGCGGTCGGTTCCTGTGGTGGCTGCCGCTTCAATCATGGACAAGTCGGTGCCCACAAAAATAGAGGTTCTGATTCCGGCTTCTTTAAGACGGGCGATAACTTCCCGCAGAAACCTCTGGTGGGTAATGGTGTCCCATCCTGCATTGCTGGTAATGGCATCGTGCGGGTCGGGAACAAGGGTAACCTGTTCGGGTCTGACTTCCAGAACCAGATTCAAAAATCGATCATTCGGATTCCCTTCAATATTGAATTCTACATGAATACGTGGGCGAATTTCCCTCACGTCGGAATACCGGATGTGTCGTTCATCTGGCCGCGGATGCACGGTGATGCCTTCAGCCCCGAAACGTTCGCAGTCGAGAGCTGCTTTCAGCACATCGGGAATATTCCCTCCACGGGAATTCCGTAATGTTGCAATTTTGTTTATATTTACACTCAGCCGGGTCATGGAAATTTGATTTCCCGCAAAGGTATGGTGAATTTTTGGAAATGGTAGCACGTGATCTGATTTCGGAAGTTATACCTCCGCTGAAAACCTCCGACACAGGCTTTCATGCCCTGTCGTTGATGGAAGTTTTCCGGATATCGCATCTGCCTATCGTGAATAACAGGGAATTCCTCGGACTGATATCCGATACGGACATTTACGATCTCAACATGGCCGATGAGCCAATTGGAAATCATAAACTTTCCCTGTTTAGTCCCTACGTGCGGGAAGACCAGCATATTTTTGATGTAATAACACTGGTTTCCAAACTGAAGCTCACGGTTGTTCCGGTACTCGACCATCAGAACAATTACCTCGGTCTGGTTACCATGAACGACTTGCTGCGGTATTTTGCTGATTTTTCGGGTATAGCAAACCCGGGGGCCATCCTGGTGCTGGAGATGAACCAGACGGATTATTCCCTGTCAGAAATCGCCCGGATTGTTGAAGGAAATGATGCGAGAATTCTGGGATTGTTTATTTCACAACCGCCCGATTCAACCCGGATGGAACTTACGATAAAAATTAACCGGACGGATGCCTCGGCTATCATCCAGACCTTCACACGGTATAATTACAATATCAAAGCTTCGTTCAATGAGGAAGGGGAGCTGGATGCCCTTTACAAAAGCCGGTACGAAGAGTTTATGCGTTATCTGGATGTTTAACAGATAGGGTTATTATTGATTTTCTCCCATGAAGATTGCTGTTTTCGGAAAAAATTTCGGATCAGGCTGTGATGCACAGATCATCCGCTTTTTTGATATACTGGCCGGCTTCGGATGCAAAGTATATGTTTACCAGCCGTTTTATGATTATCTGAAAAACGAGAAAAGAATTACGGTTCGTGCAGAAGGTCTGTTTCTCACACACCACGATCTGGATAACGATTTTTCCTTTTTCTTCAGTATTGGAGGTGACGGAACATTTCTTAAATCGGTGAGTGTGGTACGCGATACGGGTATACCTGTCATTGGCCTGAACACAGGCCGGCTGGGGTTTCTTTCCAATATTGCCAGGGAGGAAATTGAACAGGCATTGGAAGATATTTTTAAAGGTTCGTACCGGATTGAAGAGCGAAGCCTCCTTCAGGTGTCCATGGAAGGGAATTGGTTTGGTGAATTTCCATATGCACTCAATGAATTTACCCTTCATAAATCGGGCTCCTCAATGATAACCATTCATGCCTGGGTGAACGATGAATTTCTCAATGCATACTGGGCAGACGGCCTGATTATTTCAACCCCTACCGGTTCAACGGCCTACTCAATGAGTGTAGGAGGACCTGTAATGACACCGGGTGCAAAGGATTTCATCATTAGCCCTATTGCGCCCCACCATCTGACCGTGCGCCCCATTGTGGTATCCGATGTGTGTACCCTCCGTCTTTCAGCCGAAAGCCGGGATCAGACCATCATTGCCTCCCTCGATTCCCAGTCTTTCCATATCCCGGAGAAAACGGAAATCTTCATCCGGAAAGCTCCTTTTTTTCTTCGGACCCTGCAGCTCAGCCATTCCAGTTTTTTCAGTACCCTGCGGAATAAACTCATGTGGGGTGCTGACAGAAGAAACTGATTTTGCATATTTTAACACTTTACCTTATATTTACATTTCAGGGCAGAACCACATACTATACCGTAAATCCGGAACGATAGTACAATAATTGCCGGTTTCATTAAGTTATAGATACTGAATATGGTTCTGTGAAAAATATTACTTTTGTGAACTGAAATGATTCCGCCATGCACAAAAAAGCAATCGCAGCATTTCTGGTGATCGTCGTTGCAGCTGCCAGCGGGTATTCTCAACGTTGGAAGCTTGTCAGGTATGAATTGATCCTGGGTGCCGGTACCACTAGTTTTTTTGGAGATATCGGAGGAGGAGCCGACCGGAATAACCTGTTCGGCTTAAAAGATATTCGCCTGGATGCAACCCGTCCTTCCCTTACTTTAGGGCTTCGTTACAAATTTTATCAGAATTTTGCCGGCCGTTTTACGCTGGCATACGGAATGGGTGCAGGAACTGATATTGGAGCAGTCAACGAAGCACGCGGATACTCGTTTACCACACACATTATTGAACCCTCTGTGATCGGAGAGTATTATTTTATTTCGGAAGACCGCAGGCTGGCCTCCAATGCCGTATATAACCGGAGAGGAATGATTAACAATTATTCCCGCTTGGGTGCCTATGTTTTTGGCGGATTGGCAGGTATTTATTTCAGCCCGAAACTCAGCAATGTCCGTCCGGGTGACAGGCTTGTAACTAATGATTACTCGCACATTTCAGCAGCTATTCCGCTGGGATTGGGAGTAAAATATGTTATCAGCGATGTATGGATGGTAGGTTTTGAACTGGGAGGTAGACTGTCCCTTTCTGATTTTGTTGACGGGTACAACCCTCCTGTGGCCGGTAACAAGGCACAGGATATTTACTATTTTACCGCTTTTAATGCCGTTTACCGCATCAAAAATGACAGGGATAACGTGCCTCTTTTCCTGAAACAATACATGAACCGTCGTCCACGAAGGAGATAATTGAAACCCTCTATTTCCGTTATATACATGAAGAAATTCGGATGCATTTTCCTGCTCCTGGGGATCTTATGGACCTACTTACCGGCCCAACGAAAAGCCGATGTGGGGCTTTTTGCCGGTACTGCCTGGTACATGGGTGATATGAATCCCAAAATTCCTTTCCTCAGCCCTGGACCGGCATTCGGCGCTCTGTTTGCTTACAATTTCAATCCCCGGTATGCTGTGAAAACGCAGGTGACCTTTTTTCAGGTCAGCGGAAAAGATGCAGGTTCAGCCGACCCGTTCAGAACCCTTCGCAACCAATCTTTCTCCTCCTCCGGTTTCGATGCATCGGCCGTTTTTGAAATGAACTTCCATGCTTTTAAGTTGGTTGACCGTGCCCACCCGATTAGTCCCTATATCAATGGTGGTATCGGAATTTGTTATCCTGTTTCCGGTCCTGCTTCCGGTTCTTTTATACCTTCCCTGCCTTTTGCGGTGGGAATTAAGGTCGGAATTAACCGCAGGACAGGAATTGGTATTGAATATGCTTGCCGTAAACTTTTTTCAGATAATTTTGACGGTTTAAAAAATTATGGAAGTGAAGGCTTCCGCAATGTATATACCAACAACGACTGGTACAGCATGGCAGGCTTTCATATAACCTACAAGTTGTTCGACCGGCCGGGTGATTGTCCGGTATATTGGTAAAAAGGTGTGAGATGACGTATAAGGAACAGATTATAGCAGAGAAATTACCTCAGCATATTGCCATTATAATGGATGGCAATGGGCGATGGGCAAGGCAACGCGGCAACCAGCGTGTTTTTGGGCATTACAATGCAGTAAAGGCGGTACGCGATACTGTTGAAGCATCCGCCGAACTGGGTATAAAATACCTTACCCTGTTTGCTTTCTCTACAGAAAACTGGAAAAGGCCCCAAAGCGAAGTAGATGCCCTCATGTCCTTGCTGGTTTCAACCCTGCAGTCAGAGCTAAAAACACTTGTAGATAACAATGTGCGGCTCCTGGCCATCGGTAATATAGCCAGCCTACCCGAAGAAGTGCAGGCAGAACTGGAGAAGGTCATCCAGTTAACTGCTTCCAATAAGGGCTTAACCCTTATTCTTGCCCTGAGTTACGGTGCCAGGTGGGAAATCGCCCAGGCAACCAGGGCAATTGTACAGGATGTGCTCGATGGTCGTTTGAACCCCGAAAGAATTGATGACTGCCTTTTTGCCCAGTACCTTACAACAGCCTATATTCCTGATCCGGAACTTCTTATACGGACCAGCGGAGAAAAAAGAATCAGCAATTTTCTCCTGTTTCAGTTGGCATATACCGAATTGTACTTCACCGAAGTACTTTGGCCCGATTTTCGCAGGGAAGATTTGTACAGGGCAATTTGTGACTTTCAAAGCAGAGAAAGAAGATTCGGAAAAATTGGTGAACAGTGTAAATAGAGATTGAGGAATATGGCAAACGTGCGTGCATTCAGATTGTTGTGGCTGGTATTATTGATGGGATTAGCGGGTATTCCTGCCCTGGCCCAGGATACAATTCCTTCTTCAGATTCTATGAAAATCATGCCTCTGGTAATTTCCGAGCATGACAGCCTGCCAGTAATTGATTATTCCAAAACCGAAACCTATGTGATTGCCGGTATTACTGTATCAGGAGTGAATTACCTTGACAAGGATGTGCTGGCCAATCTTTCAGGTTTTTCGGTAGGCGACAAGATTACGGTACCCGGGGAGGACATTACCAAGATGCTGAAAAAATACTGGAGCCAGGGTTTGTTTTCCGATGTTCGTATTGCCTCGCGGATCGAAGGTGATCAAATCTACCTTGATATCTACCTGAAGGAACGTCCCCGGCTTTCCACCCTTAGCATTGTTGGGCTGAAAAAATCGGAAATCAAGGATATTACGGATAAACTGAAGATACGTAACGGAAGCCAGGTAACCGAAGATGTGCTGAATAACATCAGAACAATTGTAACCAAACACTTTACCGAAAAAGGGTTCTTTAACGTGAAAATCGACATTGTTCAGATCCCTGATACTACTTTGCCCAACAGAGTGAAACTTAAGCTCGTCATTGACAAAAACGAACGGGTCAAAATTTCCGACATTGTTTTCACCGGGAACAAGGAAGTCCCAGCCAAAAAGCTGAGGAAAGCGATGAAAAAAACCCACCGGCGCGACTGGAACATTTTTAAAGGCTCAAAATATATCAAATCCAATTATGAGGAAGACAAGGTCAAGGTTGTTGAATATTACAATGAAAAAGGATACAGGGATGCAAAGATTCTGAAGGACAGCCTGGCTGTTCTCAATCCCAAACGGATTATACTGTACCTGGATGTTTATGAAGGGCCGAAATATTATTTCCGCAATATTACGTGGATCGGTAACACGGTTTATCCTTCGGAAGTACTCAGCAAAGTGCTGGGAGTGAAAAAAGGAGATGTCTATAACCAGACTCTGCTGACGAAAAGACTTTCAACCGACGAAGACGCTGTAAGTTCCTTGTACCTTGACAACGGATACCTGTTTTTTAATGTCAGCCCCGAGGAAGTGCTCATAGAACACGATTCCATTGATCTGGAAATGCGTATTTCGGAAGGGAAGCAGGCAACAGTCAACAACATCATTATTAACGGGAACAACAAGACCAACGAGCATGTCATCCGTCGGGAAATCAGGACCTTACCCGGCGAATTATTCAGCAAGTCAGAGATCATCCGTACCGTCCGTGAGCTCGCCCAGCTGGGGCACTTTGACCCGGAAAAGATTGAACCAAACCCGGTTCCCAACCCTGCCGATGGAACAGTTGATATCCAGTATAACCTGCAGGAGAGGTCAAACGATCAGCTAGAAATTTCTGGAGGCTGGGGGGCAGGAATGCTGGTAGGAACCATTGGGATCAGATTCTCAAATTTTTCCGCCCGCAGTATGTTCGATCCCAAGGCCTGGAGGCCCATACCCAGCGGCGACGGACAGACCCTTGCCATCAGGGCCCAGTCGAACGGTACCATCTACCGTTCTTACAGCATTTCGTTTGTTGAACCCTGGCTTGGAGGGAAGAAACCAAATTCTTTGTCGGTTTCGCTATACAATTCCAAGTACCGGAATGCCCGTTACGATTACTTTAGTAACAGATATACCCAGCAGGATAAAGGATTTATGAGCATTTCCGGTGTTTCTGTTGGTTTAGGCCGCCGGCTTTCCTGGCCGGATGACTTCTTTACCCTGTACAACGAAATCAGCTTTCAGAACTATACCCTCGACAATTACAAAGGGTATTTCAGCCTGCTGCAGAACAACGGGGTTTCAAACAACTTCTCTGTAAACACCACTTTCGGACGTAATTCTGTCGATCAGCCCATTTATCCGCGGAAAGGATCCAATTTTGCCCTTACTCTAGCCATCACTCCTCCCTATTCGCTGATCAGCGGGAAAGACTTTACCGGAGCTCCCCAGAGCGAAAAATACAAATGGATTGAATATTACAAATGGAGCTTCAAGGCTGAATGGTACATGAACCTCGTTGATAAGCTGGTTCTCTTTACCCGAGGACAATTCGGATTCAAGGGGTATTATAACAAATCCATAGGACAATCTCCGTTCGAAGGGTTTTATGTGGGCGGCGATGGCATGGTAGGATATAACTTTTACGGATACGAAGTCATTCCTGTTCGTGGTTATTCCAACAGCGGAGCGGGAAATACCATAGGAGCCCTCACCCCTCCGGGAGGAGCAAATTACTACACCAAGTATACCATGGAGCTCCGCTACCCGATAAGCCTGAATCAGCAGGCCACTGTTTTTGCTCTAACCTTCCTTGAAGCCGGAAACGGATGGACCTATGCACGCGATGTAAATCCTTTCTCTGTTCGCCGGTCGGCCGGGGTCGGACTCAGAGCCTTCTTGCCCATGTTTGGCATGCTTGGAATTGATTATGGTTATGGATTTGATGATATTCCTTGGAACCCGGGAGAAAATCACGGACAGTTCCACTTTACAATAGGTCAGCAGTTCTAAATGTAAAAACTCTAAAATTATGAAACGGATTGTTGCAATTATACTGATGATGGCCGGGTTTGGCCTCACGTATGCCCAGAAATATGCTTTTGTGGATACCGAATATATCCTTAACAATATCCCGGCCTACAAGGTAGCGCAGGACCAGCTCGATAAGTATTCGGCCGACCTGCAGAAAGAAATAGAGGCAAAATATGCCGAAATTGACAACATGTACAAAAAATACCAGGCCGAAAAGGTTTTACTTACCGACGAAATGAAAAACAAAAGGGAGGAAGAAATTGTAACAAAAGAAAAGGAAGTTAAAGATCTGCAAAAGAAATATTTCGGCCAGGATGGTGCCCTCTTCAAAAAACGGGAAGAACTGATAAAACCCATTCAGGACGAGATCTACAATGCCATCAAGGAAATAGCTGCAGAAGGTGGTTTTGCTGTCATTTTCGACACATCGGCCGATGCCACCATTATTTATTCTGATCCCAAGTATGACAAGAGCGATCAGGTACTGCAGAAATTGGGTTATAAGAAATAAATACTACTTTTGTCAAAATTTAAAAATTCGTCTATGAAAAGATTTATCTCCGGCTTAATTGCGTTGTTTTTCATTGCTGGTTTTACTGCAAAAGCGCAGGCTGTTTTGAAACTTGGGCATGTCAATAAACAGGAAATTCTTACCCTGATGCCCGAAACCGACAGCGCTCAGAAAAAACTGGATAAAGTTGCCAAGGATTTGCAGGACCAGATGGAAAAAATGCAGGTTGAATTCAATAAGAAATATGAAGATTATACAGCCAATGCTGCCAACTGGAGTGATCTGATACGAAATACAAAAGAAACAGAACTCCAGGAAATGAACCAGCGTATTCAGAACTTTCAGAATGTTGCACAGCAGGATATCCAGCAGCAACAGGCAAAGCTTTTCAAACCCATCCTCGATAAACTCAATACGGCGATCAGCGATGTGGCCAAGGAAGGGAAGTTTACCTACATCTTTGACGTAAGCCAGGGTTCATTCGTAGTATTCCAGAGCGCTGACAGCCAGGATATAACACCCCTTGTAAAGAAAAAGCTCGGCATTGCCAAATAAAAGTTTGCAGTCGATGGAAGGCTGTCTTTACCGGCAGCCTTTCGTATTTATTGAAGAAGCAACGATAGCTTTATCTAATTACAGATTCCATGCAGCCATCCCAGCCAATTGGCATTTTTGATTCGGGTGTAGGTGGTCTTACGGTGGCCAATGCTATCCGGCAGATCCTTCCGGATGAACAGATGATTTATTTCGGCGATACCTTTCACCTTCCTTATGGGGATAAATCGGCCGATTCGGTGAAGTTCTATTCAACCCGCATCTCTGAATACCTGCTATCGTTGAACTGCAAACTGATCCTGATTGCGTGCAATACTGCCTCAGCCCTCGCATGGGAAGCCGTTTCGGAAACAGTCAGGGGCAAGTCGCTTGCAATGAACGTGATTGATCCGGTAATTGATGAAGTGGCTGGTAACACCAAAATCAAACGCATCGGGGTGATAGGAACCAAGGGTACTATCAATAGCGGCACCTACAAGCTGAAACTTATCCAGAAAAACAACCGGCTGGATGTCAGGTCTCTTGCAACACCTCTTCTTGTGCCCATGATTGAAGAAGGATTCATTTTTGACGACATCAGCAATGCCATTATCAGGAATTACCTGTCAAGGGAAGAACTGCAGGGAATTGATACACTTATCCTGGGATGCACTCATTATCCCATAATAAAACAACAGATTGCCCGCTTCTTCGATTTCAGGGTGCAGATTGTAGATTCGGCTGTCATTGTGGCGAAACGCCTCCGCAAATTGCTGCGCGAAAACAACCTTCTGAACAAAGATTCGGAAAACCCCGTACATCAGTTCCTTGTGTCGGACTACACGGAATATTTTGAGATTATTGCCCGCATGTTTTTTGAAGGTGATATAAGGCTTCAGAAAATAGACCTCTGGAGTCATAGCTGAACTTCTTCCTGCAGGGGCTTCTGCTTCGAAAATCTTTCAAAAATCGACTGATCATTCATTTCGCGCGAGAGCGATGCAATTACCTCGGTAGGTACATCGTACAGGTCGAGAAGCAGCAAACCATCCAGACAGTCATTGAAGAGCGGGTCTATGTTAAATTCAATGATTTTGCCTCCCAACTGCAGGTACTTCTTCAGCAGAACAGGCATCCTGTTGTTGGATTCCACATCTTCAATCAGTTTGTCAAGTTGCTGAAGGTTATTTAAATTTTCAAAAAGAATTTCGACATCAAACGAGTATCCCGGAACTCTGAACCGTTTCTTTGGCTTGATGTACCTGGCAAATCGTCCGTTAAAGTGGTTTTTCCTTATATACTCAATGATGGTATGCTTCGAGAATTCCGAGAACCGGTTGCTGATGCTGACCGGACCGATAAGGTAACGGTATTCGTTGTTTTTGAGAAGAAAATACAGGATTCCTTTCCAGAGAAGAAATAGGGGCATAGGCTTTCGCTGATAGTCCTCCACAATGAATGACCTGCCCAGTTCGAGCGATTGCTCCAGCACTTGCTGCATGCGGCCATGCATCCGGAAAAGGCTGCTTACATAAAAACCCCGTATACCGTATTCAATGATGATATCCTTTCCTTTTCCCACACGGTAGGCGCCCACAATTCTTTCTGCGGCATTATCCCACACGAAAAGGTGGTAATAATAAAGATCAAAGTCGTCCAGGTCGATTTTCTTATTGGTACCTTCACCAATGGCCCGGAAAGTAATTTCGCGTAGACGTCCTATTTCGTGCATTATGCCGGGCATCTGGTCAGATGGAGCACATAATACACTGTAGTTTTGCAGATCAAAGAGCAGAAATTCTTCTCTGAGGCGCCGGTATTCTCTGACCAGGATTTCCTTGTCGGCAGGCTCGGCTATATTTTCGGCTCTGACCTTTCTTTTTTTCTGTTCCGGAAAAAATTCCTGCACATCAAGACCTTGGCCAAGGGCGTAGGTTTTGGCCCTCAGGTATCTTCCGTACCTCCAGATGTCGGTAAATTCTTTCTGTTCGTTGACGGAAACCGGATTTCCTATTCGTATGCGAATGGTTTTGTTTTTCTTGTTGAGAAGTTCCGAGGGCAGTCTTGCCGTACGAAGCATGGGATGCAAAAGTCCCAGTAAATGAAAAATTGTGCTGTTGGTTCCTTCGAAATAGATGGGTACAACAGGAACCCGGGCATTCCGGATAAATTTCAGAACAGAGTACTGCCACTTCTTATCAGTTATTCCTGAAGAATGGGGATAATAGCTTGATACTTCACCGGCAGGAAAAATGCCCAGAGGATGCCCCTCGGCAATATGGCGGATAGCCATTTTTATCCCAGGTACACTGGCTGCTCTGGCTTTTTTGCTCTCAAACGGATCGACCGGGAAAATGAAATCCTTCAGAGGATCAATACGGTGGAGCAAATAATTCCCCAGAACCTTAAAATCGGCTCGTTGACGGCCCAGTAAACCAATGAGGATCAATCCATCCAGCCCTCCGTAAGGATGATTGGAAACGGTAATAAAAGGGCCTGAGGAAGGAATGCGTTTCAGTTCTTCGGGGTTTACTTCAAATGTAATGGATAGTTTCTGGAGAATATTTTCAACGAAGTCAGTTCCTTTTAAATGCCTGACTTCTTCATAGGCCTTGTTGATCTTATTGATACCCAGAAGCATCATGAGAAACTTTGCAGCCCCTTGCGCTCCTCTGGAGGGAATGCGGGTAGCTTTCAGAATATCAGCTGTGTCAATAAGGGGTTTCTGTTGATTCAAAACAATCTGCTTTTATTGTGCAAATATAAAAATCCACTGTTAAGCAGACAGTAATTTATGGTTAAACTGTTATAAAGGAATTCCTGGCACAAAGAAAACCTTGATGAGCGCAATAAGCCCGAGAAGGGAAATAATGGCGCCGGTAATTTTATTCAGCCACCAGAGCCTTTTCAAACGGAATTTCTGCCGGTACAGACTTACCAGCGTTGTAATGGTAAACCACCAAAGACTGGCTCCTGCAAAAACCCCTATCACTATAAGAGAAGACGTGAGATAATGACGGCTTTCGGTAACAAAGTGAACCGCTGCAAACAGGGCAAGGAAAACAAAGATGGCCAGAGGATTGGAAAATGTCATTAAAAAAACGGTAATAAAATCAGCAAAGAGGGTATTCTTCTTCTGTCTTCGCCGCACCTGTGTAACAGGGTTTGAGTAAAAAATTCTCAATCCAATATAAATAACAAATAAACTACCTGCAATTTCAAAATAAAACCGTTTTTCTTCGACAAACTGAATGATAAAACCAAATCCCATAACAGCTATGAGGGAAAACAGAGTATCGGCTGAGGCTGCACCCAGCCCTGAAAGAAAACCGGAAAGTCGCCCTTTGCTGAGGGTACGTTGAACCACCAGCATGCCCATAGGCCCAAGCGGTACCGAAACCATTAACCCGATAACTATTCCTTTAATCAGAACTACAAAATCCATAATCCCAAAAAAACGCCTGCCTGTGAACGAATCATTTCAGGTGCCGGGTCAGAAAAGCCGTTTTCTTTGTAAAACAGCCTGTTCTGATGAAGGCACAGTGTATGCTTGCCGGTATGAAAGCACAAAATTACAAACTAATAACAACTTATACCAAAAACTGTACCAATTGGTCCTGCAATTTTTTCGGCTGATGGTTCCGCTGCTGCATGATCCGGGTTTAAGAAAGCAACCCAAAAAGATCAAGGCCAAACCCCGTTGAAGAAATTCTTACAGTTGGTGTAGGCTGAGGGCGGTTAAGTAACGATACCGGACGAAGAGACATCAGTCTTAAATTGTGAAGACTTTTGTTGGTTACTTTTTTATATGGCTGACAAAAAAGTAACTCAGGGTTCGGGGTTAAACCCCGTATAACCCTATACCCGGAAAATCTTGCTCTTAATACAGCGAGAAAGGAACAATGATTTAAGGCCATATATGGTAATAATCCTTAAAGACGTTACATTTGCATTTTTAAAAATTGCAGAAACAATGAGCAGGAGATTACGGTTATTACTGGCAGTTTCAAGTGGTCTGATTCTTAGTCTCGGATGGTTTCAGTGGGCCAGCGGATTATTTATTCTGTTCGGTTTTATACCCTTGCTGTTCGTCGAGGATTTCTTTCTTGCCAACAAAAAACGATACGCTTCCGTTAATGTCTTTCTTTATGCATGGCTGGCTTTTGGGATCTGGAACCTTGCCGATACCTGGTGGATATGGAATGCTACTGCACCCGGCATGGTGGTTGCCATTGTGGTCAATTCCTTTCTCATGGCACTGGTCTTCTGGTTTTTTCATCTGGTACGGAGATCTGTGCCCGGAAAATCAGGATATTTTGCCCTGATTGTTTTCTGGACTTACTGGGAATATTTTTACCTCAACGCTGAAATTTCATGGCCATGGCTGAACCTTGGAAATGCTTTTGCCAATGATACGGGAATCATTCAATGGTACGAGTATACCGGTACACTGGGAGGAACGGTCTGGGTGCTTGTGAGCAATGTTCTGCTTTTTGGTATTATTAAACATCTTATTACCGAACGAAAATGGCAGGGGAAGGTCTTTGACAGTGTCCTGGCTGCTGCATGGATTTTTATTCCCGTAATCATCAGCCAGTTTATTTTCCATACATACAAGGAAAAAGGGAAATCCTATACGGTTGTTGTCATACAGCCAAATATCGATCCCTACGAAAAATTTGTGGCACTGTCGAGTGATTTTCAGACCCAGCGAATCCTTGACCTCGCATCCTTAAAGGCAGATACTTCGGTTGATTATTTTGTTGCTCCTGAAACCGCATTGAACAATGACATCTGGATTGACCGTATGGAAGAAAATACGGCCATTCAGGCTGTCCGCCGGTTTCTGAAGCCCTATCCCCGCGCCAAATTTGTGGTGGGCATTACCGGTTACAAAAGTTACAACCCCAACGAGAAGCGCACACCGACGGCCCGTCCTTTAGGTACCACCGGGTTGTATTACGACAGTTTCAACTCAGCAATACAGATTGATTCAACACCGAATATTCCCATTTACCATAAATCGAAGCTGGTGGTGGGTGTGGAAAAAATGCCCTATCCGCAATACCTTGGTTTTTTGCAGAAGCTGATGCTACGCCTGGGAGGCACCTTCCGAAGCCATGCCACCCAAACCTACCGGAGTGTGCTTCGCTCACCGCAGGATTCGATGGGGGTAGCCACAGTGATTTGTTATGAATCGGTGTTCGGCGAATTTGTTACCGATTATCTTAAATGCGGGAATACAGGTTTTATCTTTGTGATGACCAACGACGGCTGGTGGGGTGATACTCCCGGTTACCGGCAGCATTTTTCCTTTTCCCGCCTCCGGGCCATTGAAACCCGCAGGGATATTGCCCGCTCGGCCAATACCGGTATCTCTGGCTTCATCAACCAGAAAGGTGATGTACTCGAAAAAGTAGGTTGGTGGGAACCGGCGGCCCTCCGGCGTGAGATCCATGCCAATACAGAAATGACTTATTATGCGGAGCACGGCGACTACCTCGGAAGGCTGGCGGGATGGTTTTCCCTTCTTACGGCTCTTGCGGCGATTACCCGGTACCTGATGAATAAAAGAAAAAAGACCAGCTGACGGGAAAGGCAATATACAGCAGGGCAGAATCCCTGATCACCACGTCCGGGGAACAGTGCTGTTCTCTCCTGCAATTCTTCCAATATAGCCTCAAATTCACTAACTTTACATGGTGAACTACCTGTTATGGAAGAAGAATTCATTTCATCGCCCGAGGAAGTAAACCGCCTGCTATATGAACGCAGGGAACGACTCAAGGAACTGGCCTGTATCAACGCTACCAATGAAATTATCAAACAGCACAAGCCGGTTCCCGAAACCCTGCAGCAAATATGTTATATTCTTCCTGCTGCATGGCAATTTCCTGAATTTACAGTAGCCCGCATTCTGTTCGATGGCCAATCATATGAAACGGGCGATTTCCGCGAAACCGAATGGAAACTTAGCCAGACGTTTGAAACCATTCAGGGGAAAAAAGGCGAAATAGCCGTTTTTTACACCCGTAAGCTGAGAGACTTTGATGAGGGACCATTCCTGCGAGAAGAGCGGCAGCTAATTGATAATCTGGCAACCATTATCGTCAACTGGCTCAATACAACCGAAGCAAAAGTTGTACTGGAACAGGCGCGCGAAGCTGGAAAAGTTCCTCCCGAAGTTATCGCATTTCAGGAACCTGCCACTACAAGCCGCCAGTTGCTCCAAAAATTCCTCGACAAACAGAATACCAACCGGGATATCCTTTTCGACCTTATGCCCTTCAAAGTAAAGGAAATACTTCTGGTAGCAACCCTGTACGATGCATTCAGTATCGAAAAGGAGGGACGGTTTTCCGAACATATCCTCGGAGAGTACCATCAGCTCAACCTGACCAGCATGCCACGGGTGACCGGCGTAAGTTCATACGAGGACGCTTCAAGGGTTCTGCGGGAAAGGCACTTTGACCTTGTAATTATTATGGTGGGAAATGACAAAAAAACACCGGTGGAAATAAGCCGCAAGGTCAAAAGGGAATTTCCCTTTATTCCTGTGTTTGTTCTGCTCAATAACGACAGGGAAGTGTCTGTATTTAAGAATCTTCACCGCGATCTAAGTTCCATTGACCGGATTTTTGTATGGAATGGCGATTCCAAGGTGTTTTTCGCCATGGTCAAACTTCTGGAAGACCGTGTGAATGTGGAAAATGATACCCAGGTGGGGATGGTGAAGGTAATCCTGCTGGTCGAAGATTCCGAAATTTACTATTCACGGTATCTCCCTTTGCTTTACCAGAGCGTACTCGAACAAACCCGAAGAATTATCGACGACGTGAGCACCGACGAGATGTTTAAGGTTCTCCGTCTCCGCGCCCGACCCAAAATCCTTCTGGCATCCACCTATGAGGAAGCGATCAGTATCATCACAAAATACAAGGAAAACCTGCTTTGTTTGATAACGGATGTCATTTTTGAACGCAACGGAAAAGCTGATCCAAGGGCTGGTTTTATGCTCGCATCATATATCAGGGAATTTCTTGGCGACCTGCCTGTTGTTATTCAAAGTGCCGATACCCAGAACATTCATCAGGCCCATGCACTGAAGGTTCACTTTATCAATAAAAACTCCGAGAGCCTGCTGCAGGATATCCGCAATTTTATTTCCCATTACCTCGGATTCGGAAACTTCATTTACCGTGATGCCAGCGGAAGGAAAATTGCCGAAGCAGCTTCCTTGCAGGAATTTGAAAAGCTCATTGACACCATCCCCGCTGAATCGCTTGTGTACCATGGCAAACGGAATCACTTTTCCCTCTGGTTAATGGCCAGGGGCGAAATAAAAATCGCCAAAATGATTCATCCCGTCAAGGTGACGGATTTTGGCTCTTCCAATGAATTCAGGAATTACCTGAAATATGTGATCAAGAAATACCGCAACGAAACCCAAACCGGCAAAGTCATTCCGTTTGAAAAGGACGTTATCATTGACGAAAGCAATATTATAAGCCTCGGTACGGGAGCGCTCGGTGGAAAGGGAAGAGGACTTGCTTTCATCAATACCATCATTTACAATCTTAATTTCAATGAGATTCTGCCCGGAATGACTATCAGCACCCCCAGAACGTTTATTATTGGCACCGATGAATTTGACCTGTTCCTCGAAAAAAACAACCTTCATCAGATTATCTACAGTGATATCCCTTACCGGCAGCTTCAGGAACTCTTCCTGAAGTCGGATCTTCCTTACGAACTCCAGAAAAAACTGAAGTCCTTGCTGCGTATAATCCAAAACCCTTTAGCGGTGCGCTCGTCTAGCCTTTTTGAAGATGCCACCTCCCAGCCTTTCTCCGGAATATTCGCCACGTATCTTCTTCCCGACAATTATCCTGATTTTGACGTACGGTTTCACCAACTCGAACAGGCCATCAAGCTGGTATATGCATCTGTTTATTCCGAACATGCCCGGGCGTACTTTAAGGCGGTTGACTATAAGATTGAAGAGGAAAAAATGGCCGTTGTTATTCAGGAAGTGGTTGGAAACCGGTACGATCAGTACTTTTACCCTCATATCAGCGGAACGGCGCAGTCGCATAACTATTATCCCGTGGCCAGTATGGAAGCGGAAGACGGTTTTGCTGTGATAGCTTTAGGTCTGGGACACTATGTGGTAGGAGGTGAAGTTGCTTACCGATTTGTTCCCCGTTATCCCGATGTGGAAATCATGCCGGTAAAAGACCTCTTAGATCATTCACAGAAGGAATTTATTGCGCTTGATCTTTCCCGAAGGGACTTCAATCTGATCGAAGAAGGCGAACAAACGTGTCTGGTGCGGTTGCCCGTTTCAGAAGCCGAGAAACACGGCACACTTCTTCACCTGGCCAGTGTATATGACCCCGTTAACGACCGGCTTGACCCGGGCCTTACTTCGGCCGGCCCCCGTGTAATCAATTTTGCCGACATTCTCAGATACAACTATATACCGCTGGCCAGAGCCATCGAACTGATGCTCGACATTATGCAGGAAGC
>JAKPTE010000036.1 GCA_029571215.1 Bacteroidota bacterium
ACCACAGGTGAAGCGGTTGAATATCCCTCCTTCATCGCAAGCTCTATATCGGCAATGCCTGGGCCCCGGTCAGACAAAAACAACCGGATTCTATCTTCATCTATATCAACCGTCACCGTTCCGTTCCATGCATGCGCCACAATATTCACTTCGGCTTCGTATAACGATATGGCAACCCGTTTTATAATTTTGTTGTCAATATTCAATTGCTTCAGGATTTTCTTTACCTGACTGGAGGCAAAACCTGCATTGGTAAAATCGCCTCCCTGAACCGTGAATCTGAGCTGTACAGCCATATTTTATGAAACCGGCCTGATTCCTGCCCCGAACAAAAGCCCTGAGGTTTGGTACATGGAGTTTTTGCTTTCGGCAACAGCAATTCCGGCCTGCTTTGCCAGGCCAATCATTTCAGGAGTCGCTTTCTTGTTCCGCACCAGCAAAACAAATCCGATGTCGGCCATTTCAGCCGTCCTGATAACCTGAGGATGGGCCAGGCCGGTAATAAGGACAAAATCATTTGCTTCCACCTGCAGCACATCGCTCATAAGGTCGGAAGCAAAAGCCATACGCACCGGCTTGTTGAGATATTCCTCTCCGCATACCAGTCTGGCACCGGTCAGTTCCAGTACATCACGGATAGTGAGCACCCGGGTTTCGTTTGCCGGAGTAACCGTTTCGGAATGTATTGCTTTGCTTGCATCCTGAAGCATATAAAATTTTTGTGCAAAGATAATAATTTTTGTTATATTTATAACAATGTTATAATTATAACATTTATTTATAATGATTTTAAATTGAATATTTTTTTAAAATTTTTTGACTTGATAATCTGTATTTTGTATTGACAGCTGCATCCTAAACCCTGTCTTCCCAGCTGGAAAACTGTCAGTATCGGATGATTTCCAATCACAGTAAATCTAGGATTTCATGAAAATAATTTTCACAAAAAACAATTATCAGGAATATTGTATACAACATATTTTATTTTTGGTCGGGCAAATAAAAATATGTTACATTCGTAATTTAATAAGCAAACTTTGTGACATAATAATCAATTAAGTGAACGAACGGGAAAAAATACTGCGTCTGCTGGCATACCGAACTGTACTTCAGCGGTTCCGCTCAATGGGCTTTATCAGGGTCTTTTCCGACAATATTGCTGAAGTACTCGACATCTCTTCTTCCCTGGTGAGGAAGGATTTTTCTGCTTTTGGCATCAGCGGCACGCAAAAAGGAGGGTACCACATCGAAGACATTCTGACCCGCATCCAGGGGATCATCGGCTTCTCCGAACCCCAGCGAGTGATTATCGTTGGTGCCGGTCGCATTGGACAGGCATTGATGCACTATTCAGGGTTCCGTTCGTCCGGTATTGAAATCATTGCGGGTTTTGACATTGACAGTGCCCGTCAAAATCCTGCCGCCGAAATTCCGGTTTTACCCATGGAACTGCTCGAAGACTTTATCAGGGAACAGAAGGTACGCATCGCTGTACTTGCTGTTCCGGAATCTTCAGCCCTGGCCTGTTTTGACCGGCTTGTTCGTGCAGGAATACGGGGCGTACTGAACTTTACTCCCCATAAACTGAAAGGAGACGCAGGAACTGTAGTATCGAACATCAACATTGAACACGAACTTACGAATCTTATTTACCTGGTGAATCAGCAATGGCAGGTTCCCAGTGAACGTCATACAATCATTTCATAAACAATAAACGTATGGTAGCATCAGTAACGTCCATTCTGGAAAAGTACAACAAGGACAAGACAAGGCTGATGGACATTCTTCTGGAAATCCAGGAAGCATTTGGCTACATTTCGTCGGAGGCAGTGAACGAGATAGCCCGGTGCTGTAACATTTCCACTGTGGATGTTCAACAGACCATCTCGTTCTATCATTTTTTCACGCAAAAGCCTACGGGCAAATACACGGTTTACCTTAATAACAGTGTAGTGGCTAATATGATGGGGCGCGAACAGATCAAGGAAACCTTTGAACGAGAAACCGGAACCAAGTTCGGTCAGGTGTCGGAAGACGGCCTCTTTGGCCTGTTTGACACTTCCTGCATAGGGATGAATGATCAGGAGCCCTCAGCCATTATTAACGGAAAGGTCTTTACCAACCTTACTCCTTTCAGGGTAAAGGAACTCGTGCGCGGCATGCGCGAGGGGAAGGATGTGGAAGAATTGATGGTGGAAGGCTATGGCGACGGGAACAATGGCAACAAGCTGGTCAGGAGCATGGTAATGAACAACATCCGCCGCAAAGGGCCCATTCTTGACGACAACTATACACCCGGCATCGTAATATGGAAAAAGCTTCCCACGATGACACCCGAGCAGGTGATTGCCGAAGTGAAAGCATCCAATATCAAAGGTCGCGGAGGAGCTGGTTTTCCTACGGGCCTGAAATGGGAATTCTGCCGGAGAGCCAAGGGAGATCGTAAATTTATTTTCTGCAATGCCGATGAAGGTGAACCGGGAACTTTCAAAGACAGAGTCATACTGACCGAACGGCCCAAGCTTCTCTTTGAAGGCATGGTGATTGCCGCCTATGCTGTAGGAGCAACGGAAGGTATTCTCTACGTAAGGCATGAATACAAGTACCTTCAGAAACATCTGGAAAGCATTCTGCAGGGGGCTCGTGAGCGTAATCTGTTAGGAAAAGATATCGGAGGAATCAAAGGATTCAATTTCGACATCCGGATCCAGTTCGGCGCGGGCGCCTATGTATGCGGAGAAGAGTCAGCTCTTATCGAATCAGCCGAAGGAAAACGCGGAGAACCCCGTGACAGGCCTCC
Organism: Bacteroidota bacterium; assembly: GCA_029571215.1. Taxonomy (GTDB): domain Bacteria; phylum Bacteroidota; class Bacteroidia; order Bacteroidales; family JAAYUG01; genus JAAYUG01. The sequence continues at coordinate 2,801 of JAKPTE010000036.1, forward strand.
TTTCCCGGTTGAAAAAGGATATCTCGATTACCCGACCGTGGTGAACAATGTGGAGACTCTCTGCGCCGTAGTGAAAGTTATGCTGAACGGCGGGGAATGGTACCGTAGTTTCGGTACACAAGATTCTACCGGAACAAAACTTCTGAGCGTATCAGGCGACTGCAAATATCCGGGTGTGTATGAAGTGGAATGGGGGTTCAGCGTATATGATATTCTGGGCATGGTGGGTGCCACCCCCGATGTGCAGGCCGTGCAGGTAGGAGGTCCTTCCGGTACCCTTCTCGCCCCGGTTGAATTTCGCCGTATCCTAGGCTATGAAGATCTGGCAACCGGAGGTTCCATCATCATCTTTGGTAAACACAGAGACCTCCTCAAGGATGTGGTGTTGAACTTTACCGAATTCTTCATTGATGAATCCTGCGGTTCCTGCTCAACCTGCCGCATTATGCCGGTGGTACTGAGGAACAAGCTATTGAAAATTCTAAACGGGAAAGGGGTCATCAAAGATATCGACGACATGCTCGAATGGGCCAAAGTACTCAAAGCCAGCCGCTGCGGACTGGGACAGACAGCTGCCAATCCCATTGTTTCCAGCATCAAAAACTTCAGGCATCTTTACGAGCAAAGGGTCCGCATGGATACCGATTTCGACAGCGGATTCAACCTGGCTGAATCGGTAAAGGACTACATAGAAGCATCCGGACGCGTTATTGTTGAATAATTTAATCATTATACCATGGCCAAAATAGTCAATTTCACAATAGATGGCAAGGACTGCATTGCAGAAGAAGGGTTGTACCTTGTGCAGGCCGCCAAAAACAACGGGGTATACATTCCTACCCTTTGTAACTATGAAGGAATCAAACCCAAAGGTTCCTGCCGCATCTGCACTGTTCGTATCAACGGCAGGCTGATGACTTCCTGCACCACGCCGATTTCTGACGGAATGAAAATTGAAAGCAACACGGAAGAAATCAACGATCTGCGGAAGGCAATCATTGAACTGCTTTTTGTGGAAGGCAACCATTTCTGCCCCGCCTGCGAAAAAAGCGGAAACTGTGAATTACAGGCGCTTGCTTACCGTTTCAAAATAATGGTTCCCCGTTACCCTTATACTTTTCCGCAGCGCAGGGTGGATGCTTCCAATCCCAAAATCATCAAGGAACAGAACCGCTGCATCATGTGCAAGAGGTGCATAAGAGCAATCAAGGACGAGCAGGGAAGAAGTCTTTTTGCATACAAAAAGCGTGGACACAAATCAGAAGTAGTACTTGACCCTGTTCTCGGGCTTCAGATGAGCGACGAACTTGCCCGCAAGGCAATGGCCGTTTGTCCTGTAGGTTCCATCCTTGTACGCGAACAGGGGTTCATCCAGCCTATCGGAACCAGGAAATTTGACAAAAAGCCCATAGGCAGTGAAATAGAAATGTCTCAACCAACAAAATAACGGGAGGAAACGTATGAGTAAACCTGTAATAGCTACCACATCTCTTGCCGGATGTTTTGGTTGCCACATGTCAATTCTGGATATTGACGAAAAAATCCTTGACCTGATTGAACTGGTTGAGTTTAACAAATCGCCCATTGATGATATCAAACACTTTACCAAACAGTGTGATATTGGACTGATTGAAGGGGGTTGCTGCAACAGCGAAAACATTCACGTACTCCGTGAATTCCGTGAACATTGCAAGATTCTTGTTTCCGTAGGGGAATGCGCCATTATGGGCGGACTTCCTGCTTTCCGCAATGGGATCCCTGTAAAGGAATGCCTGCGCGAGGCCTATCTGCTCAGTCCTTCTGTTCAGGCAAACCATGAATATATTATTCCCAACGATGAGGATATTCCTATGATTCTTGACAAGGTATATCCCTGCCATGAAATTGTAAAAATCGACTATTTTCTTCCCGGCTGTCCGCCCCGTGCCGAGCTGATCTGGGAAGCCCTGGTGGCCCTCATCAAGAACCGCCCGATGGATCTGCCCTACGAAGTAATCAAATTCGATTAAGCAATCAGTAAACTGAAAAGAATATGAACCAGAAAATCATCATAGAACCAGTAACCCGTGTGGAAGGGCACGGAAAAGTCACCATCCATCTTGACGAAGAGGGGAATGTTGCCCGTACACGATTGCACATTGTTGAATTCAGAGGTTTTGAACGGTTTGTTCAGGGTCGCCCATACTGGGAAATGCCGGTGCTGGTGCAAAGGCTCTGCGGTATCTGCCCGGTGAGCCACCATCTGGCCGCCGCCAAAGCCCTGGATGTTATTGTCGGTGCCGGAACCGGTGACGGACTTACCCCTACCGGGGAAAAAATGCGCCGGCTGATGCACTACGGCCAGATATTCCAGTCACATACCCTCCATTTCTTCCATCTGGCATCACCCGACCTCCTGTTTGGCATTGATGCCGACCCAGCTATCCGTAATATTATTGGTGTAGCTCTCAAGCATAAAGACCTGGCCGTTCAGGGAGTAATGATGCGCAAATTCGGTCAGGAAATCATCAAGGCCACCGCCGGAAAGAAGATTCATGGTACCGGAGCTATTCCCGGCGGGATTAACAAACATCTCAGTCCCGAAGAACGGGACATGTTCCTGCACGGCCCTGATCCACTCAATATTGACAAAATGATCGAATGGTCAGTTGCCGCAGTCGATTTCTTCAAATCGTATCACAAGAAGAACAAAGATCTCATCGATAATTTCAGTGTCTTCCCTTCCAACCACCTGAGTCTTGTCCGTAAAGACGGAGCTCTTGATCTTTACCACGGCGTTCTCAGGGCAGTTGATGCCAACGGAAAGAAAATCCTTAACGATGTTGACTATCAGGATTATCTGAAATATATCGACGAGGAAGTCCGCTCATGGAGCTACATGAAATTCCCCTACCTGAAGCACCTGGGTAAGGAAAATGGCTGGTATACGGTTGGACCTCTGGCACGGCTCAATACCTGCGACTTCATTCCTACTCCCCTTGCTCAGAAGGAATTTGAGGAATTCAAAGCCTACACTAACGGAAAACCCAACAACATGTCAATGCACATGCACTGGGCAAGGCTTATCGAGGTTCTCCATGCCGCCGAAATGATGAAGGAACTGCTGAACGATCCCGATCTGCTGGAAGGTGAACTTGTTGTGAAGGGAAAGAAACAATACGAAGGAATTGGCCTGATTGAAGCTCCCCGGGGTACCCTCTTCCATCATTATCGGATCAACGAAAATGACCAGGTAGTTATGGCCAACCTGATTGTTTCAACCACCAACAACAACCAGCCCATGAACAACGCCGTAAATGTGGTGGCCAAAAAGATGATGACCGGAAAAAAGGAAATTACCGAAGGGATGAAAAATGCCGTTGAAGTAGCCATCCGGGCCTATGATCCCTGTCTGAGCTGTGCTACGCATGCACTGGGAAAAATGCCCCTGGCATTATACCTTTACGATAAAGACGAAAACCTGATTGATGAATTCATCTCGCAGTGAGTAATCCACGAATTCTGATTTATGGATATGGCAACCCGGGCCGTCAGGACGACGGCCTGGGTGTTTTTTTAGCCGAAGAGGTGGAAAAATGGGCACGGGAAAACCATCTGGATCATATCAGAACAGAAACCAATTACCAGCTTAACATCGAGGATGCTGCTGAAATTCATGATTTCGATATTGTTGTCTTTGCTGATGCCTCTCTTGCCACCGAAGAATCGTATCGTCTGGAAAGGCTTCAGCCCTCACCCAAAGTTGAATTTACCATGCATGCGGTTGACCCGGCTTTTGTTCTCTATTTGTGCGATACTGTTTACGGAGAGATTCCCGAAGCCTATGTGCTTCACCTCAAGGGAGCATCCTATGAAATGTCGGAAGGGCTTACCACGAAAGGGCAACAGGTACTTCAGGAAGCCTTTGCATGGATACGTTCATTTCTTCTAAGCAAATCGGTTTTATAGGATCTGTTTGCGAAAAAGATTTCTTGCCGCTTTCCTTATGCCACCTGCCTACCAGCTGCCCAATGTCTGATATTTTCCGGAACAGGGGAGCAGGCTGAGAAAATGTCGCAACACATATGACAGCGAATGGCGACAGATTCTGCACCGATCTGATCCGAACTTTTCCGTGCTTAATTTGCAGGCATCTGTTTAATCCTTGTTTGGAGAAAGACCCCTATTCCTTGAGCCCTCTGCCCCATACGAAACTCGTGGCAATGAGCTAGAACAAGGAACTCAAAACAATGAGCCGGAACACGAATCAATTAAGATGGTACAAATAAACCAAAGCATTATCTTCGCACTGATGAAACATTTTCTGATCACAGGAATTGTCTCTTTGTTGTGCTTTACTGCATCGGCCCAGATGCTCCTCGACACCGTCTGGTATGACAGGAATTGGAAACAAAGTCCCCGTGACAGTGCTTTTTACTACCGACTGGTATATGCCGACACATCAGGAAATATCCGTTTTATTGTCCGCGATTATTATCCGGGCGGATCACTCCAGATGGAAGGCTTCTACCGATCTATCCACCCCGATGTAAAAGACGGAAAGTTTGTTTATTATTATCCTGACGGACGGAAAAAACTGGAATGCACCTTTAATTTAAATCTGGTGAATGGCACACTGACCGAATGGTATCCGAACGGAGCACTGAGACTTCAGGTAGGCTACCGGAACGGAAAATATCACGGACCATTTCTTAACCTCGACACCAGCGGAATGCCTGTTCTTTCGGCAAATTACCGTGACGGGGAACTGCACGGCAAATTTATTTCCTACTACCCTGACGGCCGGAAAGTACGCGAGGATGTTTATTCCAATGGTATTCTTAAGAAAAAACATTGTTTTACCCGGGAAGGCAGGGATACGGCATGGTTTCCATACCTGACCCTTCCTGAATTTCCGGGTGGAAAGAACAAATTTCAGGAGTTTGTCGATGAGCACCTCATCTACCCCACGGAAGCCCTGGCCGACAAACTGCAGGGAAGTGTAGAACTGGAGGTGCAGGTTGGAAAAGATGGCCGGCTCGTCCATATACGTGTTATTGACAGCCCCCGGCAGGATTTTGCCGAAGAGGCTTTACGTGTTCTTTCAGCATCTCCCCCGTGGAAACCCGGATACAAAGACGGCAAACCCATAGAAATGACCATACATATTCCCATAAAATTCCGGATAAAATAACCTGTACAATGAAGAAAAAGCTAAAACGGGCTATCATTATGATGCTGATGATAGCAGCTCTATCTGCCTGCGCCCATCAGTCAGTGCACCGGAGCCATACACCCAAACCGGGCCGGCCGGAACCCTGCAATTGCAGGTAACCCTTCTCCTGCTATTTGTGATGGAAATTTCCTATATTTCACCCCAATTAACCAGTACTTCACCCTATGAAAACCCTCATACAGCTTTTTGAAGAAAATGTGGAAAAATTCCACGACAACAATCTTTTGCTTGAAAAAACGGGAGATCAGTATGTTGCCATGACCTTTGCGCAGACCCGTGAACGGGTTTACCGGATGGCAGCCGGTTTAATGAGTATGGGTATCAGTAAAGGCGACCGGATAGCCCTCCTCTCGGAAGGGCGCAACGACTGGGTAGTCAGTGAACTGGCCATATTGTACACCGGGGCAATCAATGTTCCTCTTTCTGTCAAACTTACGGAAACTTCCGACCTCCGGTTTCGCCTGAGCCATTCCGGTACCCGCATGATCATCGTTTCCCGCAATCAGCTTGCAAAGGTCATCCCTCTGAAGGATGAACTCAGCGAGCTGGAAAAAGTGATTATTCTTGACGATGTCAGCAAGGAACATCCCAAAGACATCCTTCTGGAAGAAGTACTGACCCTCGGGGATGCATTTCTTGCCGGTAAGCGCTCACTTCTGATAGAACGCATGCAAAGCATTCAACCTAACGACATAGCCAATATCTGTTATACTTCCGGCACTACCGCCGACCCGAAAGGCATTATGCTTTCCCACCGGAACTACACAGCTAATGTTGAACAAAGTCTTTCACTGATGGATGTTTTTCCCTGGTATACCACCCTCCTCATTCTGCCATGGGATCATGCTTTTGCCCACACATGCGGCATTTACACACTCATGTCGGCCGGAGGTAGCCTGGCTGCTGTCCAATCAGGAAAAACAGCCATGGAAACCCTGAAGAACATTCCTGTTAACATCCGTGAAATACGGCCTGTTTTCCTGCTCAGTGTTCCCGCTCTGGCCAAAAACTTCAGAAAAAACATCGAAAAAGGAATTGCTGAAAAAGGAAAGCTGGCGGAAGCCCTCTTCCGTTTTGCTCTGAAAGTTTCCTATGCTTATAACGGAATTGCATGGGACAAGGGTAAAGGATGGCGGATTCTCCTCAAGCCGCTCGTCAGTTTGTTTGATGCCATTCTTTATAAAAAAGTCAGGGAAGCGTTTGGCGGACGCCTGAAGTACTTTATCGGAGGCGGAGCCCTGCTGGACATTGAACTGCAGCGCTTTTTCTATGCTGTTGGAATTCCAATGTTCCAGGGATACGGATTATCGGAAGCTTCTCCTGTTATCTCCTCCAACTCCGAACGGAAAGCCAAACTCGGTTCCTCCGGGTATCTGGTTTCCAACCTTGATCTGAAAATATGCGACGAAAAAGGGAACGAACTCCCTCTCGGTGAAAAAGGAGAAATTGTTGTAAGGGGAGAAAATGTGATGGTTGGCTACTGGAAAAATGAAGCGGCTACCAGGGAAACAATTCGCGATGGATGGCTCTATACAGGCGATATGGGATATATGGATGCCGATGGATTCCTTTATGTGCTGGGACGCTTTAAGAGCCTCCTTATTGCTGATGACGGCGAAAAATATAGCCCCGAAGGAATTGAGGAAGCTTTCTGCGATCAATCGCGGTACATCGATCAGTGCATGCTGTACAATAATCAGAATCCTTACACTGTAGCCCTCATTGTGCCCTCAAGGGAAGCCCTGAAAAAATTCCTCAGGGAGAAACATCTCGATCCCACATCGGATGAAGGAATTGTTGCTGCGCTAAAGCTCATCGAATCCGAAATCGGAGAATACCGCACCGGGCGAAAATACGGAAACATGTTCCCCCAGCGCTGGCTTCCTCCGGCAATAGGCATTCTTGACGAGCCATTTACCGAAGACAACCACATGCTGAACAGTACCATGAAAATGGTGCGGGGTAAGATTACCGAACATTACCGCAATCTTATTACCTTTTTATATACACCCGAAGCAAAGGATATCACCAATAAAAGAAACAGGGAAGCTATGAAGAAGCTCCTTATGTAATCTGAACATTAGTGAATGAAATGGAATAATCCGGATAATTTCCCCTTCTTTTCATTAAATATTTCCATCGATCCTTTGCCTCTGCATTTTAATAATGCAACAATCGGGTTAAATGAATAAATTTGCCGTTTATGCAAAATGGCAAAAGAGACATACGCCAGGAGCTGGCACAGCGCGTGCTGGTACTCGATGGTGCCATGGGAACCATGATTCAGAAGCACCGTCTTTCGGAGGAGGATTTCCGGGGCGAAATATTCAGGAACTGGCATCGGCCCCTGCGGGGAAATAACGACATCCTCAATCTTACCCGGCCCGATATCATCCGGAGCATCCATTGGGCTTACCTGGAAGCCGGAGCCGACATTATCGAAACCAATACCTTCAATGCCAACCGGATTTCCCAGGCTGATTACGGCATGGAAGAACAGGTGTATGCCATCAACAGGGCAGCAGCAGCTATTGCCAGCGAAGCCGCGAGGGAAATGACCAGCCGCAATCCTTCCCGCCCACGATTTGTTGCCGGAGCAATAGGCCCTACCAATAAAACAGCCTCCCTCTCGCCCGATGTGAATGACCCTGGTTTCAGGGCAGTTACCTTTGACAATCTGAGGGAAATTTACCATGAGCAGGCAAAAGCATTGCTGGAGGGCGGAGCCGACCTCCTGCTTCTGGAAACTGTTTTTGATACCCTGAATGCCAAAGCTGCTGTCTTTGCCATCCAACAGCTCCGGGAAGAACTTGGTCGAGAAATTCACCTCATGGTTTCCGGTACCATTGTTGATAAAAGTGGACGGACCCTTTCTGGCCAGACAATCGAAGCCTTTCTCTATTCCATGTCCCATGCTGATTTGCTCAGCATCGGGCTGAACTGCAGTATGGGGGCGCGGGATATGAGGCCATTCCTCGAAGAACTTTCCGCCAGAGCGCCCTGGTATGTGAGCGTGTATCCAAACGCCGGCTTTCCCAATCAGTTCGGCGAGTACGACGAATCACCCGACCAGATGGCCATCTTCATAAAAGATTTCCTTGAACGGAAGCTGGTTAATATTATTGGTGGGTGTTGTGGCACCACTCCCGATCATATCAGAAAATTTGCAGTCCTTGCCGAGAACGCTCCCGTTCGCATCCCTCCCATTCGGGAGCACAAGCTCACACTCAGTGGACTCGAGCCACTCGTTGTTTATCCGGGAAGCAATTTTATCAACATAGGAGAGCGCACCAATGTCAGCGGATCGCGCAAATTTGCCCGTCTTATAAGAGAAGAAAAATACAGCGAAGCCCTTTCCGTAGCGCGTGAGATGGTAGAAGGCGGTGCCCAGATCATTGACGTAAACATGGATGATGCAATGATCGACGGGGAAAAAGCCATGGTGAGGTTTCTCAACCTGCTCTCGGCCGAGCCTGATATTGCCCGGGTTCCCGTTATGATTGATTCCTCCAGCTTCAGGGTAATTGAAGCCGGATTGAAGTGCCTGCAGGGAAAGTCTGTTGTTAACAGCATCAGCCTGAAAGAAGGAGAAAAAACCTTTCTGGAGCAGGCACAGAAAATCAGAATGTACGGAGCGGCCATGGTGGTAATGGCATTCGACGAAAAAGGACAGGCCGATACTTACGAACGCCGCATTGAAGTTTGTGAAAGAGCTTACCGTTTGCTTACCGAAAAAGCCGGTATCCCTCCTGACGACATCATCTTTGACCCCAATGTGCTGGCTATAGGCACCGGAATGGAGGAGCACAATACCTATGCCCTCGATTTCATCAGGGCAACCCAGTGGATAAAGAAAAACCTTCCTCATGCCAGGGTAAGCGGAGGAATCAGCAATCTCTCCTTTTCTTTCCGCGGCAATGATGTGGTGCGCGAAGCCATGCATTCGGTCTTTCTGTACCACGCTATCCATGCCGGCCTGGATATGGGAATCGTCAATCCTGCCATGCTGCAGGTTTATGAAGAGATTGAACCGGAATTGCTAACCCTGGTGGAGGATGTTGTTCTTAACCGTAGGCCGGATGCTACCGAACGGCTCATTGCCTATGCTGCCACGGTACAAAAGGAGAACACGAGCAGTAACAAGGAAATAGCCTGGCGAAACTTGCCTGTCAAGGAACGCCTGCGCTATGCCCTTGTCCATGGGATTGATGAGTTTGTCGAAGCTGATACCGAAGAAGCCCGGAAAGAATACCCGCGTGCGCTTGATGTCATCGAAGGCCCTCTGATGGAAGGTATGAACGTGGTAGGAGACCTGTTCGGCGCCGGAAAAATGTTTCTTCCCCAGGTTGTGAAAAGCGCCAGGGTAATGAAAAAAGCAGTAGCTGTGCTTCTCCCCTATATTGAAGCGGAGAAACTGGCCGGCGACACCAGCTCATCGGCCGGAAAAATTGTTATGGCAACCGTTAAAGGCGATGTACATGATATCGGAAAAAACATCGTAGGCGTTGTATTGGCCTGTAATAATTATGAGGTTATTGATCTGGGGGTTATGGTTCCGGCCGAACGAATTCTTGAAGAAGCCAGGAAGCAGAAAGCAGATGTTATCGGGCTAAGCGGACTCATTACCCCTTCCCTTGAAGAGATGGCACATGTGGCCGGTGAAATGGAACGGCAGGGGTTTGACATTCCCCTTCTGATTGGAGGCGCTACAACTTCCCGACTTCATACTGCGGTAAAAATAGCTCCCGCCTATCATGCTCCTGTTGTTCACGTGAAGGATGCCTCCCGTTCCGTGCCGGTACTGAACCAGCTTCTTTCGCCCAATACGCGCAGGAAATTTCTGGACGAGCTCGAAACCGGATACCGGCAACTGAGAGAAAGCTATTCCACTTCACGAAAAAACAACTTGTATATCTCTCTGGCTGAAGCACGTGCCAACAAACCAAAAACTGACTGGGACCACGTACAGATCATTCCCCCTGCCAGGCCGGGAATCCATGTGTTCCGTGATTTCCCTCTCGAAGAAATAGAGCCCTTTATTAGCTGGATGTTTTTCTTCATTGTCTGGCAGATCAGAGGAAAGTTTCCTGAGTTGCTCGATGATCCCGTTCACGGAAAAGAAGCCCGCAAATTGTATGCTGACGCTCTCACCCTGCTGGACCGCATAAAAAGGGAAAAACTGCTCAGGGCGAATGCTGTTGTTGGTCTTTACCCAGCCAACTCGGTGGGTGATGATATTGAGGTGTACCGGGATGAAAGCCGATCGGAAATCCTTGCTGTTTTCCGCAATCTGCGCAACCAGGAACAAAAGAAACCTGGCGTTCCCAACCTGTGCCTGGCCGACTTCATTGCCCCCCGCTCCAGCCTGCAGATTGACTACATAGGAGCATTTGCCGTAACAGCAGGAATCGGAGCTGACCAGCTGGCTGAAGAATTCCGACAAAAAAACGATGATTATTCGGCTATAATGGTCAAAACTCTTGCTGACAGGCTGGCCGAAGCCTTTACCGAACTCATCCATGCCAAAGTGCGGCGTGAACTGTGGGGCTATGCTTCCAACGAAAATCTTTCGCTGGACGACCTGTTAATGGAACGATACATAGGCATCAGGCCAGCTCACGGATACCCGGCCTGCCCTGATCATTCTGAAAAACAAACCTTGTTCACTCTTCTGGAAGCAGAAAAAAATGCCCGTATTACCCTTACGGAAAACTTCTCCATGGTTCCGGCCGCCTCGGTTTCAGGACTTATATTTGCCCACCCTTTTTCGCAGTATTTCTTTGTTGATAAAATAGGTCGCGACCAGGTGGAAGATTACGCCCTGCGCAAAAATGTCAACCCGGAAACGATTGAAAAATGGCTCGCCTCCAACCTGAATTATAGGTAAATTTGCCTCCAAACCGAATTTTTGGTATCTTGCCACACCCCTGAACAAACCTGGAGATGACCCATTCAGCTATGAAAGTTACCGAAATCCTTTCCCGTTCAAAAGAGACCCGATTCTCCTTTGAGCTTCTTCCTCCTTTAAAAGGGAGCAGCATTCAGGTGATTTATGATGCCATTGATCCGCTCATGGAGTTCAATCCGCTGAATATCAATATTACATACCATCAAAGCGAAGTCGAATACCGTCGTCTGCCGGGAGGATTACTCGAAAAGCGCATCATCAGGAAACGCCCGGGAACCATTGGAATTGCCGCCGCCATTATGAATAAGTACCAGGTCATGGTGGTACCCCATCTCATATGCGGAGGATTTACCAGGGAAGAAACGGAGGATGCCCTCATTGACCTCCATTTCCTTGGCATCAGGAATATCCTTGCCCTGCGCGGAGATCCCCAGAAAGGAGAAAAGTACTTTATACCGGAAGAAGGAGGGCATGCCCATACCCTGACCCTGGTGGAACAAATTATCAATATGAACCGGGGCATTTATCTTGACGAAAACCTAAAAAACGCCATCCCTACCGATTTTTGCGTAGGTGTGGCCGGCTACCCCGAAAAACATTTCGAGGCCCCCAACATGGAAGCTGATCTGCGGCATTTGAAAGCCAAAATTGATGCGGGAGCAGAATACATTGTAACACAGATGTTTTTTGATAACCGGAAATATTTTGATTTCGTGGAACGATGTCGTAAAGCCGGGATTAATGTACCTATCATTCCCGGTATTAAACCAATCAATACCTTGCGCGATATTGAGCTCCTTCCCCGGACTTTCCATATTGACCTCCCTGAAGAACTCGTCCGCGAAATACAGAAATGCAAAACCAATCAGGAAGCAAAAGAGGTGGGCATCGAATTTTGTATTGCCCAGTCAAAGGAACTGGTAAAAGCAGGGGTGCCTGCAATTCATTATTATACCATTGGAGTTTCTGATAACATACGTAAAATAGCAGCGGCAGTGTTCTGAATAATCCTGCATCAGAAAATCAGACATTTTCTGAAATACCTTAATAACTTGAAAATTAAATGGTTTCATTTATCCTAAGTATTCCACATGTTGTAAACTAATTTCTTTACACCCTGGTTATGCAATAGTGGTTATAAGCCCTCTTTACTCAACAATTCCGTCGCGATGCATAAGATTACAAAAAAGCCGGGAGGGAGAAGAGCAAAACACAATCTTCGAACCTTTATGCCTACATGTTGTTATATAAGAAATTTAAAAACATAGCCTATGGCCCAGATTACATTAAAAGGATCGTACATCCACACTTACGGTGATTTACCTGCAAAGGGAACCAAAGCCCCGGATTTCCTGCTTACCGGCACTGACCTTACCGATTTTTCCCTCGGGAAGTTTGCCGGAAAAAAGATACTGCTCAACATTTTTCCCAGTCTGGACACATCAGTGTGCGCCACGTCAGTCCGTAAGTTCAATGAACAGGCTGCTTCCCTTCCCAATACTGTTGTTGTTTGCGTATCCAAAGATCTTCCATTTGCCCACAGCCGCTTCTGCGTAGCCGAAGGAATAAAAAATGTTGTTTCTGCTTCAGTTCTTCGCAATGACCGGTTTGGAAAAGATTACGGGGTACTGATTACCGATGGCCCGATGGCTGGATTGCTTGCACGGGCAATTGTGGTAATTGATGAGGCCGGAAAAGTAATTTACACCCAACTGGTGCCGGAAATTGCACAGGAACCGGATTATGAACCAGCATTAAATGCCTGCCGTACTGCATAAATTTCATACCACCAGAAATGGTTCAAAACATCGGTTTTCGAAATTCATGGTAAAAATACCTGTATTGGCTGGTCGGTATGAATCATCCGGCCGGTAAAAAGGGAAACAATGAAAAACAGAGGGCTCCCTTTCAAAATGACACTGGAATGCATTTGCGATTATTCATGATCCAGCATAAACCGCACTAAAGAATAAAACAAAAAAAGGTGTTGCTCGTGAGCATCACCTTTGTTTCGTGGTACCACGTGGAATCGAACCACGGACACACGGATTTTCAGTCCGTTGCTCTACCATCTGAGCTATGGTACCGCTGTTTTTTCGTGGCACAAAGGTATAAAAAAATTTTACATTTCATTATACCGTCACAACAATTTGGAATCGATTAACTTTGCAAGCGCATTTTTTTCCAGCATGCAATATTTTATCCATCAGTTTGCCAACGGAATACGCCTGATACATTATCCGGTTAACTCCCCGGTAGCTCATTGCGCCATACTGGTTAATACGGGATCACGCGATGAATTGCCCGAAGAACATGGTCTGGCCCATTTTGTGGAGCATACCCTGTTTAAGGGAACAACCCACCGAAAGCCATGGCATATTATCAGCGCCCTTGAGGATGTAGGCGGCGATTTAAATGCCTATACCACAAAAGAAGAAACTTGTGTACATGCGTCGTTTATGAAGGAAGACTTTGCAAGAGCTTTCGACCTTTTAAGCGATCTGATCTTCCGCGCCACTTTTCCGGAAAAGGAAATTGAGAAGGAAAAAGAAATTGTTCTGGATGAAATCAATTCATACCTCGATTCACCTTCTGAATTGATCCTTGATTCATTTGAAGAGCTTATCTACAATGACAACCCACTGGGTCGAAGCATTCTTGGACGTACCGAAACCGTCAGGCAGTTTACCAGAAGTAAAATTATTGCTTTTCTTGAGCGGACCTATCATACCGATCAGATGGTTGTGGCCGCAGCAGGAGACATTGACAGCAGAAAGCTTGTCCGACTGGCCGAAAAGTATTTTGGCACCCTCCCAGCACGTAACCGTACCGACCAGGTAAAAAGGTACCGGCAGCCACCGGTTTACCGGCCTGTCCAACAAACTGAAAACAGAAATACTTACCAGACGCATTGCGTAATCGGTACAACTGCATATCACCTGAACGACAACCGCCGTATCGGACTTCACCTGCTTAGCAATATTCTCGGGGGTCCCCATATGAGTTCCCGATTGAATATGTCGTTGCGTGAACGGTATGGTTACACCTATACGGTGGAGGCCAACTATACTCCTTATTCCGATGCTGGCTCCCTGATGATCTATTTCGGAACCGACAAAAACTATCTCGATAAAAGCATCAGGCTGATCCGGCGCGAAACTGAAAAGCTCCGTACCACGAAACTTGGATCGCTTCAGCTCCACCGGGCCAAGAAACAGCTCACTGGTCAGATTGCCATTGCTGCGGAAAACAATGAGGCTCATATGCTGAGTATCGGCAAAAGCCTTCTGGTCTTCGACCGGGTTGACACCATTGAAGAAGTAACCAAAAAAATCGAAGCCGTCACGGATTCAACCCTTCTGGAAATTGCCAATGAAATCCTTCATCCCGATAAGCTTTCAATGCTGATCTATCAATGAATACCCCGTTTACTGACGACCGTATTGAAGATTATATCAGAAAAAACAGCACAAAAGAACCCGACCTGTTGCGGAAGCTGGAGGAAGAAACGTACCGTTTTACTGCAAACCCTAGAATGCTTTCAGGTTTTCTTCAGGGAAGAATTTTGTCCTTTTTTTCCAAACTTATCAGTCCTGAGAGGATTCTGGAAATCGGAACGTTCACGGGGTACTCGGCCCTCTGTCTTTGCGAAGGCCTGGCCTCCGGAGGAATACTGCATACCATTGAATGCAACGACGAAATTGCGCCTTTAGCGCGTAAGTACTTCAGAATGTCGCAATACAAAAGTCAGATTGTACTACATATAGGTGATGCCCGGACAATCCTTCCGGGAATGAAGGAAACTTTTCAGCTCGTTTATCTCGACGGAGAAAAAAAGGAATATCCGGAATATTTCGCACTTGTGGCAGACAAAATCTCCGCCGGAGGATTATTGATCAGTGACAATGTGCTCTGGAACGGAAAAGTTTTTGACCAACCTCAACCAGGAGATCATTCGACAAAAGGTATTGCAGAATTCACAGAAGCAGTCGCAGAGGATGTTCGCTTCGAAACTATCATTCTTCCAATAAGGGACGGTATCCTTGTGGCAAGAAAAAAATGATTCCGGGAACTTTTGTGGGGATTATTTGTTTATTTTGAACCTGTTAAACTATCAACAAATAATTTCTCATGGCGCACTACACCATTCATGACCTTGAACAGCTTTCAGGCATCAAGGCCCACACGATAAGGATATGGGAAAAACGATACGGACTCATCAAGCCGGAACGTACCAGCACCAACATCCGTATTTACAGCGATAATGATCTGAAAAAAATACTGAATATATCCCTGCTCAACCGTCACGGATTCAGAATATCAAAAATTGCCGGTCTCAGCGAGGAGGAACTGAATGAAAAGGTGCTGGTTCTGAGCCAGCATTCCCATTCGTACGGTGATCATATTGATTCTCTTACATCAGCCATGATTGAGCTGGATGATGACCGCTTCTATCAGTTATTGTCATCATCCATAATGAAAATAGGTTTTGAAGAAACGTTTATACATGTTATTTACCCTTTTCTCGAAAAAGTGGGTATTCTTTGGCAGGCAGGAACGATCCGTCCCGCCCAGGAACACTTTATTTCGAATCTCATACGGCAAAAGCTGATCGTAGCCATCGACGGCGCTCTCATTCACCCAAAAACCTCCCCGCGTAAATTCCTGCTTTATCTTCCTGAAGGAGAAATGCATGAACTGGGCCTGCTCTTTTACCAGTACCTGATCATCAGAAGAGGACACAAGACCCTGTATCTTGGCCCTTCTGTTCCACAAAAAGACCTGGAGGAAATCTATAAAATGTACCATCCCGATTTCCTTGTTTCCTTTTTTGTTACCCAGATAGAACCAAAGGAACTGAGGCAATACATCGACTTTATCGGCAGCAGCTTTTCATCTTCCCAATACTTTCTTTCAGGACAGCAAGCGGCGCTTTATGCCGATAAACTTCCTGCCAATGTGCTGTATTGCCCTAATCCTGTCGCTTTCACCGAAGCACTGCAGAAGTTGGGGATTTAAATTTCCTGGACACTGGCTCCCTCGCTTTTTTAAGTTGCAATTTCTCATACGCAGAGCCGGGCATATGGGCTCAGTACGTCTTTGGCCGCGGATTGCCTCAGATTTATCAAAGATTTGATAGAAAGGACCTGTGTTGAATCCGGGTTCTGGATTTCTTATGTTACAGATGACCACAGATTTCCTACAAATTTTTTTGGTTAACCGATCAAAACATGCAACCCTTCACCCGCAATCAAAACGAAACAAATACATTTCCCATCCTGAATAGAATACTCGTGTCTAAGTCCGGTAACAATCAAGTTACCGGTTCTTTAAAGAAAACAATCCTCCTAAAAAATGTTAATTTTGTATAACTTTTATTAATTTTATATTAAACATTATACTACCTTGTAATTTATATTTAATTTATATTTTAAACCATTATAAGCTATTTTATAATTTGTATTTCAATTATTTAAAAATTTTTCTTATTTATATAAATACCTTTTTATCCTATTATATCCTCTTTATTAATTTGCTTTTTTGTTTATTTTTATACTATATTTGCTTCAACATTTAAACAGAAAAACCCAAAACCAAATAATATGACAACAGCAGAATTTTCCAGTGAACTTTTAAACCTGGAACCAAGTCTGGAAAGGTTCGCCCTGAGTCTTACGTCGGACAGGGAAAAAGCCAAGGACCTTGTGCAGGAAACGTATCTGAAAGCCCTCACTTACAGGGAGCAGTTTGAAGCGTTTACCAACATGAAAGCCTGGACATTCACTATAATGAAGAACACCTTCATTAACAATTACAGACGATCCAAACGGGAACGTAACACACTGGATACACAAGGAGACCTGAATCATGTTAGTTTTATTCAGGAAGCAAAAGGGAATTCTCCGGATTCACATTATTCAACAAGAGAGATTACAAGGGCAATCGAAGAACTCGAAGATGATTACCGGATACCATTCGAAATGCACAACGCTGGTTACAAGTATAAAGAAATCGCTGATCATCTTGGACTGAAGATTGGTACGGTAAAGAGCCGCATCTTCTTCACCAGGAAAAAGCTGATGGATGCCCTGAAAGATTATGCCTGATAATGTAAGTACACACCAGAGGGTGCTTTCGTTGACGGGGGCACCCTTTTTTATTTACCAGGGTCGGAAGAATTGTTCTTCTCAAAATCTTGATCCCACCCCATTATGAAACCCGGAATGAAAAACGGGAAAAATGGATCAAGGAAAAATGAGTTGGAACCGGGAATGCTGAACAAACAGCCGAACATTGAATAGCTGACCTTCCTTCCCATGCAACATTTCTCCTTCAAATCATTATTTTTGGACTTTCATCCTTAAATAATGACTCGAATGAATAAATCCAGTCGCCGTCGATTTCTTGCCAGCAGTGCAGGGCTTATAGGTGCCGGCCTCACAGGCCTCCCTTTGCTGGCTGAAACAAAAAAGAATGACCTTTCGCAACGGAGTACGACCGGACTGATTTACAGAACTCTTGGCCGCACAGGAATCCGGGTACCCATTGTCAGTATGGGAGTAATGAATGCTTCCAATCCCAATCTTGTAAAGGAAGCGTGGAAATCAGGAATACGTCACTTTGATAGTGCCTGGATTTATCAGAACGGGAACAACGAGCTTATGATCGGCCGGGTGCTGAAAGAATTACAGGTGCACCGTGAGGATGTTATCCTGGCCAGTAAGGTGTTCCTCCACGACAAACGAGGGGTTCAGAAAGAATCGGAGCTGAAGGAAATCTTTCTGGAGCGGTTCCATCAAAGCCTGGAACGGCTTCAAACCAACTATATCGATATTCTTTACTTGCATGACGTTTCCGATGCTGCTCAGGTCAATGCCCCCTGGCTGCTGGATACATTTTCCGAACTGAAAAAAAGCAAAAAGATCCGCTGGGCCGGGTTCTCCACCCACTCCTACTGGCCGGAACTCGTGAAAGATGCAGCCGATAAAGGCTTCTATGATGTCATTCTGCTTTCCCTCAACTATTCCATGTCGCACGATACCGCATCCCTTGAAGCCATGAACTATGCTGCCGCAAAAGGCGTCGGTCTGGTTGCCATGAAAACTCAATGCCAGCAGGCATGGTATAAGGAAAATCTGCCAGCAGAGTTGCAGAAATTTTATGAAGGGAAAATTATGCATACAGCCTTGCTGAAATGGGTTTTGCGTCATGAATCCATTGCCACAGCGGTTCCCGGATTCACCACCTTTCAGCAACTGGAAGAAGATATGGTTGTGGCTGCCAATTTAGAATATACAGCTGATGAACTTAAATTTCTAACTGATCACAATGTGCAGCTTGCTTTGAATGCCAACTGCCGGTTCTGCGGGAAATGTCTTCCGGGCTGTCCCCACAATGTACATATTCCCACTTTGATGCGCGCCCACATGTATGCCTACGCTTACGGAAACGTACACATGACCCGGCAGACCCTGTCCGGGCAGAAAGAACTCGAAACATGCACCCAATGCAATGAATGCACGGCACAATGCATAAATAATGTACCAATTGCCCGGCGAATCAAAGAAATAATCCCATTGCTTTCCTGAAATGATGCAACACAAAAACCGTAAAACCAATGAAAACAAAATTACATCTGTTGATCCTGTCGTTTGCGATACTCCTGCTGTCCGGAAGCTGCAACAAACAGGGAAAAAACACTCCACCGGAAGATAAAATGACGGAAAAGAAGATTGATGCTCTGCTGCGGCAGATGACGCTGGAGGAAAAAGTTGGCCAGATGAACCAGTACAGCGGTTGGGTGGATACGACAGGTCCCAATTTCGGCGACAAAAACATTTTTGAAGAAATCAAAAAAGGGTGGGTTGGTTCGGTACTCAACATTACAGGAACCGAAAACGTTCGGATGATACAGCATATGGCTGTAGACTGTACGCGTTTGCATATACCACTCATTTTCGGCCTTGATGTGATACACGGTTACCGTACCATTTTCCCGGTACCTCTGGCTGAAGCCTGCAGCTGGGACTTGGAAGCCATTGAACAGGGTGCACGGATTGCTGCCACAGAGGCTTCCTCAGCGGGCATAAACTGGACTTTCGCCCCTATGGTTGACATAGCCCGGGATCCCCGCTGGGGACGCATTATGGAAGGTGCCGGAGAAGACCCATATCTTGGCTCTCTTGTTGCAGCTGCCCGTGTAAAAGGCTTTCAGGGCAATGACCTTTCGGCTGACAACACCATCGTAGCATGCGCCAAGCACTATGCCGCCTATGGTGCTGCTGAGGGGGGAAGGGATTATAATACAGTGGACATCTCGGAACGAACACTCCGGGATGTGTATCTGCGCCCTTTTAAAGCTGCGGCTGAAGCCGGTTGTGGAACCTTTATGAATTCCTTCAACGAAATCGGCGGCATCCCTTCGACGGGTAACTCCCATCTTTTGCGCGACATCCTGAAATGTGAATGGAATTTCAGGGGTTTTGTTGTTTCTGACTGGGGATCAGTCGGGGAAATGATCAACCACGGCGTTGCAGCCAACAAAGCCGATGCCGCTGCATTAGCTGCTACTGCAGGATGCGATATGGACATGGAATCACGCTGCTACCGTGAAGAACTTGTAAACCTTGTCAGGCAGGGAAAAGTTGATATGAAATACATTGATGACGCCGTTCGCAGAATTTTGCGGATTAAATTCCAGCTTGGACTCTTTGATGATCCTTACCGTTATTGCAACCCGGAAAGGGAAAAGAATCTGATTCTTCATCCCGATCATCTGAAAGCAGCAAAGGAAATGGCCATAAAATCCATGGTATTGCTTCGGAACGAAGGCAACATTTTGCCACTTAAAAAATCGGGACAGACCATTGCCCTCATTGGACCCCTCGCCGCATCAAAAGATGATATGATTGGTGGATGGAGTGCACTGGGGCAGGGAAACGATGCCGTATCTCTTTACGAAGGACTGACCGCCAAGCTGGGAAATGCCTCCAGGATCGTATATGCCCGCGGATGCGGAATTGCCGAAGAAAACCGCACCGGGTTTCAGGAAGCAATAAATGCAGTCAGAAAAGCTGATGTTATCCTGTTGGCCATGGGCGAAAGCCGCCACATGAGCGGAGAAGCCTCATCAAGGGCTTGCATCGATTTGCCAGGGGTACAGGAAGATCTGATAAAGGAAATCATAAAGCTTGGAAAACCAACCGTTCTGGTCTTGTTCAACGGACGCCCCCTTGTCATTCCCTGGATTGCCGAACATGTGCCGGCTATTCTGGAAGCCTGGTTTCCCGGGATACGCGGAGGAGAGGCCATTGCCGATATCCTGTTCGGAGATGCTGTTCCTTCCGGCAAGCTGGTCACCACGTTCCCTCACAGTATCGGACAGATTCCCCTGTATTACAACCATAAAAATACAGGCAGGCCTTACTCTCCTGATTCCTACTATACCTCACGTTACCTTGATGAAACCAACGACCCGCTTTTCCCTTTTGGTTACGGCCTGAGCTACACTACATTTGCCTATTCCGGCCTGCAGCTTAGCGATTCGGTAATGACCGGGAACAAACCTCTCACGGTTACCGTTACGGTAACCAATACCGGCAATTATGACGCCGAAGAAGTTGTTCAGCTTTACGTGCGCGATATGGTTGGGAGCGTAACCCGGCCGGTAAAAGAACTTAAGGGGTTCAAAAAGGTACCCATCAAAAAAGGCGAATCGGTGAAAGTTTCATTTACCCTTACCGAAGCCGACCTCCGTTTTTACGACATCAATATGAACTTCGTCTCCGAACCCGGTGAGTTCAGGGTATATGCAGGAGGCAACTCAAGGGATGTTCTTGAAGGATCATTCTGGTTAAAATAACCAAAGTAACCAAATAAAAAAGAGGGCAGTTAATTTAAGCTGCCCTCTTTTATTAATTTAAGATTCTGACTAGTTTTTCACCAGTCGTTTAACAACCGATTTTTCCCCCATATCAATCCGTAACAGATAGAATCCGGATTTTAGGTTTTGGACAGGAAGTTCAAAGACTGAATACCTGGCTTCCTTCCTAAGTTTGTGCATTTCCATGACTTTACCTGCCGGATCAATGACAGAAGCAAGGATTTCTCCTGTGAATGCATCATCAACTGACAGATATGCTACATCCTGCGCCGGAACCGGATACAGAAGTATTTTTTCCTGGACCGGTTCAATGGAAGCATTCGCTGTAGATTCTTCCTGTTCTGCCGATTTTAATGCAGTTCCTCCTGCAATGAGCGTAACAATCGAGCGGGCGGGCAAAGTTATTGTAGTGCCGGTAGAGTAGTTTGCAACTTTCACACAATTTTCCGTTGCACTTGACCTGTAAACCTCAAAAGTTGCCGGCAAACCGCTGCCACCGATAGTAATACTCTTCGAGCTTGTGGCCGCATTAATAATGACAAGAGTATGTGTTCCCAAACCGGTATTTTCGTATGCTGTAACAAAAACATCCGGATCGGTGCAGTCGGCCTTGACCCTTACAGCTCCCGGACGAATGTACCGGTAGAAATGCTTTGAAACATAGTACTTCTTCCCGGCAGTCAGACCATGCATCAGGCAAAAATCTCCAATGTCATTGGGATTATTAGGATCTTCGCTTCCCTGCCACCATACCCATCCGCTCATATTGCCATAATACAAACCGGCATGCATATCCAGTGCAAGATTAAAGGCACCCTGTTTGCCCCCGCTGCTTTCCCAACTTTCAATATAACCGGAAGTTTCCGTCATCCAGGCTTTTTTACCTAAAGGTTCCGTAAACTGGTTCTTATGATTGGTCCATGCCTCGGCAAGCTTGGAACTTGAGGTAGGAGCAACTCCATCAGAATAGCCGTGTACAGCAAAAATATCAACATAATTTCTGGCTGTCGGATCATTCTTGATGGCCTGATGATAAAACCATGGCCAGTTGTTGCTTAGACCTTCCATTTCGAGCATATTCTCCGAACCGAAAACTTTCACATTCGGATAAGCTGCCTTTACAACCGGAATAACTGCATTGAGCATTTCAGGATACCATTCCTGCTTGTAAAAACATGAATTATAAGGTTCCCAGAAGAATGGTTCATTTTGCGGGCTGAACGCATACAGGTCAATTCCTTCATTTTTGTAAAGCTGTATACCGTTTTTCAGCCATTGTGCAAACTGAGAATACTTCGCCGGATCCAGTGCATGACCACCCTTACAGCCGGTTGACGGAATCTGTCCGGAAATTCGGTTCACATTGGCGTCAACCACACACTTCATATCAGCCGGAGGAGACCATACGGTAAAGATAAATTTAAGGTTCACTCCATACTGGTCTGCCTTAGCCTTTAAACCACGTACCACAGGAAGCTGTTTATTCCAGTCAGCATCCTGCCCCCAGTTTTCGGGAGTAACAATGGAAGCAAGAGGTGACCCTGCCGTAATGGCCGGTGGATAATATTCATTTCTCCAGATGGTAATTCCAAGATCACTTATTACCTTATCAGCCCATGCATCACTGTACAAAGTGGACGGATCGGACCACCACGTATTCTGGGCACCAAAGAATCCAAATCCATCAATCGTCTGATATTTTACAGTTTTGTCAACAGTAATTGTATAGCTACCTCCTCCGCCGGCAGTTACCGTTACAGCACAGCTGGCTGTTTTTCCTCCATCCTGGGTTGTAACAGTTATGGTGGCATTCCCGGCAGCAATTGCTGTTACAAGGCCAGAACTGTTTACCGTTGCAACCGAAGTATTGCTACTGCTCCAGCTTACATTCTTGTTGGTGGCATCTGCCGGTTGAACAGTTGCTGTTAACTGACCTGTCTGCCCAACAGTCAGACTTAAGCTTGTCGGATTTACAGTCACCCCTGTTACCGGCACGGTTGTTGATGAACCTTCATACCGGGCAAGATTAACTCCAGGAATAATTGTAACAGAAGATATCCCAGGACCTGTCCACCCTACTGCAACATTATCCCCTCCACCTCCTTCCTTGTGAAGAACTTCAAAATAATATGCATTCCCGGCGGTCAGGCTAATCGCCGAAGATTTCTGCTCCGGATACTTATTCCATTCCCGTGAAGTGGTCCAACCCGGAACATAGGCAACACGTGCTTTCCCTGAGGGACTGTTATTGCCCGAAAGCCAGAATTCTGTATTGTCATCCCCTGAAACATAGAATGTATAGCTTCCGCTTGCCGATGGAACTATATATCCCCGAATCCTGGTACCGTAATTATCAGCCCAGTTAACAGGCCCTTCAAGACTTGTAAGTTCCGATGTCCCGCTGGGAGTTTGCTGCAAGGGGATATCGCTAACACTGGTTCCACCAACTCCCGTCCAGTACTCTCTTATTACACTACCTGTCTGCAATGAATTTTGTCTGTATAGTTTGTTATCGGGGATAACTTGTTTGCTGATACCCGGACCACTATAGCTTACCGTTAAATTTTGATTCCCTGTTTTCTCAAAAAACAAAACTTTCAAGGCATGTTTACCAGCCTTTAAACCTATTACCCCTGATTTTTCTGTAGTTCCATGCAATCCATCATTGTTCACAACTTCCGTTGAACCTATAAATAACTTACTTCCATCATCCGAAGAAGTGTAAAAAGTATAATCTCCATCGGAGGTCACTTCAACATAACCCGTAAATACCAGGCCAAAATAATCATCCCTGTTGCGAACACCAATGTCAAAATTGGACACATTGCCGGTTTTTACTGCCTGAAGGGTACTAAAATCCGGTAAAGCATCCCACACGCCTTCGTAATACTTATAGTCAAGTCCATTAATTACATTCGACGGGTTCTCCGGATCCCTGTATCCCGAACTGCTGGTTACCGTCACTGCACAGGTGGCTGTTTTCCCTCCGTCCTGTGTGGTTACCGTTATCGTGGCACTTCCGGCTGCAATTGCTGTTACAAGGCCAGAACTGTTTACCGTAGCCACTGAAGTGTTGCTGCTGCTCCAACTTACGTTCTTGTTGGTAGCATCCGATGGCTGTACCGTGGCTGTCAGCTGTCCCGTCTGTCCTACAGTCAAGCTCAAACTGGTCGGACTTACTGTAACCCCGGTAACAGGTATAGTTGATGATCCCGAGTTCACCGTTACGTTTTCGAAGACGGCAGTTGAGGTAGCCCCGTCATTATGGGAGGTTACGGCCAATCCGATATAGGCCTGACTTGCCATGCTGATGGTAACCGACCCGATTTGTGACCATGCACTGCCATCTGATGACCAGTAGGAAGTAAATGTATTTCCGCTGCGCACCAGCCGAACCCATACCGGAGCCGTTCCGGCACCACCCGATGTATGATCGCTGATGCCATCCGTGCTCGTTCTGCGTTGAAATGCCAGACCGTTTGAGGGCGTTACACAGGTGAAAGCATGTCTTGACCCCGCGGTTAATGATTCCCGTATCATGACCCCTGCCTTGGCCCATCCATCGGTATTGGTTTGTGATGCAACCCTGGCCTTAATTTCACCATCGCCATTCACGCTCTGGAAAACAAACCGGAAACCATCAGCAGTTCCCCAAATGTCAGCGCCCGAACCACCCACAGTAAATGTTCCATTACTGTAGCTCACACTGCCGGTTTGTCCAACGCTTCCTATGTTTTGCGTCTGCCATGGTGAAGGAAGACTTCCTGAAGCAGAAGTTACGGTAATCGTTTTCGTAACCGGCGCACTATAGAGATCCCTGTTATCCATAACACGCAACGTAGCTGTATAGTTTCCGGCAGAGTTGTAAACATGTGTCGGAGCATTACTATGATCAACCGGGCTTCCGTCGCCGAAATTCCATTCATATCCAAGAATGAAATCTCCCGCATCAGGATCCGATGAACCGTTGGCATTGAAGCTGACGGAAAGAGGAGCATTTCCCGAAACCGGGTTTGCATTGATCACGGCAGTAGGTGCGCAGTTTGTTTTAACGCTCAGAGGATCACTGGTTGAGGAGTTTCCTGCAGCATCGTATGCTTTAACAGTAATGGAATAATTTGAACAACCTGTTAAACCTGTAACCTGATAGGAGTTAGTTGTAATTAGTGTGGAATTCTTTTTGGTACTTCCTACAAAGACATCATAGCCTGTTACTCCAACATTATCGGTTGCATGGGTCCATGACAAATTAAACTGGGAATCCTTAATATTGGATGCCGAGAGATTTGTTGCCTTCGTAGGAGGCTGGGTATCATTCCCGCTGGTAACCGAACCCTCTATGATCAGGTCTGCTTCTGCAACACCGGCAGAACGGTTCCCTATTCCAACCGATTCATAAGTATCAGTATAACCGTAGATATACAACCTGAATTCAACTGCCGAAGTCAGATTTGAATGGTTGCTGATATTTATGGTTTGTAACGAGGCTCCGAGATTGGCATTGGCTGTAAACGACCCAAGCTGACTACCTTCAGTAAATCCATTTTTACTGGAAAACAATACAAAGGTTCTTACTCTATTCTGGCTTACGGGCCTGATCTTTATCGAAGTTATCGTTATTGAATTGCCTGATGATGGGGTAACCGTAAAAGAAATAAAATCATTACCACTTAACGCACCGGCAAGTGTCGTTGCGGTCTGATTGATAGCGGTAAGTCCATTATTAAGATAATTATATGCACTAAGTCCGCTTCCAACAGATGCCACGAGGCTGGGTGGTGTTGTCGACACTCCCTGCATAGAGGTTGTAGCTGCAACCGATGCTTGTCCTCCTTTGCCCGCAAAATCCCATGAAGCAATGACTCCGGAAGTTGTACCTCCTCCGCCTCCGGAAGCCGTAACCGTTACATTGCATGTGGCTGTTTTTCCACCGTCAACGGTAGTTACAGTGATAACAGCATTGCCACTGCCATTGGCCGTGACAAGCCCTGATGAAGTAACGTCGGCAATAAGCGTATTCGAGGAACTCCATACTACACTCTTATTAGTAGCATTTGCCGGTGAAACAGTTGCCGTCAGCTGTCCGGTTTGACCCACATTCAGAGTAAGACTGGTAGGCGAAACGCTAACACCGGTTACAGGTATAGAACTGCCTGCCGTAACACCTGAATACTGATACGTGGATACTACTTCCCATACTGCATTCTGTATAATATTAACCACGTCAGAAGGAATCGAACCATATTGCGAAGGGACCGCACTACCTCTCGGATCGCGCTTATATATAGTGGCATAGAAAGTCAATCCTGTAATATAGGAACCCACATTATTCATATGGATTCCATCGGAATAAACCTGCCATATTCTGTTGTATCCAGGTACCTGTCCGGCTTTCATCTTGTTATTGAGATTATAAAAAACCTCTCCCACAGGTACTATCAAAATTGGTTTAACACTGGTATAGGCTGATCGGCAAGCAGTTAAAAGGTCTTCAAAAAAATCCTTCGTTTCATTTGTCCCGTCCCATCCGCCGGTAAAGGTTCTCGTCCACAAAGAGTTCCAAGTATCTGCTGTCAGGGATGCATCGGTAGGAGCTTTACCATCCGGTGTGCGTGGCCACCGCATGTAAATGTAGAACTGCACATTGGGGCTTTTATCCTTTGCCAGGTTAATGTAATTCCCCACCATTTCCTTATCGTTCCCGCTTCCCTCAATCAGTCTGTCAAACGGTTGCAGAGAAATTGCATCCCACGTGTAATTCGGAAATGCGTTGTTAGGCGCTCCAAAGGGAGATTCAGTAAAACCATCACTCATATGCGACCAAAGCCATTCCAGAGGCGCTCCGGGTATCATATGCCTTCCCCAGATATGTGTATTCCCCTGGCTTTCAGCGATTGCTTTCAACCCGTCATAATTGATGGCATCTGTAACACTGTTGCCCACAAAATAAACCCTCATGGTCGTCTGGCCGGTAAGAGAACCACACGCCATGAAAATGGATGCAAAAAATACAATCAGAATCCTGAATTGTTCAAAACAGCTTCTTTTGAACCTGTGCAGCCTGGTTCTTATTCCCGCTCCGGAACGAACAGGCAGAATTGTAAATTTACTCATGGTTGGAAACATTTAGGTTGGTTGATTGATTGAATTGATATCGCATTCCGGCTGCTACCGGAAGACGTTTTCAGGAAAAATGGTTAAAAAGGCTATTATGACAAGATAGAAACTAACCATTGAACATCCGGGCTTATCCCCCGAAATGGAGTGGCCAAAAAGGGTCATAAAAGGAAGGTTTATTATTCTACATACACCCCCAGCCCTACCCATCAACAATATGAAATACAACTTAAAGCTTTTTATCCCTTAATTGATTAAAAAATAACAGGGAACTTTGGATTCAACTATCAGATTAACAAAGTACTAAATCTATTATCGCATTAAAAGACAGAAAGCTACCTGAAAGAAGTGCTTCAAAAAAAGCAAATAATTTTGCTCTTTCTCCATCTAGTACCCGGAGCGGGAATTGAACCCGCACAACCATTACTGGTTACAGGATTTTAAGTCCTGCGCGTCTACCTGTTCCGCCATCCGGGCAAAAAAATTATAATAAAGCCTGTTTTGTCTGTGAAACTGTATTGGAATGGAAATCTGCATTCCTGCTAATGAACACTGAGATGTATGAAAAAGAAAATGCCCACTTCCCGAAATTCATCCGGGGATTTGAGCGGGAAACGGGACTCGGACCCGCGACCCCAACCTTGGCAAGGTTGTGCTCTACCAACTGAGCTATTCCCGCAATCAACTTATTGCCCTTCAAAGAACCATCTCACTCTTTAATGAAAGGTGGTGCAAATTTAAATGAAATTTTCTTTTTGCCAAGTCTAAATTTTCATTTTTCTTGGTTCGTTCACATGGGTTCATGCATGGTTCATCTATGCTTTTCCATATTACCTCGTGATAACAAAAGGGAGTAGCCGTACACCCTCCCTGCTATTAACCCGCAACCAGTAACTTCCTGCACATAAGCCGTTGAGGTCCACTTTGAATTCATTCTTCAGCTCAAGGGGAGAGAAACCTCCGGTAGCAAAAATCTTTCCGCCAACATCTATAATCTGATACGAGTAAACCTTCTTGTCACCAGAATAAACCATCAGATAATCCCTGGCTGGATTGGGAAAAATAACCATTCTGTTCTCTTTGTCATTAAAAAGCAAGTTGCTTGTTACAATTCCCTCCTGACTGACAATGATTTTCTGAGGCATAGTACCTGTTCCTTCCATAAACAATGTATCAGTTCTCGAAACTCCAATATTAGTGTCGGCAGTAATTCTGATGGTTGCATTTTCGCTCCATGCATCGATATCCGCATGAAGCCATCCTGAATTTGACCTGACTTTCCAGCATGTATTCGAAGTCACAGAAACCATTTTCGCCCCCCCTGATTTCTGAAAAGAGAGTGTAGCCGGGGTTGCCTGAAGAAAAAAAGTATCCTGCCGGTCCCAGTAGGGACGGTACACTCGTATGGCTTTAACCGGCCACCGATTACCCTTTTTCACCAGCATTAAAACATGTTTTGTATTGGGAATACCCTGAAAGAACGTCACTGTATTTTCCATGCCATGGATTGGGTTGACAGCCGGGACAATCATATTCATTCCCATTGCATAGGTTTTCCAGTAAAAGGTATATCCAGGCTGAACAGTGTAACCGGTAACATCATGCGTTCGTTTGATATGCCAGTCGTCTCTGGAAATAATGACCCTCCCGGTTCCGGAAACAAAATCCTGCTGACCTGCCCCTTCTCCATCCTGCCCGGTAATAGAACCCGCAACAGAAAATGTAAAATTGTCCTGTGCCTGATTGATCGTTTTGATGGTACAGGACCATTCTTCATCATGGTTCCATGGAAAAGAATGCTGCAAATAGTACCAGCATCCCATGGACCATGGGAAACTTCCTCCCTGCCTGTCATACGGCCGGGTATGATTGAAAACCCCCTGAAACCTTCCGGGCCGAAAACCGTCAACAAAAACAAGGAAGGAATCAGCCGGTGAAGCATCATCAAACAATATCCCGTCTACCTTATTCCCTTCAAAGGGTAAAAGCAGAGTGTCCGTGGAAAGGGAAAAATCAGTATCAGCCCGGAGCGTTTTCACCAGGCCCAGGGGATCAGCTTCTGTGTAAACCGGATTTAACCGGAGGTTTGGTTCAATAATAGCTGCCATCAGGATATTCCCGTTATCATTCAAATGAACACCGTCGCGCAGAAACTGTGCAGCAGAATAACCATTGTCTTTCAGGTAATCTATCCAATGTTTGCGCACCTGAATGAGCTCACACTTATATATTTCGGCAAAACCGGGTTCAAAGACAAAGGACATTTTGTTTTCCCACACACTGAAATTCAGATCAAGCTTATGGGCATCATAGTCTGCTATCTCAGAATCTTTTGTTATATGATCGGTTTGAATTGCTACCTCAGCTGTGGTCCGGCTCCGGATTGTCCTGATAATTGTTTCATAATCAATATGCGATCCGTACACATGAAATAAAACCAGATCGGGGTAAAAAGAAGTTACATCCATTTCCACGGTCTTCCAGAGCATCTGGGAGGCGAAGCCACCAATTGCCCGGTTGATCAT
Organism: Bacteroidota bacterium; assembly: GCA_029571215.1. Classification (GTDB taxonomy): domain Bacteria; phylum Bacteroidota; class Bacteroidia; order Bacteroidales; family JAAYUG01; genus JAAYUG01. The sequence goes on from JAKPTE010000036.1 coordinate 32,449, forward strand.
AATCAGATTGGCATACGGATATCGTTTCTCCAGCTTTTGTTTTACAGAAAGCCACCAATCCTGCTCACTGATGGATTGTCCGTAAACGAGAATTTTTACTGTATTCCTCATTTCCGCGGTGCTGCTTTCAAGCAGGTGCATGGTGCGGGTAATATATTTGCCTCCGCCGGCTGTATCGCGAATTACAGGCAGAGGTATCTGTGCATTTGAAATAAAGGAAATAAGCAGCATTGCTGCCAATGAAAAGAAATGTTTCATAACAAATAGTTGGTTGGTTGTGTACCGTAAAGAAAACAAAAATTCCTGAACCTTATTCCGATGGCAATCCGGAGAAGGTTTTAATTATCTGATCGACATAGGTTTTTGATACAGGTAGAGTTAGTTTTTCCGGGACATCCAGATCAAGAACCAATCCATCTCTTTCCTTTCGCATGATCTTAACCCGTTCAAAATTCACCATATATGATCGATGACAGCGTATGATCCCCTTGTTTCGCAACACCGTTTCGATGTTCTTGATAGTGTTGCGAACAACATATTTCTGCCTCCGGCCATGATCGAGATAATGTATAATGATATAATTATCGGCCGATTCTATATAAAGCAGGTCGGGCGATTTGACACTAAACCGCAGATCTCCTTTTTCATCATGAAACGGAATCAGTGCCGGCCCTGCATCTCTCGGATTCGCAGCTCCGGCCAGTTCTTCCAGCTTTTTGTTTTTGTCACGCCACGAAAAATACAACCAGGCAAGAGTATAGGGAATAAGCAGTACCAACAGGGTAGTGGACAGTGAAATACGGAAAACTGTCAGAAAATCGCGCGGATCATTTAGTACCAGTTTCATTAGGATTGCATACACCAACGCCATACTGGTAATTTCAATGGCAATCCAGCTGGCATACTGCCCGTTGGTCAGGGCCTTAAGCCGCGAGACAAAAAACATGATGGCCCGGCTGATAGCTATGAACAAAACTCCTGAGAGTATCACCAGACTGCTGTATATCAGCAATTGGGTTTTTGTAACATTATACCATGTTTCCACTCCGAAGGGAGCGTACATATTAATAAAGACAAGCGCAAAGATCGCAGTAAAAATAACATGTTTGAACATGTTGCCCTTTTCGGTAAGGTATCCGGGCAGTGGTTTTTCCCAAAAAGTCATTTGCTAAATTGATTTGTTTCAAAATTACCATAAAATTTCCAGACCAATGTCTATTTGTCCATAAGAATAAAAATTCACCCCGCAAAAATTTTTTTCACCCCTTCCTTAATGATTTCGTCCCGATAGCTTCGCAAAAATCCCTTTTTTCGGAATCATGAAGGATTTGAGAATATTTTTGCTTCAAATATTTAGCAGTATGATTTCTGACACACATGCCATCATAAAAAAATATTTCACAACAGGTTCAGATAATATATGTATTCCGGAGCTAAGCCTTCGTATTCATTTTGCACCGTTTAGTTCTGACACTATACCGTCTTGCGAAAACCGCAAAATGCTCGCATCCATGCGTGGATTTACGGTCGCAGAAGACAATACTATTCCAGAAAACAAGCAATTCGTATATCCGGTTTTTATGCCCTATGATCGTCTGATAAGCGACAGGGCTATTATTCTCCTGCATGGACTCAATGAACGGAAATGGGATAAGTATTTTACATGGGCACATTTTCTTGCAAAAGAAACCGGTAAAGCCGTCATTTTATTTCCCATTTCGTTTCATTTAAACAGAGGAAAGCAGGAATGGATGGATCCTCATCAGATGAACCGGCTTGTGGAAGAGCGCAAATCAAAGTTTCCCAACATTGAAGCTTCGACCTTTATCAATCTGGCCCTCAGTGAACGTCTTACCCAGTCTCCGGAACGGTTTTTTCTTGCAGGCCTCCAGACCATTTGCGACTTGTATGAACTGATAGACAACATTCGCTCTGGGAAACACCCCATGTTTGAGAAAAACACCAAAATCGACTTTTTTGCTTATTCAATCGGTGGCCTGATTGCACAGGTAATGATGATTGCTGATCAGGAGGGAATTATTTCCGAATCCCGCTTTTTCTTCTTTGCTGCCGGCTCGGCCTTTGGAGATATGAACGGCACATCGAGACTGATTATGGACAGCAAAGCAAATGAACGCACCGTTCATTACTATACAAAAGAACTGGAAACAGAGATGCGAAAAAAAGGCATTTTCCATGATTTCTTTGAAGGAACAGCCCTGGGAAGAGCTTTCCGGTCGATGATCTCACTCGACCAGTTTGCTGCACTGAGAAACCAGGCATTTCGACGTTTTAACGACAAAATCAGAGGAATTGCACTCGAAGATGACAAAGTCATTCCGGCCGATAAAATTATACAGGCATTTACCGATAATGGACAGATTCCGAAAGGAGCCATCGAAGTTGTGCATTTTCCTTTCGCCTACTCCCATGAATTACCATTCCCCCTGAAAAGTGAATTGGTAACAACGCAGGTGGAAGAAGCATTTCAGCATGTTTTCCGCTCAGCTGCTTCGTTTTTGGCATAAAAAATCAGATACCGGTAATTTTTTTCAACTCGTTGAGTTTGTTCAGAGCCTCAATGGGAGTAATATTATTAAGATCCAGATTTTTAAGCTGGTCGCGTACCTGACGCAATACGGGATCATCGAGCTGAAAGAAACTTAGCTGAAGACCTTCTCTGTGGGTAGCTATCTGATCGACCGGGCGGGAGAGGTTCTGCCGTACGTCAGCCCCTTCGAGCTGCTTCAGAATTTCATTAGCGCGGCTCACCACACTTTTGGGCATACCTGCCATTCGTGCCACATGGATTCCAAAGCTGTGTTCACTGCCTCCCGGAACAAGCTTCCGCAGAAAAAGTACTTTGTTCCCTACTTCCTTTACAGATACATTATAATTCCTGACCCTCGGATAAGTTTTAGCCATTTCGTTCAGTTCGTGGTAATGGGTAGCAAACAAGGTCTTGGCCCTGGCTTCAGGATGTTCGTGAATGTATTCCACCATAGCCCAGGCAATGGAAATTCCATCGTACGTACTGGTTCCCCTGCCGATTTCATCAAGCAGAATAAGACTCCGAGGGGATAGATTATTCAGGATGCTGGCCGTTTCAGTCATTTCAACCATAAAGGTCGATTCTCCCAGCGATAGATTGTCAGAGGCGCCAACGCGTGTAAAAATCTTATCTACAATTCCAATACGTGCCGATGCAGCTGGCACAAAACTTCCAACCTGCGCCAACAGCACAATCAGGGCAGTTTGCCGCAATAAAGCAGATTTTCCCGACATATTCGGGCCTGTGATGATGATAATCTGCTGCTGCTCAGGATCCAGAAACAAATCATTGGCTATATAAGGTTCGCCGGGAGGAAGCATTTTTTCGATAACAGGATGTCGTCCCTCTTTAATATCGATAACGAGAGATTCATCCATCTCAGGACATGTGTAACGGTTTTCCAGAGCAACCACAGCAAACGAAAGTAAACAGTCAAGCCGAGCGAGAAGCTGGGCATCGAGCTGTATAACCGGAATAAACTCATGAAGGCTCTCAACCAGGTCATTATAAAGCTTTGCTTCCAGTTCCAGAATTTTCTCTTCCGCACCCAGAATTTTGCTTTCATATTCCTTCAGTTCCTCTGTAATATATCGCTCGGCACTCACCAGCGTCTGCTTCCTGATCCAGTCAGAAGGAACCTTGTCCTTATGCGTATTTCGTACTTCAATAAAATATCCAAAAACATTATTGTAACTAACTTTCAATGAAGGAATTCCTGTTCTGGCTGCTTCTCTCTGCTGAATCTGAAGCAGAAAATCGCGGCCCGAATGAAGAATATTTCTTAGTTCATCCAGTTCGGCAGAAACTCCCTTCGCAATAACACCTCCCTTTGTTACAAGAGCAGGGGCGTCGTCGGCAATATGTTGCTCGATTTTTCTGATTACTGCATGGCAGGGCTGCAGGTTTTCGCCCAGATTGACAAGAGGTTCAAGCCCTGTTTCCCTGCAAGCCTCTTTTATAGGATGAACTGCCTTGAGAGCCGTTTTCAGTTGCAGCAGTTCACGGGGAGAAACTCGCATGGCCGATACTTTTGATACCAGGCGTTCCAGGTCACCAATTAACCTGAGATTTTCTGACAACAGGGAAACAAATTCCTGATGGTTCACCATAAAATCAACGATGGCATGTCGTTCCCTGATGGAGCTTATTTGCCGTAAAGGCAGCGAAAGCCACCTCTTCATGGTGCGGGAACCCATGGGGGTTATGGTCCGGTCAAGCACATCAATCAGCGATCTGGCTCCTTCATTCAGGGTCTGGAATACTTCCAGATTGCGGATAGTAAACTTATCAAGCCATACATATTGATCCTGTTCTATGCGCGAAATCTTCGAAATGTGATCCAGGCGCGTATGCTGCGTAAGATCAAGATATTGAAGTATGGCCCCTGCTGCGACAATACCTGCATTCAGACCCTGCACACCAAAACCTTTCAGGGAAACGGTCTGAAAATGCTTCAGCAACCGGTCTTCAGCTGCTTCGTTCGTAAACATCCAGTCGTCGAGCTTGTAAGTATAATAGCGTGTTCCGAACTGATCAGCAAAATCTTTTAAATGGCTTCGCTCCACAAGCACTTCTTTTGGCTGGAAACTGCTCAGGAGTTTGTCCACATAATCGAAAGAACCTTCAGCCAGCATAAATTCACCGGTTGATATATCCAGAAAGGCAACACCTGTTATTTGCTTGTCGAAATGCACACAGGCCAGAAAATTATTTTCCCGGTGATTCAGCACATTATCATTCAGGGAAACACCCGGAGTAATCAATTCAGTAATGCCACGCTTCACTATTTTTTTAGCCAGCTTTGGATCTTCCAGTTGCTCGCAGATAGCCACCCTCTGTCCTGCCCTCACCAGTTTCGGAAGATACGTATCAAGTGCATGATAAGGGAAACCGGCCAGATCAACATAAGAAGCAGCACCATTAGCCCGTTTGGTGAGCGTGATACCCAGAATTTCCGATGCCTTGACTGCATCCGATCCGAACGTTTCATAAAAATCCCCGACCCTGAACAACAAAATAGCGTCAGGGTATTTCGCCTTGATGCTCATGTACTGCTTCATGAGCGGCGTATCTGCAAGGTTTTCAGGGATTTTTGTCCAATCAGCTGTACTCATCCGAATCAGGAATATCAAACAAAAATATAAAATTGCCGGTGATTGCCCCTCGATTTTTCAAAACCATTGCACGATTCAGGTTATATTGTTTCTTCCTCGTTAACATGTTTGCACTTTAATAACAAAGTATGTTTCGTTGAAAAAGGAATAGTCCTTCCCATTCTGTCCGCTTTTAAAACACCCATGTACGCAAATGAACAAATTCTGTCTTGAGAATTTAACTTATTATATTGATATTCTGTTTTTTACATATAATGGCATATATTCTGTATACTGCTAATCAGACAATCCAATTATGTTAATCTGGTTCCCACCGGTACTTGTCTTCGGTTTTGTTTATGAAAGAAGCATTTTACAGCCTCTTCCGATAATTTTTTCCATATCCATAGGGAAAATCTGTTTATTAAATGTCTCATTATCAAACGGGACGTCCTCAGGTACACTTTCTTATTTTTTACTTAATCATCAGGAGGTAATATTATGAAAACACTCGCGTCACTTGTTCTGGCATTGCTGATCAGCATTCCGGTCAGCGCGAATCTGAACCTGCCGGGGGATTATATTCTTACCCGGGATGGCAACATGTACTTTGCCACTTTTAATTTTGGGATGAAAAATTTGCGTGCAAGGCATACCGATGGAAGATTGTTCAAGGTCAGGTATGCCGATGTGGTATCCTATAGGAAGGACAATACGGTATATGAAAAGAAAGCCCTTTATGAGGGAAAAATACCAACAGGGAATTCGGTGTTTATGGAACTCATCGGTCAGAAAAACGATCTGAAGTTATACCGTTACAGGGAATACGGCACGTATTTTGACTGCCTTACTTATTCTTTCTGCAAAGGGAATACCCGCTATTTTGTTTACCGTGGCGATGATTATATCGTGGAACTTACACCACGCAATGTTCAGACCATATTGCGGTTTTTCGAACTGTAAAAAAGATGCCATGTCATCGGGCCGGTTGTTCGATTACGAATGACCGGTTTTTTTATTGAATCTGCCAGGGTGTTATGCAACACGGCTGATTTTTGCATGAATCTGCAAAATGATAGTACCTTCGTCATAAAGTGGTAAAAGGTATGCATAAAATACTTGTTCTTGGAGCGGGACTCTCTTCGGGAGCACTGGTCAGTTATCTTCTCGACCATGCAGGAAAAGGAAAATGGAAGGTCAGACTTGCGGATATTTCAGAAGAAATGGCCGGGCAGAAAATCATGGGGCATCCGGCCGGGGAAACGGTGAAGCTGGATGCAGGAGACGAGGATCATCTCGCCTATGAAGTTCATAATGCCGACCTGGTTATCTCAATGCTTCCGGCCAGGATGCATCCCCGCGTGGCCCGACAATGTGTGCGTTACGGCAGGCACCTGATTACTGCCTCTTATGTCTCGCCCGAACTCAGGGAACTTGACGAAGAAGCCCGGAAAAAGAATGTTCTTTTGCTCAATGAGGTGGGAGTAGATCCCGGTATTGACCACATGTCGGCCATGTACCTTCTGGAGCGCTTACGGAAGCAGGGAGCGGAAATAACTGCTTTTGAATCCAATACCGGCGGACTGGTGGCACCCAAGCATGACAACAACCCTTGGAATTACAAGTTTACATGGAACCCCCGCAATGTAGTGCTTGCCGGCCAGGGTGGAGCCCAGTTTCTCCATAATGGCATGTACAAATACATTCCTTACCACAAAATATTCAGAAGGTACGAGCGCATATACGTGCTTGATCTTGGAGAATTTGAAGCTTATCCGAACAGAGACTCCCTGAAATATCAGAATGCCTATGGCCTGCAGAATGTTGAAACCATGTTCCGTGGAACCATCCGCAGACCAGGGTTCTGCAAGGCATGGGACATACTGGTTCAGACCGGAATGACGGATGACTCTTACATAATGCATCAATCTGACAAACTTACCTACAGAGAGTATACCAACAGTTTTCTCGCATGGAGTCCTACCATGAATGTGGAAGATAAACTCGCTGAATACACGGGGATTGACAAGGACTCTGAGACCATGTACAAAATTCGCTGGCTTGGTCTGTTCAGCAATGAACGTGTCGGACTCCGGGATGCGACACCCGCACAAATCCTTCAAAATCTCCTTGAAAAACGGTGGAAACTGGACCCCGACGACAAGGATATGATTGTTATGCAGCACCAGATCGAATATAAAACCGAAGGTAAAAAAAAGAAAATTCTCTCCTCCCTTGTTTACACAGGGAAAGATGCAAAAAACACGGCCATGTCGGTTACGGTAGGGTTACCGGTAGCAATAGCAGCCCGGTTGATAATGGAAGGGAAGATTTCTCTGCGCGGCGTCCAGATCCCTATTCATCCTGAAATCTATATACCGGTGCTACAGGAACTTTCTGAACACGGAATCCATTTTATTGAAGAAGAAGGAATTCCGCCGGAACAATCATATTGAGCGGAACCTCCTCAGAATTCTTCGAAAATTCCAAGCCCGAACAACGCAAAGTCGTATTTCACGGGATCGTCAGGATCAAGCCTTTTTAAAACTCCTGTTAGTTCTTCGACTGCCTTCCAATCGTTTTGTTTCCTGCCAAGCAATCCGAGTTTTCTGGCCACATTGCCTGAATGCACATCAAGCGGAATATACAGGGAAGAAGCCGGAATATCATTCCATAATCCAAAATCCACTCCACCATTGTCCTTTCTCACCATCCAGCGAAGGAACAGATTGAGGCGCTTACCTGATGCATTAGCCTCCACTTTTGCCAGATGTTTTGCTGCGTGGGATTGCCAGTCCGCTTTAAGGATTTCCCTTCGGAAAGCAATAAGAACATCTCTCATATCACCTGTTTCCCTGTATCTCCGTGAGAAGAAATTTCCCAGACTTCCGTATTCTTTATACATTCTTTGCAGTGAACGGAGAAAAAGAATACAATCGTCACCATTAAAAGTTCTGTGAACAAAATCTTCAAATCGTCGTAGTTCTCCTTTCCGGGCTTCCAATATAAAAAGCCATGGCTGGTTGTCCATGCGTTGCATCAATTCCCGGGCCTTTTTTACAGCCACGCTGCGCTGGCCCCATGCCAGAATAGCAGCAAAAAAAGCTGCTATTTCAATATCCTGTTGTTTATCAAACCGGTGCGGGACAGAAACAGGGTCTCCTTCAAGAAAAGAAGGAGCATTGTATTGATACACTTTAAAATCAAGAAATTCTTTTAATTCCGGCTCAGGAATCGATCGGTGCATTCGATAGCGCTTCAAGATTACTGCTCAATACGTCCGTCAGCAATTTTCAGCCGCCTATGCGCCATAGCAGCAAGTTCCTGGTCGTGTGTGGCAATTACCAGTGTTTGTCCGAAACGCTCAGGAAGCGTGAGAAAAAGTTCGTGCAATTCTTTTTTGTTTTTGCTGTCAAGGTTTCCTGAAGGCTCATCGGCCAGGATAACAGAAGGATTGTTGATGAGGGCTCTGGCGATAGCAACCCTCTGCTGCTCTCCTCCCGACAATTCAGAAGGCTTGTGGTTGAGCCGGTGTTCCAGACCAAAGAATGACAATATCTCAGTAGCCTTCCTGATAGCCTCTCGCTTATGCGTACCGGCAATAAAGGCCGGAATGCACACATTTTCAAGGGCTGTAAATTCAGGAAGGAGATGGTGGAATTGAAAGACGAAGCCAATGGTCCGGTTTCTGAATCTTGCCAGATCCCGGTCACGTAGCCTGCCCACTTCCGTTCCGTCGATAACAATCTCCCCTGTATCGGGTTTGTTCAATGTTCCGAGTATTTGCAACAGAGTTGTTTTTCCAGCTCCGCTGGCACCAACAATGGAAACAATTTCCAATTTTTTAACTTCCAGATCAATGCCTTTCAGTACGTTTACCGTTCCAAACGATTTGGTAATATTGCGGGCAAGGATCATACTCTCCTGCATCGGTTATTCCTGTATTTTATCCTGCTCTTCTTCATCCGGGTCCTTCAGGGCAGTCTCTGCTGAAGAAGTAATATCCTGTTCAATATTGGAATAGGATTTTTCTACATCGTTTACCAGATTCTTTTGAATATCCTCTCCAATTTCACGCAGTGGTTGCTGAATATGGGCCTGTACCTGCCGCTCCACATCATTTTTCAGCTCGGTAATTTCGTCCACAATTCCGCTGGAGGAACGATTCAGCTCTTCCTTGATTTCATCAGCAGCTTTACGGAATTCATGCATTCCCTTTGCAATACCGCGCATGATTTCCGGAATGCTTTTTGCACCAAAGAGCATGAGCGCAACCAGCACCACGAGCAATATTTCCCCACCACTCAGGCCCATAAGACCTTTTCAGATTAATAGCAAAGTTGAATTTTATTTCTTCTGCATTTTCTTTTCCCTGCGCTTTTCTTCGATACGAAGGAAATCAAAAGCCACAGGAGCTGCAACGAAAACAGAAGAATATGTTCCGACAAAAATACCAATCAGCAAGGCAAATACAAATCCTTTGATAACCACTCCTCCAAAGAGGAAGATTATCAGAATAACCAGAAAAGTAGTCATTGAGGTATTGAACGTACGACTCAATGTACTGTTAATAGCTCCGTTAAACACTTCAATGGATTCCCGTTTTGGATATAATTTTCGCCATTCCCTGATTCGGTCGTACACAACCACTGTATCGTTAATAGAATACCCCACAACCGTCAGTATTGCTGCTATAAAGGCCTGGTCAATTTCCAAACTGAAAGGCATGATGCCATAGAGAAGGGAGTACAATCCCAGAACTATGAGAACGTCATGCAGCAGGGAAACAATTGCTCCCATACCAAAGGGCCAGTTTCTGAAACGGATGATGATATAGACGGCAATAATTACCAGCACAAACAGAACAGCCCAAATAGCCTGGATGGTGATATCCCGAGCGATGGTTGGACCTACCTTTTGCGTATTCATAAGGTAATTCGTGTTCCAAGTCTCAAAGGAAACTGTGTCGCCAATCATAGGTTTAAACCCCTGATAAACGGTATAATTCACCAGGCTATCTATTTCGGCTCCCTGCTGATCAATCAGATACTTTGTGGTAACGCGGATCTGATTGGTCTGGCCAATGGTAATTACTTCCGGAGTACCTTTTAGCACGGGAGTGAGCATTTCCTGGACCTTCAGTGTATTTACAGGTTCTGTGAACCGTACAATAAAACTTCTTCCACCGGTAAAATCAATACCGGTAGCCAACCCTCTGGTCAGCAAGGAAATGAGGCCTATGGTGATTATTATTCCGGAAACAACGTAAAAGATCTTTCTTTTTTCAAGCCATTTGACTTTGACATTTTTGAGGAATCCTTTGGAAAAACGGTTGGTAAAACGAACATCCATACCACGGTTCAGGCGCCATTCGTATAATAACCTGACAAGGAAAATAGCGGTGAACAGGGAGGTGAGGATACCAATAATCAATGTAGTGGCAAACCCGCGGATGGGTCCCGTTCCAAAAACATAAAGAACGATACCACTGAGGAGAGTCGTGACATTCGAGTCGATAATCGCCGACATAGCCATTTTGTAACCATCGGCTACGGCAAGTTTTGGCCCTTTCCCTGCCGCAATTTCTTCCTTGATGCGTTCATAGATAAGAACGTTCGCATCAACTGCCGTTCCCATGGTAAGCACAATCCCTGCGATACCAGGCAGGGTAAGCACGGCTCCCAGGGATGCAAGAATACCCATTATGAAGAAAACATTAAAAATCAGGGCGAAGTCGGCATACAAACCCGCCTGGGCGGTATAGAAAAATATCATGTAAAGAACCACCGCAAGGAAAGCTATGATAAATGACTTAATTCCTGCCTGAATGGCTTCTTTCCCGAGTGACGGACCCACAACCGTTTCCTGAATAATCTGTGCCTTGGCGGGTAGTTTTCCCGACTTCAATATATTGGCAAGGTCGTCGGCTTCTTTAATAGTAAAATTACCGGTAATCTGCGAGTGACCTCCGGTAATCGGACCGTTTACACGGGGAGCCGATTGCACTTTATCATCGAGCACAATAGCAATGCACCGGCCAACATTGTCACTGGTCATCCGGGCCCATATTTTGGCACCTTCAGGGTTCATGCTCATAGCAACCTCGGCTGAGCTTTGGGTTTGTCCGAATTCACGGCGGGCCGATGTTACCACATCACCTGACAATGGGGCTCTTCCGTCGCGGGTCGAAACCTTGATAGCATGCACTTCGTAAAGTGTTCCTGAAGGGTCATTTTGCCAGGGCTTCGATGAATACAGAAAACGAACATCCCTGGGAAGCAAAGCCTTTATAGGCTTAAGGTTCAGGTAGTAATTCAGTTTGCCTGTATCTTTAACATGCACCAAACCTACCATGGATCCTGGCAGGGGAGCATTGTTCCTGTCAATATTGGGACGTAAAACGGCAAAAAGCGGATTCTGTTTGTTCCAGCTTTCCAGTCCTGAGATGCCTGTATCTGCTGCTGTGGTATCTTTTTCGAGCTTCTCCAGAAGGGAAAGTTCGGTTTTCTTTTCTTCTGCAGTCTTAGCCGGCTTTTTTGCTGTCTGTTGCAGACTGTCTGAAGCCGCCCGCTCTGCCTGAAGAATTTCCCTCAACCGGTTATTTGCCTGGATCAGGGAAGGCAATATCTCGGAATTTTCATAGGTTAGCCAGAATTCAAGGTTTGCTGTGCTCTGTAAAATCTTGCGAACACGCTCGGGTTCAGTTACCCCCGGCAATTCAACCAATATTCTTCCCTGGGTTTCAAGCCTCTGGATCTTGGGATTAACTACACCAAACTGGTCGATACGGTTTGAAAGAATATTGAACGCATTATCAATGGCCGCCTGTGTTTCCGACCGTAATACCTTGATAACATCGGCGTTGGAACTCCTGAAGTTGATTTTGTCTTTCAGTTCAACTGTACTAAAAATGGCAGCCAGGCTTCCGTTTGGGTCAATCTTCTGAAACTCTTCAGCAAAGAGGGTAATAAAATCAGCCTGGCTCACCCGCTGCCGTTCCTTTGCCTGCCGGATCGCTTTGTTAAAAGTCGAATCGGTACTGTAATTGGAAAGTGCACGCAGCATGTCCTCCACAGATACCTCGAGAATTACGTTCATACCTCCCTTGAGGTCGAGACCAAGCTGTATCTCTCTTTCCTTGCAATCAACATAAGTGTATTTAACAACTCCAAGATTATAAACAGGTACAGAAGAAAGCGAATCAAGATAATTTCTTTGCCTGACCGGATCTCCCTGTGCATACTCCCTGGCCTGCTTTTCAACTTTGCGGGTAACCAGCGTGAAAGAAAGCTGATAAATACAAACAAGAATAAATACGATGGTAAACAGCTGAATAGCTCCTTTATTGCGCATTTTCGTTAATATTGGTTATTCCTAATATGAATACTTTTTAAACAAGTGCCGCAAATATAGGAATTATTTTCTGATAGGAATCAGTTCATATTGTCATATAACATGCATAATTCTTTCAGATTTTCCGCTACCTTTGAGTACAGAGATTTTTACCCGATTGCTATGCGTCATTTCATTATTCTTATCCTTTTTGCGTTATTGATCTCTTCATGTAAAAATTCCGTGCTCCTGGGGAACAGAGACCAGGAAACAGATACCATTGCCAATACAGGCGACACGATCCTGAGCAGGACGTATTATGAAAAAGGAGTACTAAAATCAGTAAGCCAAATGAAAAACGGACAGAGAAACGGGCTTACAAGAAATTATTATCAGAACGGAGCTCTGCTTTCAGAAATTTATTATACAAATGGGCTTCGAAACGGTATAGCTGTGGATTATTATAGAGAAGGGGGCGTTCATGCCCGCATACCATACAGGAATGATTTAAAAGAAGGAGATGCAGTCTGGTATTATCCTTCCGGAAAACCATACAGAATTACTCCTTACCGTAAGGATGTTATTGATGGAATCCAGCGCTTCTACTACAAATCTGGTCAGCTTCAGGCTGAAGTACCATGGAAAAATGGCCAACGGGGAGCGGGATTAAAAGAGTTTACCGAAAGCGGCAGGCTTATCAATGAACCGTCCATCATCGTGAAGCCTGAACGATTGAGCGACATACTCATTCTTCATCTCAGCCTATCAGACGGCAGCAGAAAGGTAACCTTTTATCAGGGACAACTAACTGAAGGAAAATACCTAAACCATAATCTCAGGCAATTAAAAACAGTCGACGGAAAAAGTACCATTCAGGTACTCCTTTCGGAGACAGAAGCCCCTATAGCGGAATTTCATATTGTGGCAATTAAAGAAACCTCATTACGAAACCAGCAGATTCTTTACAAAACATATCGATATTCTCTGACAAGCAGCAGCGACTGATTTACGCGAAAAATCCGTGGTTTTCTTTAGTTCAAAAAATTCGAAAACTACAGCACATAGAGTAAACACAAAGAAATTCAGTACAATTCTGTGAGCCTCTGTGACACTCTATGTCCTCTATGGTGAGACATGCTCTAAGCCAGCAAGTCAGGCTCTGCTAGGAGTCAATATTGAACCACCAAATTAAAAAAACACAGAGTTAACAGAGTAAGAATTGAGTAAATATGGTAAAATCTATGGACATCTGTAGTAAGTTAAATGCAAAAAACGGAACGTTAAGAAGCTCAACAATGAACAAATTACTGGTAATAATGAAAAAAATAGTAAGTTTAGCACGATGATAATAAGGATGTCGAAGTATGAATATTCATGAGTATCAGGCAAAACAGATTTTAAGGAAGCACGGCGTCCGCGTACCGGAAGGTCGGCTTATTACCAGAGCACAGGATGCGCAGGAAGCCGCCCGGGAGATTGCATCCGCCACGGGTACCGATACGTGGGCAGTTAAAGCTCAGATTCATGCAGGAGGAAGAGGGAAAGGAGGAGGCGTTAAAATTGCCCATTCACCTGAAGAAGCAGAACATCATGCAAGTTCCATTCTTGGAATGCGTCTGGTTACCCATCAGACCCGGCCGGAGGGGAAACTGGTCAGAAAAGTTTTGGTGGAACAGGGAATTTATTATCCGGGAGCAGAACCGGTAAAAGAATATTATATGAGTATTCTATTGAACCGGGCTAGCGGAAAGAACATTCTGATCTATTCTCCAGAAGGAGGTATGGATATTGAAAGTGTAGCTGCGCAGACCCCGCATCTGATATTTCGTGAAGAAATAGATCCTGTTACCGGATTATGCGATTTTCAGGCAAGAAAAATTGCTTTTACGCTGGGCCTTGATGGCAATGCCCACCGCGAAATGCAGGCTTTCGCAAAAGCCCTGTATTCTGCCTATATTCAGTCTGATGCAACGCTCACCGAAATCAATCCCGTTGTAAAAACATCCGACGGGAAAATCTATGCTGCCGACGCAAAGATCAATCTGGACGACAACGCACTTTTCCGGCATCCTGAATATACCGAAATGCGTGATCCTGAAGAAGAAGACCCTTCTGAACTGGAAGCCTCGGCCTATGGGCTCAATTTTGTCAAACTTGACGGAAATGTTGGCTGCATGGTAAACGGGGCCGGCCTTGCTATGGCTACAATGGATATGATCAAACTTTCGGGAGGAGAACCAGCCAATTTTCTGGATGTAGGCGGAACAGCAAGTGCACAAACTGTGGAAGCCGGTTTCCGCATTATTCTGAAAGATCCCAACGTAAAAGTGATTCTCATAAACATCTTTGGAGGCATTGTTCGCTGCGACCGTGTAGCCCAGGGAGTTGTAGATGCCTACAGGAGTATCGGCAATATCTCCGTACCGGTTATTCTCCGTCTGCAGGGCACCAACGCACAGGAAGCCAAAGAATTAATTGACAATTCCGGCTTAAAGGTTTACCCGGCTACTACACTGGAAGAAGCCGCAAAACTGGTAAGAGAAAAAATAAACGACAAACAGTAAAAAATTCTTGGATTTCGAAAACAGAAGCATTTTTAACTGCCGAGCTGGAAATATAAATCCAATAAGATGGTTTTCATTATTCTTTTCAACGCCCTTTAAATGTCAGCGGCGGCGAAACGCCCGTATTACTTCTGTGAAGGGCAAAATCATAAAGGTAGAAAGTAAAACGAAAGGTATCAGGGTAAACATAATGGGAACCCAAAATGGGAACCAGCATCAGTTCTATATCACCAAACATGGTTTTGTTCTGCCCCTGGGGCTGCGGAACATCTTCCACACGCAGATTCCAGTAACTGTAATCCGCCATGGGAACCCGTACATAACCCGTATCAACCTTCTGCTCAAAGGTGAAGAACACGTTAAAATAATAAATACTGCCTGTATCGAAGGGCGGGTCCATATATCCCGCAGGAATACCGAAATCGCCGTCACCATCAATAAATGAGATAACAAGTGTGGTATCTTTATACCTGAACTCTTTGAACTTCACCTCCGGAACATCCGGATAACTTTTGATATCCTTGCAGGAAACCAATATGGCAGCTGCTGACAATAGGAAAAGACCCGGATAAAGTAAAGATTTCAAGCCCCTCATACAACAAAGGTAGGATTTCTACAGGAAATTTTCCATGTTTATTTCTGACGGAAGAAAATTTCAACCGGCACTCCGGTAAAAACGAAATGTTCCCTTATTTTATTCTCAAGGTACCGTTTGTAAGGCTCTTTAATATATTGGGGCAGATTGCAGAAAAAGGCAAAGGCGGGCGTAGGGGTCGGCAGCTGAGCCACATATTTGATTTTAATATACTTTCCTTTTACAGAAGGGGGTGGGTAGGCACCGATGGCTTCGAGCATTACTTCATTCAGCCGAGAAGCGGGAATTTTTCTCTGACGGTTGGAATAAACTTCCATAACCGATTCCAGTGTTTTATGGATACGCTGTTTCTGAAGAACAGAGGTAAAAATGATGGGTACATCAGTAAAAGGTGCAATGCGGTTCCGGATGTAGCCGGAAAATTCCTTTGCTGTATTGGAATTTTTTTCAATCAGGTCCCATTTATTGACTGCAATTACAATACCTTTCTTGTTTCTGACAGCCAGATGGAATATATTGAGGTCCTGGCTTTCCATACCCCGGGTAGCATCAATCAGAAGAAGGCACACATCGGAGTGTTCAATGGCACGTATAGCGCGCATAACGGAATAGAATTCGAGATCTTCGCTTACACGGCTCTTCTTCCGTAAACCAGCTGTATCAATCAGGTAAAAATCATGATGGAATTTCCGGTACCTTGTATAAATAGAATCCCGTGTAGTTCCGGGCAAAGGTGTAACAATGTTTCTTTCCTCCCCTAGCAGGGCATTAACCAGAGAGGATTTCCCCACATTCGGCCTTCCCACGACAGCAATGCGGGGAATGGCAGGTTCTGTTTCAGCTTCCTTTTCTGTTTGGCTAAACGAACGTACCAAAACGTCAAGCAAGTCGCCTGTACCGCTGCCATTGGCGGAGGAAATGGTAAAGGGTTGGCCGAGACCGAGGGCAAAAAATTCGCCTGCGGCAGTTGCCAGACCGGGATGATCAACCTTGTTAACCACCAGCAAAACCGTTTTCCCCGATTGCCGGAGCACCTGAGCTACTTCCTGATCAAGGGGGGTTAGTCCATCACGTACATCGGTAAGAAACAGAATCACATCAGCCTCTTCAATTGCAATAGCTACCTGCTTCCTGATCTCTTCCTCAAAAATGTCGTCCGACCCGACTACATATCCGCCCGTATCAATCACTGAAAACTCAATTCCGTTCCACAAAGCTTTTCCATAAATACGGTCACGGGTCACCCCAGCCTGCTCATCCACAATGGCAAGATTTGTCTCGGTAAGACGATTGAACAGGGTTGATTTCCCTACATTAGGACGCCCCACTATGGCAACTATAGCTCCCATTCTCTTCAGTGCTTTTCAAAGTTCGTATCCAAAATTTCTCAAACTGGAAGGCTTATCACGCCAGTTTTCTCTGACTTTCACAAATAATTCGAGGTAAACCTTTTTCCCGAGAAAGGATTCTATTTCCTCCCGGGCCTGTATCCCGATCCTCTTAAGGGCTTCCCCTTTTTTGCCGATCAGAATACCTTTCTGAGAATCACGCATCACATAAATAACAGCATTGATACGAACAAGACTTTCCTCTTCCCTGAAGGATTCAATCTCGACATGCGTTGAATAAGGGATTTCCTCTGCATAATGCAGAAATATCTTTTCACGGATGATCTCTTCCACAAAAAAGCGTTCGGTCTTGTCGCTGAGTTGTCCCTGCGGAAAGAAAGGAGGATGCTCGGGAAGCAACGTAATAATTCGGTCGATGATGCCTGCCAGATTTGGCTGATGGATGGCTGATATGGCCATTACTTCAGCTCTCGGGATTTCCTTTTGCCAGAGATCAACAAGTGCTGCCACCGCATTCTGATCGGCAAGATCTATCTTATTAATGAGCAACAGGACGGGAACGGAAATTTCATTGATTTTACGGATAATTTCCGGATTTTTATCATGTTTTTCCACTACATCAGTCATGTAAATCAGCACGTCGGCATCCTCGAGGGCTGATTCCACAGCCTTCATCATGGCTTCATGCATTTTATAGTGAGGTTTGAGAATACCCGGCGTGTCTGAAAAAACAATCTGATAATCAGGACCGTCAAGAATACCCAGAATTCTGTGCCGGGTGGTCTGTGCTTTCGGAGTCACAATCGAAAGTTTTTCGCCCAGCAGGGAATTCATGAGAGTGGACTTCCCTACATTGGGATTCCCGATAATGTTAACAAATCCGGCTTTAAATACTTTTTTATTACTTTCCATAAAGAAGAGAAATGTTCAATCGTTGATATACAGAAACAGGCATCCGGGAAATCAGGCTTTTGAGGTTCGTGCTCTGCTGTTCAAACAAACTACTACTCAAAGGCTCCCATTTTCAGCATTTTGATTTCTTTGTCGGTAAGAAATCTCCAGTGGCCCCTGGGAAGACCTTTTTTTGTAAGTCCTGCAAAATAAACCCGGTCGAGTTTTTTGACCCGATAACCGAGGTGTTCAAATATACGGCGTACAATTCGGTTTCGCCCCGAATGTATTTCTATGCCAACCTGGGTTTTGTCTTCCTCATCCACCCAACTAAGCGCATCGGGCCGAATGGGACCATCGTCCAGTTCAATCCCTCCGGCAATTTTGCGAAAATCCTCATTTTTCAGTTTTTTGTCGAGGAAAACATGGTACACTTTCTTCTTGTTGAACTTTGGATGGGTCAGTTTTTTTGCCAGCTCCCCGTCATTGGTCAGCAGTAGCACTCCTGTTGTAGAGCGATCCAAACGACCTACCGGATAAATACGTTCTTTACAGGCATTTTTTACCAGGTCCATCACAGTTTTTTTAGCGTAGGGGTCTTCCGTAGTGGTGGTATAATCCTTTGGTTTATTCAGAAGGACATAGACTTTCCTTTCTTCATGGAGCCTTTGTCCGTTGTACCGAACCTCATCTCCCGGCAGAACCCTGGTACCGAGTTCGGTGACAAGCTTACCGTTAATTGTAATAAGTCCCTGACGAATCAGTTCATCCGCTTCGCGCCTGGAACAAAGGCCGGTCTGAGCAATGAACCTGTTCAGCCTGATACCGGATTGACTGGATAGTCCTTCCACTCCGGCCACATCAGCCTTTGCCTTCTTTCTGATCCCTGAACGCGATAAACCTGCCGTTTTCGGTCCGGAAGAAGATCTTCGTAAAGTTTTTTGGGGAGAACCGGAATGTGAAGATACTTTATTCGCCGAGGCCCTCCCGGGTGTCGAACGTCTTTGCATATTAAATGAATTAGGAAGTGCAAAGGTAGTTAAATTAATTTAATCTCTTTTTTTTATTTACCCTCGATCAGCAGGTTCATTCTGCCCTCAGCCCGATTTCTTTGCCCCTCGAAGGACGATTGGTGTATCAAAGAGAACAAAAAAAGGAACACGTAACACGTAACACGAAACACGAAACAATTGTATTACCTTTGCATTCCAAAATATATTTTTACCATGTCCGATAATTTTATTCTGGAAAAACTCGAAGGAGTGCGGTTGCGGTTTGAAGAGGTAGGACAGATGCTGACCGATCCTGAGGTAATTTCCGACATGAAGCGTTTTGTAAAGCTGAACAAGGAGTACAGAGAACTGCAGCCTTTAATTGATGCATACAAGGAATATAAATCCGTGCTGGCAGGTATTGAATCGGCCAAAGAAATGCTGGAAAAGGAAAGCGATGAAGAATTAAGGGAAATGGCTCGGGAAGAGCTGAACAACCTCACAGCAAAAACGGGCCCTCTGGAAGATAAGATCCGCCTTTTGCTGTTACCTACCGATCCGGAAGATTCCAAAAATGCTATTCTTGAAATTCGTGCCGGAACGGGTGGAGACGAGGCCAGTCTTTTTGCCGGAGATCTGTTCAGGATGTATGCAAAGTTTATTGAAAAAAAAGGCTGGAAACTTGAAGTAACAAGTTTCTCGGAAGGAACTGTTGGGGGGTACAAGGAAATTGTTGCCAAAGTAAGCGGTGACGGAGTGTATGGAATCCTTAAGTATGAGTCAGGAGTGCATCGTGTTCAGAGAGTTCCTCAAACGGAAACTCAGGGAAGAATTCATACATCGGCCGCAACAGTTGCGGTTCTTCCCGAAGCAGAAGAATTTGATGTTGTTGTAAAACCGGAAGAAATCAGGAAGGATACGTATTGCTCTTCAGGCCCCGGAGGTCAGAGTGTGAATACAACCTATTCAGCCGTGCGTCTCACGCATCTTCCGACAGGCATAGTTGTTACCTGCCAGGATGAAAAGAGCCAGATTAAGAATTATGAGAAGGCCCTGAACGAACTAAGAACACGTCTATACAACCTGGAATACCAAAAACGGATGGACGAAATCGCATCCCGTCGCCGTACCATGGTATCCACGGGTGATCGTTCAGCAAAAATCAGAACATATAACTACCCCCAGGGCCGTGTGACCGATCATCGCATTAACTTTACCCTGTACAATCTTCAGGCTGTCCTGAACGGAGATCTCGACGAAATTATTGCCCAATTGCAGATGGCTGAAAACAGCGAACGACTTAAAATGGCCTCCGTCTGAATTTTTTTTACCTTTGACATATGACACATCAGGATATAACCCGGCAGATCATCAGTAAGAAAAGCTATCTCTGCGTGGGACTCGATACAGATATCAATAAAATTCCCCGCTTCCTGCTCGAAAAAGAATATCCTGTTTTTGAATTCAACCGTGCCATTATCGATGCTACTGTACCCTTTGCAGTGGCATACAAATTGAACACCGCCTTTTATGAAAGCCTTGGTGCGGCCGGATGGATCAGCATGGAAATGACGGTTGATTACCTGAAAAAAAATTATCCCGATGTGTTTGTTATAGCCGATGCCAAGCGGGGAGATGTTGGGAATACTTCCAGAATGTATGCTCTGGCATTCCTGAAAAACATGCTGTTTGATGCAATAACCGTTGCCCCATATATGGGAGAAGATTCCGTTTCTCCTTTTCTTTCGGTGGAAGGTAAATGGATCATTCTGCTGGCCGTTACCTCCAACAAAGGAGCGGATGATTTTCAGATGAGTGTTCAGCAGGAAGGATCAGAGCATCTTTGGGAACGGGTAGTAAGAACAGCCATGAACTGGGGTTCCCTCAACAATATGATGTTTGTGGTAGGAGGAACCCGGCCGGAGGTATTCGGCAGGATGCGGAAACTGGCTCCCGAACATTTTTTTCTGGTACCGGGTATCGGCGCACAGGGCGGCGACCTGAAAGCTGTGTCTTCTGCCGGTCTAACACCGAAAGGGGGATTGCTTGTCAATTCTTCGCGCGCTATTATTTACGCCGATGGAACAAACCGCTTCGCCCAGGTTGCTGGTAATATGGCCCGAGATATTCAGAAGGAAATGGAGGTTTATCTCAGCCAATCACGGGTGATTTAATATAAAGTGGGAATGAACGAAGAATTCCTGCATTTTATATGGAGGTACAAACTGTTTAATTTACCCCTTTCAGATAAGGAAACCCGGTTAGAGGTGGAAGTTCTCTCGACAGGTATCCCTAATCCGGATGCAGGGCCGGATTTTACGGATGTTAGAATCAGAACGGCAAATACTATTTGGGCTGGGAATGCCGAAATTCATCGCAGGGCTTCCGACTGGAACCGTCACGGCCATCAGACCGATCCTCAATATAACAATGTTATCCTTCATCTGGTGGAAATTAAGGATACGGAAGTGAAAAACTCCCTTGGACAGGAAGTGCCTACCATGGAGTTAACCTGGAATAAGGCTCTAACCAACCGGTATCTTGCCCTGCTGAACAACCACGACAAAATCGGTTGCCGGGATTTCCTGAATGCTGTCGATCCTATCGTGTTTACCCATTGGATGAATCGGATGATTGTTGAACGGCTGGAACAAAGGACTGAAGCTGTTTTTCATTTGCTGAACGAAACAGCGGGTGACTGGCAGGAAGTTTATTACAGAAGGCTTCTGATGTCGCTCGGTATGAATATCAATGCCCAGCCATTTGAAATGCTTTCCCGGTCGCTTCCTTATTCCGTTTTAAGGAAACATACCGGCAACCTGTTGCAAACCGAAGCACTGTTGCTGGGTCAGGCAGGTTTCCTGGAAGAGCGATTGTTTCCGGAAGAGTATTTTCTGACCTTACGGAACGAATATGCTTTCCTAAAGGCAAAATATAGTCTTAAACCGGTTGACAGATCGCTATGGAAATTCATGAGAATGAGGCCCGGGAGTTTCCCGACACTCCGTCTGGCACAATTTGCCAAACTTATGCAGAATAGGATGACGGAATTTGATGTATTGCGGCAGGCTGTAAGTCCGGACGATTTTGTGTCGTGGTTTCATACCACCGCTTCGGAATTCTGGGATACTCACTATCATTTTGACAGGCTTTCAGAGCCGTTTAAAAAAAGTCTGGGAAAGATAGCAGCTACCCTGCTGGTAATCAATGCCGTTGTACCTGTGTTGTTTGCATGGGGAAAAAGGAACGGGAACCAGGATCTGATGCAAAAAGCCATTTCTTTTCTCGAAGCCATGCCTCCTGAGGAAAATCAGATTACCAGAGCATGGGAAAAGGCAGGAATAACCGTTTCCAATGCTGCGGATGCACAATCACTCATTCAACTGTACCGGCAATACTGTGAAAAGAAATTCTGCCTTCGTTGTGCCATAGGTAATAAACTAATGATGCAGTCGGTAATTTGTTAAAAAGGAATTTTGCTGAAGAAACGGATAAAAAAGGTAGATTTATGAAAACAATCCTCATTACCGGAAGTAACGGTCTGCTTGGCCAGAAACTTGTCCGCCGTTTCCGGGACTGTAACAACTATAACATTGTGGCAACCTCTTTTAGTCCCGACCGAATGGAAGAGGAGGGATATATCTTTGAGCTGATGGATATTACCAACCCGGTTGAAGTGGATTATGTACTGTCAAAACACCGCCCATCAGTCATCATTCATACCGCAGCAATAACTCAGGCCGATACCTGCGAAACCCATAAAAAGGAATGCTGGGATACCAATGTGCAGGCTGTGGAGACCCTGTTAAAAGGTGCGGCAAAAAGTCAAGCCCATTTTATTCATCTTTCTTCGGATTTTGTATTTGATGGAAAAGCAGGACCATATTCCGAGTCAGATCCTGCGGGACCTGTCAACTACTATGGCATATCCAAGCTGGAAAGTGAAAAAGCCGTAATGCGGTACCGGGGAAAATGGACGGTAGTTCGCACAAGTCTTGTTTTCGGAATTAATTCAAGCCTGGCCAGACCTAATTTTGTTCTTTGGTTGCGCTATGCATTGATGGAAGGACAGAAAGTAAAAGTGAACAACGATCAGTTTCGCACTCCCACATTGGCAGAGGATTTGGCGGAAGGATTAATAGCTCTGACAGAAAGGGAAAAGACAGGAATTTTTCATATGGCCGGCGGGGAGTTTATGAGCATTCTTGAGTTGGCCGAAAAGGTAGCAAAGTATTTCAGACTGGATCAAAGCCTTATTGAAGCAGTTTCAACCAAGGAACTTCATGAAACCGGAGTAAGGCCGATGAAAGCAGGTTTACGTATTGAAAAAGCTTTTCATGAAATTGGATACCGGCCGCATACTTTTATGGAAGCTCTCGAAATTCTTGATCAGCAGATTCAGCAACAGGATATGAATGAATTTTAACCCAACCTGATTGTTTTTTGGAAAAAATACATAATTTTGCAGGTCTTAAATAAATGAGTATAAATAACAAACAATTGCCGATTACACATGCATTTGACAAGCGAACAGAAACAGGAAATTTTCAGGAAATTTGGGAAATCGGAAACGGATACCGGTTCGCCTGAAGCGCAGATTGCATTGTTCAGTGAACGGATAGGTCATCTCACCGAGCATCTGAAACTCCACAAAAAGGATTTCAGTACACAACGGGCTTTGCTGAAGCTTGTTGGGAAGCGTCGCAGGTTGCTTGATTATCTTTACGATACGGATATTGAACGGTACCGTAAGGTAGTTAAAGCACTGAATTTGCGTAAGTAAGGTAGTTTCCTGTTTTTACAGGATTCATATTTTGATTTATATCCGGAGGAGCAACGCGTTTGCGCACCGCGCAAGCGCGTTGGTTTTCAGAAACACTGTTAAAAAACGTATCGCCTTTGTAAAAAAGTAGTATCCATGGAAAATATTTATCAGAAAGTAATTGATTTACCCGATGGCAGACAAATAACCATTGAAACGGGGAAGCTTGCCAAACAGGCCGACGGGTCTGTAGTAGTAAAAATGGGTAAGACTATGCTCCTTGCTACGGTTGTTTCAGCCAAAGAGGCTGGTGAAGAAGTTGATTTTGTGCCGCTTTCAGTAGAGTACAAAGAAAAATTCGCGGCTATGGGTCGTTTCCCCGGCGGGTTTATGAAGCGCGAGACAAAACCGTCTGACTATGAGATTTTAGTTGCCCGATTGGTTGACCGGGCACTCCGTCCGCTTTTCCCTGAAGATTATCATGCCGAAACCTTTGTTACCATCAATCTGATATCTGCAGAAAAGGACATTATACCGGATGCTCTGGCCGGGCTTGCTGCCTCAGCTGCCCTTACCATTTCCGACGTTCCGTTTAACGGACCTATTTCGGAAGTGAGAGTTGGAAGAATTGACGGAAAGTTCATCCTGAACCCTACCTACAAACAACTGGAACAAAGCGACATCGATATTATGGTTGGTGCTTCAGCCGATAATATTCTCATGGTGGAGGGCGAGTTGAAGGAGGTTTCGGAAAATGATCTGCTGGAAGCCATTAAATTTGCCCACCAGGCAATCAAACCCATGTGCGAAGCTCAGAAAGAACTGGCAGCCCTGGCCGGGAAAGGGCTGAAACGGACTTACAGCCACGAAATGAATGATGAGGAGATCAGGAAGCAAATCTGGGAATCGACCTATGACAGGGTTTATGCCATTGGAAAAGCCGGAATGAGCAAACAGGAACGAAACAGGGCCTTTGAGGAGATTCTGGAGGAACTGCTGGAGAAATATGCCGGAGAAGAAGATGAACCGGCAAAAAGCGTTATGATAAAGCGTTATTATCATGACGTGCAGAAAAAAGCACTCCGTAACCTGATACTGAACGAAAATTTGCGTGTTGACGGAAGAAAACCAGATGAAATACGGCCCATTTCATGCGAAATAGACTATCTGCCGGCAGCGCATGGTTCTGCATTGTTTACCAGGGGAGAAACCCAATCGCTGACAACGGTAACCCTTGGCAACAAGCTTGATATGAAGATTATTGACGAGGTAATGGTTCAGGGAACAGAACAGTTTGTTCTGCATTACAATTTCCCACCTTTTTCTACCGGTGATGCACGTCCGTCGCGCGGATTAAGCCGCCGCGAAATCGGCCATGGTAATCTCGCGCACAGGGCGTTAAAACCCGTTATGCCTCTTACCGATAATCCTTATGCAATCAGGGTGGTAAGCGACATCCTTGAATCGAATGGTTCATCTTCTATGGCAACTGTTTGTGCCGGAACCCTGGCCCTCATGGATGCTGGTATTAAAATCAAACGACCGGTTTCGGGAATAGCCATGGGGCTTATTTCTGATCCCGAAACCAATCGCTTTGCAGTTCTTAGCGATATTTTGGGAGATGAAGATCACCTTGGCGATATGGACTTTAAGGTAGCCGGAACAACGGAAGGCATTACAGCTACCCAGATGGATATTAAGATTGACGGGCTGCCCTATGAGGTTCTGGCCAGGGCACTTGAACAGGCCAAGGCCGGACGTCTCTATATTCTTTCGAAAATGACGGAAGTAATTTCTGAACCAAGACCGGAAATGAAGCCCCATACTCCAAGAATCGTTCAGATTATTATTCCGAAGGAAATGATTGGTGCCCTCATCGGTCCGGGAGGTAAAATTGTCCAGGAAATCCAGAATGAAACGGATACGACCATCGTTATTGAAGAAGTGGACAGCAAAGGGGTTGTTGATGTATTTGCCGATAACAAGGAGTCTATTGATGCGGCTCTTAAACGTATCAATGCCATAGTGGCCGTTCCTGAAGTTGATAAGGTGTATACCGGCACCGTAAAATCTGTTACACCCTTTGGCGCCTTTGTGGAAATTCTTCCCGGCAAGGAAGGATTGCTGCACATATCGGAAATTGAATGGCGGCGACTTCAGAGTGTGGAAGAAGTGCTCAAAGAGGGCGACCAGGTGGAGGTGAAACTGATAGATTATGATCAAAAATCAGGCAAACTGAAACTTTCTAGAAAGGCGCTTCTGCCTCGCCCTCCGAAAAAATGAAATAGACTTTTGAAAAATTCACAGCCTCATCTTCTTGATATTCCCCGATAGCAAACAGGGCAATATCAAGAATTTTGTTTTCGACCTTCCCATTAGGCATTTTAAATTAACAAGTTGGCTCCTAATGCCAACTGATTAATTTCTAACAAATTGAAAATCATTAACCTCTGTTACAGATAATGAATCAGTACTTTTAACGCAAATCCATTAAGTCATTTCTCTTTTCATATTTATAATCCGGTAATAATTATGCTCTGCTGAACTTGAATTTTGGTAATGGACGGCGGTTGAAGTTTTGAGGCTAATTGTTAACTTTGAGATTCTTATCAATAACCTCCTGCCATGAAAAAAATTCTCTTCGGTTTATTTGGACTACTTATGATGCAGTCGTGCAGTAAAAATCAGTTGAAATATCCTGAAACACGAAAAGAAGATGTAACCGACACCTATTTTGGTGTTACTGTTAAAGACCCTTACCGTTGGCTTGAAAATGACACCTCACCTGAGGTAAAAAAATGGGTGGAAGAACAGAACAAACTGACATTTTCTTATCTGGAATCCATCCCCTTCCGGGATGCGCTGAAGAAAAGACTCAGGGAATTGTGGAACTTTGAGCGTGTTTCGGCTCCTTTCAAAGAAGGCGGAAAATATTTTCTTTTCCGGAATGACGGTTTGCAAAACCAGAGTGTGCTTTGTATGATGGAACATCCTGATGCTGAACCGAAAGTTATTCTGGATCCAAATACCTTATCTCCCGATGGTACCGTAGCCCTGAATACCTTTTCTGTATCACATGATGGCCGTTATCTGGCGTATGCCATTTCACGGGCTGGATCTGACTGGGTGGAAGTGTTCGTCAGAGATCTGAAAACAGGACAGGACCTGAACGACCATTTGCTTTGGGTTAAATTCTCCGGTCTCGCATGGGCAGGAGACGGTTTCTATTACAGCCGGTATGATGCCCCTGGAAAAGGAACTGAACTCTCATCACAGAACACGTTTCAGAAAGTATATTTTCATAAACTTGGAACAAACCAGGAACATGACAGGCTGGTTTACCGTCATCCCACCGAAGGGGATCGTATGTACGGAGCATGGGTCAGCCGCGATGAACACTGGTTGGTATTGTTCGAAAGCAAATGGGGTACACGGGGAAACGCTCTCTGGGTCAAAGATCTTACAAAAAGCAATGATAAGTTCCATTGTGTGGCAGAGGGATTTGACTATGAAAACGGACTGGTTGACATTCAAGACGGATTCCTGTATATGATAACCAACCAGGATGCACCCAGGTACCGGCTCATGAAAGTTGACCTGCATTCCTTACCCGAATCAGTGAAGTCAGAACTTGTTCCGCAGAAAAAAGATGTTCTGGAAGCGGCATACCTTGCCGGAGGAAAACTATTTCTTCAATACCTGAGAGATGTGAAAAATGTTCTGGAGGCCTACCAGACCGACGGCACATACCTGCATCCGGTGCAGCTACCGGCTATCGGAACCGTCCTGTCTTTTTCAGGTGAACCAGACGAGGAAAATGCTTACTATACGTTCACTTCGTTCAATTATCCTACAACAGTTTTCCGCTACAATACAAAAACAGACAGTTCGGAGGTATGGTTTGCACCCAGGCTTGATTTCCATCCGGAAGATTATATGGTCGAGCAAGTTTTTTATAACAGCAAGGATGGTACCCGGGTACCTATGTTTATCACTTATAAGAAAGGTATCCGGCAAAACGGAAAGAACCCTACCCTGCTCTATGGATATGGAGGCTTTAATATTACCATGAAGCCTTCATTCTCAACAGCGGTGCTTTTGTGGCTTGAAAACGGCGGGGTTTATGCACTCGCCAATATACGGGGAGGAGGGGAATATGGCGAAGAATGGCACGAGGCCGGCATGAAACTCAACAAGCAGAACGTATTTGATGATTTTATCGCTGCGGCCGAATATCTCATCCGGGAGAACTATACTTCACCAAAGAAACTTGCCATCATGGGAGGTTCCAACGGAGGTCTTCTCATCGGGGCTGTGGTAAATCAACGCCCTGAATTGTTCAGGGTGGCTATCCCCCAGGTGGGTGTAATGGATATGCTACGGTTTCATAAATTTACCATTGGTGGTTCCTGGGTAACTGATTACGGCTCCAGCGAAGATTCCGTGCAGTTTCACTATTTATTGAAATACAGTCCGCTCCATAATATCCGTTCCGGAATAAAATATCCGGCTATCCTGGTAACTACGGCTGACCATGACGATCGTGTGGTACCGGCTCATTCCTTTAAATACATTGCCACCCTTCAGGAAAAATATAAAGGACCTCATCCGGTTCTGATCCGTATTCAAACAAGTGCCGGCCATGGAGGAGGAAAGCCAACTTCTGTCATTATTGATGAAACGGCTGATATTTATGCCTTTATATACAAAAACATGGGAGTTGTGCCGTTTGTGGCGCATCAAAAGGCACATCAATAAAGAAATATGCGTTCTGCTCTTTTTTTTTGAAAAAACTTTCCTTAGATTTGTTCTTTGAATTTCAATCAAATGGAATTAATTTAATGCCAATGATAAACTAAATTTCTGATGACTATGAAAAAATTCACTATCAACTATCTTGTAGTATTCCTCGCAGGAATATTTGCTCTTAGCAGTTGCGGTGGTCTGGACAAAATGAAAAAGGCTGCCGATCAGGTAAAATATGAGGCTTCACCCAAAGTTCTTGAGCTGAAAGGAAATACGGTTGATGTGAGCTTCAAGGTTTCATTCCCGGCTAAATTCTTCAATAAGAAGGCCATTCTTGAAATGACACCCGTACTGGTTTACAACGGACAGGAACTTCCTCTTGACAAGGGAATTGTGCAGGGTGAAAAGGTTGAAGGAAATAACAAAGCCATTAAATACCTTGAAGGCGGATCCTATAACTGGGCTGCCAAACCTTTTGAATTTAAAGATGAAATGCGTGTTTCCCAGGTGGTTATCCGGCCCAGTGTTTACATTGCCGGCAAGGAAGCTGCCAAGCTGGCTCTGCCTCCGGTGAAGGTAGCCGATGGAATTATTGCTACCCAGAAGCTGGTGAAAATTGATGCCAAGCCCATTACGATGGAAGACAAGTTTGTACGCACAACCAGCGACAAATACGAATCCCAGATTTTATATGTGATTAACCGGAGCGATGTTCGTACTTCCGAAATAAAGAAACCGGAAGTTGTTGGACTTGAAAAGTACATTGCTGCTACCAAGAATGATCCCAACAAACAGCTCAAGGGCATCGATATTCTGGCTTATGCTTCACCCGATGGCCCGATGGATCTGAACGACAGGCTTTCCAAAGCCCGTCAGAAATCAGCCAGCGAATTTTTACAGAAAGAACTGAAGAAAGCCAAGATTTCCGAAGCAGATAAGAAAGAACTCTGGTCGCTGATGGCTACACCCGAAGACTGGGAAGGTTTCAAGGCCCTGATGGAAAAATCGGACATCAAGGATAAAGAGCTGGTTCTCAGGGTTCTTTCAATGTACAGCGATCCAAACGTCCGTGAAAAGGAAATAAAGAACATGGCCAAAACATTCGAAGAAATTGCTCAAAAGATTCTTCCCCAGCTGAGGCGCTCCAGAATGATTGCCAAAGTTGACGTTGTTGGCCGTTCGGATGAGGAAATCATGAGTACTTTCAAAACCAATCCTTCTGCTCTTTCCTTGGAAGAATTGCTCTATGCCGGCGGCAAACTTACCAATGATCTTGCCACCAAACAGGCTATCTATGAAAAGACCATTGAACTTTTCCCGAATTGCTTCCGGGCTCATAATAACCTTGGATGTGTTTATCTGTGGCAAAACAAACTTGACCTGGCTCAGAAAGAATTCGAAGCTGCCCAGGCACTCAAAGAAACAGATCAAACCAAATCCAACCTTGGGTATGTTGCACTTCTGAAAGGCGACTATGCTAAGGCTGAAAACCTGTTTACTTCGGTTGCCAGAAATGTTGAAGTTGCAAACTACGGGCTGGGAATTATCAATATTACCAAAGGTGATTATGAAACAGCCATCAAATTCCTTGGCAATACACCTGAATTCAATACGGCTCTTGCAAAAGCCCTCAACAAAGACAACGAAGGAGCAATGGCTGTGCTGAACAATGTTAAAGGTGATGAAGCACTGGTTGCCTACCTGAAGGCTGTTCTTGGTGCCCGTATGGATAACAGTGAAGTTGTGTTCAACAACCTGCGGGTTGCCGTTGCCAAAGATCCTTCCCTCAAAAAGACGGCTGCCTCTGACATGGAATTTGGCAAGTTCCTTGCCAATGATGTCTTCAAATCGATTGTTCAGTAATTTAAAATAAGCTGATTGAAAAGGGGATGCGTTAGTCATCCCCTTTTTTTTTACATCAACGTATAGCAAAGGTTAATACAGCTGGTACAAGTGTAAATACCCAAATGGTGTTTATTTCGCGCCCATTAATGCAGTAAAAAACTCCCATACAACAATCCCTGTACACACGGCTACATTGAGAGAATGCTTTGTTCCATGCTGAGGAACAACGATAACTGCATCACTCAAATCAACCACATCCTGTCTGACCCCGTGAATCTCATGCCCGAAAACTAGGGCATATTTACGGTTGGTATCTATATTGAACTGATGCAGTGGGATATTATTCTCGGCCTGTTCAACCGAGATAATGGTATAACCTTCATTTCGGAGTTCCTGAATAGCTTCGGCTGTATCTTTCCTGTATTCCCAATTCACCGATTCAGTTGCCCCGAGAGCTGTTTTATGTATTTCGGGATGCGGAGGGATAGCCGTAATACCGCACAGAATGATTTTTTCAGCCAGAAATGCATCAGCGGTCCGAAAAATGGAGCCGATGTTGTTCTGGCTTCTGATGTTGTCGAGAACAAGAACCAGAGGTATTTTCGGGGTCTTCTTAAATTCCTCTACCGTTTTTCTTCCGAGTTCTTCGTTTTTTAGTTTGCGGGGCATAGGTATAAACTATGGTCTGCAAAAATAAGGTTCCCTTTGGAAAAGTCACCGATTGTCAGAAAATACTGGTTCAACCGGCAATTGCGGGAACGGCATGACAGATTTTTTAAAGTACATCTTCCAGATCGGCCGAGAGAGCCTTGTTTTCGATAAAATCATACAGTGTCAGGCGACGGATATTGTATAGGTACGTCCAGAAGTTGCGCATGCTTTCAATATAAGCCCGCCGGGCCTGATCTTTTTCTGAAAGAGCGACGTTCAGGTCGAGTACACTGATTTTCCCAATGAGAAACCGCTGTTTGGTTACTTCATACCGGCTGGCGGCGATGGTGTCGGCTTTGGCAGCAATCATAAACTGATCATCCTGCAAATTGAACTGCATCACCTGGAGAAAAATATTTTGCTGAAAATCTGTCTGATCCTGCTGAACCTGTGTACGAATAACTTCCTGACTGCTCATGGCCATTCTGACCTTCCCTTTTCCCTGCCCCCAGTCGAGCAACGGAATCTGAACTCCTATGCGCACCCTTTGCTGGCTTTGCGGGTCCTGGTAGACTGCTGCCAATTCATCGGCCTTCTGTGTGAAGCCCAGGGAAGCAAACAAAGTGGCGTTAAATCCCCTTTCCCCCTTTGCCTGCGCAACATCCCTTTGGGCTTCAATCAGCTGCCTTTCCATGCGCAGTATGTCAGGATTGTTCTGAAGAGCTTCCTGCAGGGTTTTGTTGTAGTCAAGTTCGATGGAAGGGATTTCTGAGGGGATTACCAACGTCAGATCGACATTTTCATTAAAACCGAGAAAAGAACGCAGGCGCGATTTCTTGAATTCCAGATCGATTAAGGCCTTGTTCAGTTCTGTACCGGCATTCAGGTGGCTCAGTTCCATCTGAAGAAGTTCATTTTCTGCGATGGTGCCTATGTTATAACGTCCCAGGGCGATCTTATACAACGTATCAGTATTACTGAAATTGGTACGGGCAATATCGAGGTTAATCTGGGCAGCTGCAAGGTCGAAAAACAAATCTACTGCCTGCGATGAAACTTGTTCCATACTGCTCACAAAGGTGCGTTTAGCCTCTTCATACTTGAGGGGTTCGATTTTCCTCGACCATCGAAGAGCATTGTAGGAGAAAAGTGGCTGGCGAAATCCAATACTGACAGGAGTAGAAAGATAGGAATGGCCTGCATTTGCTCCAAGCTGGTCTATTCGCTGCAAATCACTGTTGATAAAGATACTGCCACCCGTATAGAAAATATTCTGGCTGAGGGAGAGACTTCCCAGGGTGTTAACCAGTTTGCGTTCCACAAATTGGTCCGTCCCGTCGGGTAAGGTAATTTTTTCTATACTGCGGTTCAGGTCGGGCATGGTGCCGGTGAGGGTAACGGTTGGCAGCAGGCTGGCCAGATGGGTGCGGTACTGCCAGTAACTTGCTCTGAAGCGATGACGTGCAAGCAAAGCCTGGGGTGACTGCTCCCGCGCAAGGGCAATTACTTCCTGCAGGGTTAAGTTTTTTTCCCTCTTCTGGGCATCCAGCCTGCTGGGGATAAACTGAACCATAAGAATACCCTGCCACATCAGGAAGATAAAGAACCTTTTATTCATAATGCAACGATTCAATGGGATCCTTTTCTGAGGCTCTTTTAGCGGGGGAATACCCGAAAATTATTCCAATAGACGCAGAAACCGCAAAAGCCAGCAAAACGGAAAAAGGAGAAACCACCGTCAGGATACCGGAGAAATGTGTTATGAGTTTGCTCAGGATGATGCCGAGCAAAACACCCAGGATACCGCCTGAAACACTAATCAGAACAGCTTCTGATAAAAATTGTACCACGATATCTTTCCGGGTAGCCCCGATAGCCATCCGGATACCGATTTCGCGTATCCGTTCCAGCACGTTGGCAAACATAATGTTCATGATTCCGATTCCGCCCACGAGGAGGGAAATACTGGCAATTGCGCCCAGAACAATATTGAAAATATCCCTGGTGCGTTGCTGCTGCTTCAGGAGAAGCTCAGGGACCATAATTTCATAGTCTTTCACTCCCATATGCCTGCGAAGAAGCATGCGTGAAAGAACTTCCACTGTGGGGTTCAGCTGGTTTGTTTCATTTACCTGTACGATAATCCTATCAAGTTGATGGTAATTGCTCTTTTTCCCAGAGGAAGGAGAACTGGATGCTCTGATAAACACACCCCCGCTGCGTATCATGATATTTGAAAGCTTTCTAGACGTTATCAAAGCACGGTTTTCGAAACGCATCAGCATGGTCTTGACGGGAATAAATATGTTGTCGTTCTGCACGGTAACTCCTGCTGATTCAAGTCCGGATACCTGAATCATATTGCGCTGAAGAACTCCAATTACTTTCAGCCATACGTTTCCGCATTTGATGTATTGATTCAATGCGCTTGTATTGGGAAAAAGTTTTGCATCAATGTTAGCACCGATAATACAGACAGGAATACCTTCTTCTTCCTGGTATTCGTCAAAGGGGACCCCTTTATCGAGCGGAAGATTAAACAGATCGAAGTAAGAACGGGCAACACCGATGATTTTGGTATCAATTCGTTTTCCGTTCTGGATAACGTACGAATTCAATGTAATTTCAGGACAAACAGTTTTAACTCCTGGAATAACCTGACGAATTGCTTCTACATCGAGCAATGTAAGTCCGGGTGAAAACTTTTTCTTTTCCCCGGATGCTTTTTTTTCCGAATTGCTTTCTTCACCGGAAGCAGGTTCTTCCGGAATAACAGGGCTGATAACAATATTGTTCACACCCACCATTTTAATTTGCTCGAGAATTTCCTGTCTGGCGCCAGTTCCTATTGCCAGCATGCTGATTACCGCAGCCACTCCAAAAATTATGCCCAGGGCCGTCAGCATGGACCGTAGCCGGTTATTCAGAAGTGACTCAAATGCAATGATGATATCGTGAAAATACCTTTGCATCAGTCATTCATTTTAAGGTCTGGCTCTCATTCTTTGTCTTCGGTCTTTTCCTGTCACAGAGGGCTTGCGGGTGGTATCCGGCATTTGTCTGTAAGTACTTTCCACTTCACTTTTACGCAATGCTTCCTCTCTTTCTTTTTTCTCCCTTGCCTTTTGCAGGATTACGGGGATCAATTCCGTTCCTTCCGTTTTCATTTTAGCGGCATTGTCAGGTTTTGACAGCAGGATTCTGTCGCCGGCCTTCAAACCCTGTTCCACTATGACTTCATTTTCGTTTGTCTCGCCCAGAACTACAATCTGTTTTGTGCCATTCTTTCTGAAAACATAGGGTATGCTATCGTCGCTGAAAATTGCTTCGAGGGGCACAAAAAGAACATTTTCCAATCGGGCAATGCGAATAGCATTGCCGGTGGTCATGGATGGGCGAAGAATAGGATCAAATTCATTCACTTTGATAATGACCTCAAAAACTTTTGCATCGGTGTTAGGCAGTTGTTCCCCGATGTTGGCCACTTCAATTACAACACCGGTATATTTTTTTTCCGGGAAGGCATCCACGGTAATCCTCACCGGCTGACCGGGTTTTACTTTGCTGATATCAATTTCATTAACGTAAGTTTTGGATATCATGGAAGTAAGATCGGGGAGTGTTGCCACCGTGAGATCCCATGGGCTGATGGTGGAGCCCACTTTGCGTTTTTCCCCGCTCCATTCACGAGCATAGATAACCATTCCGTCAGCGGGAGCACGAATAATAAATTTTTCAAGAACGCTTTGCATTTCCTGCATCCTTCTGCGGGCCCTGGCGAGTTCGACAGCTGACAGGCTCATGTCTTCTTTCGCCTGCTGTTCCTTGAGAAAGTAGTTTTTTCGTGCCTGTTCATAATTTCTTTCGGCCTTTTCCAGGTCAATCTGTGCCTGCCTTATGGTGGCAGGAGGTTCATACTTGCTTTGTTCCAGTTTAATACGAGCTTCTTCCATACTGAACCTGAGATTGATAAGTTCGTCTCTCAGATTTCGCAGGAGAATGGTAGTGTCCAGCCGGGTTTTATTGAAATTTGATTCGGCTTTTTCTACCTCATCCATGATGTCTTTCAGCTGATTATCTGCTTCCGACCGGTCGAGTGTGGCCACATAATCTCCTTCTTTTACCACAGTTCCCTCAGGAACAAGATCCTGTATACGGATATTATTCAGTCTCAGATTACGGCTGCGGAGCTCGACAGGGCCTGTGATATTCTGGGAACGGGCTGCCTGGAGCTCTCCCGTAACAGTAACCAGAATCTCAAAAGGCCCCTGTTTAACCTGAGTTTCCAGCACCACTTTCTTCTCTTTCCGTGAGGCTCCAAAGATGTAATAAACTGCCAGAAGCGAAACTACTACAATACTGATTATCCAGACGTTTCGTTTTTTCATTCCTGTATGAATTTTATCAGTGGTTGGTATAGCGCACGAGTGGATTATAAACCGGTAGATTGAAGTATTCTTTCAACCAAAGCAGCGAGCCGTTCAGACTCTTCCTGATTTTTACCTTCACTATAGATTCGTATTATAGGCTCCGTGTTCGATTTACGAACATGGACCCATCCTTCCGGAAAATCAATTCGTATTCCGTCGGTATCGTTGATTTTTTGATCATAAAAATGATCCCTTAATTGCATCAGTAAGTGATCGATATTAATTCCGGAACTGATTTCAACTTTCCTTTTAGACATTACATAGTGAGGATAACTTGCACGAAGCTCGGATGCTTTTTTCCCCGACCTTGCCAGGTGGCTGAGGAACAGGGCAGTACCAACCAGTGCGTCACGGCCATAATGCAGGTCAGGCAGGATTACGCCACCGTTTCCTTCCCCACCAATGACCGCATTCACTTTTTTCATCATAGCCACCACATTCACTTCACCTACTGCAGAAGCGAAATGCTGTCCGCCATGTTTTTCGGTAATATCCCTGAGGGCACGGGATGAAGAAAGGTTGGAAACAGTGTTGCCTTTCTTAAAGGAAAGCACATAATCGGCAGCGGCCACTAGTGTATATTCTTCCCCGAACATGCTACCGTCTTCACAAACAATGGCCAGGCGGTCAACATCAGGGTCTACAACAAGGCCCAGGTGAGCTTTTTTTCGGGGAACTACCACTGAAATTTCTGTCAGGTGTTCGGGCAGCGGTTCGGGATTATGGGCAAAAAGTCCGTCAGGCGTACAGTTTAGCGGAACAACTTCCTGAACGCCAAGAGCTTTAAGCAACGCAGGGATTGCCAAACCTCCCACGGAGTTGACAGCATCCACCGCAATCCTGAATTTTGCCTTCCGTATGGCATCGGTATCGACATAGGGAAGTTCGAGAATCTTCTGAATGTGGTATTCGAGGTATCCTTCCCGTCTTGTGATAACCCCAAGCTGGTCAACCGGGGCATAACTGAATTCGTTTTTTTGCGCCAGCCTGATAATTTCTTCTCCTTCTTCGGCGGTAAGGAATTCGCCATCAGGCCCAAGCAATTTGAGTGCATTCCACTGAAGAGGATTATGGCTGGCCGTGATAATAATTCCGCCCTGGGTATTTTCTGCCAGAACAGCCATTTCGACAGTGGGGGTGGTTGCATGGCCCAGCAATATAATGTTTATCCCACAGGCCGAGAGGGTAGCCGCAACGAGCGATTCGACCATGGGACCGGAAATACGGGCATCGCGGCCAACAATTACCGTAGGCTTCATGCCAGGGAACCGGAACCTGATGAATTCCGCATATGCGGTTGAAAAACGGATAATATCTGACGGTGTAAGGGCTTCTCCAGGCTTTCCTCCAATAGTGCCCCTTATTCCTGAGATGGAAGTAATAAGTGCCATCGCTTCTTTTTGACCTTAAAAGTACAAATAACTTCCTTTTTTGGGCTAATTTTGTACAACTATGGCAGTAACCAGAAAAAAAATCCGGCAGGCACAGGCAAAATGGACTCCGGGAAATGAACCGGCTCTCAGGCAGGGAGAATTTTTCGGGGACGGGCTGCAGCGTATTCTCACTGAAGAATTGCAATATGCCCTCCGACAGGTTGAACGTCCCAGGGAAGAAATGCATCTGGCAGTGCACGAACTGCGAAAAACACTAAAACGCATCAGAGCTATCTTTCGACTCATCGAACCTGATATTGGTTACTATATATGCCGGAAAGAAATACACCGATACAGGGATATTGCCAGGAACGTCGCTTCTTTAAGAAGTCTTTATGTATGCCTTGAAACGATCAAAAAAATTCGCCCTGCCCTTCCCAAAAAAATTGCCGGGGAGCCTCTGGGCAAAACAGAAAAAATCTTGCGAAGTCAATATGAAAGCCTTCTGAAGAAAAAGACTGAAGAAAAGGAAGTCCATGAAATTATCCGTCAGGAACTTACTCTGGCGTATCAGCAGTTAGAAGCATTACCCGTTCTGCATAATGATGTCCTCATTTTTGAAAAAGCGGTAAGGAACTGTTTTCGCAAAGGACGGAAATGCTGGCGAAAAGTGGCCCGTAAACCCGGTTCAAATAATATTCATGAACTGAGAAAACACATCAAGCAATTGCAGTTTCAGTTACAGGTATTATATCCTCTTCTGCCTGAAAAACTTGGCAAACCTCTTGCCAGTTTACAGAAACTTGCCCGGCTGAGCGGTGACGAGCATGACCTCTATGAACTTTCCCAACTGATCAGGAAGTATTTAAAAGATGAACCCTATAAAAAGGAACTTTTGTTTGGTATATCCCGTCTTATTCTGGCCCACCGGAAGCAACTTCTCCCTGCGGCAAGGAAATTTTACAATATTAAAAGCAAGAAGTTTATCGCCGATCTGGGTTTGAGAAAAATTACCTTTTCTTCGGAAATCAACCTAAAAAGTGCATAGCATGGTTTTTTTTGAAACGGAATACTTGAAGAGTAAACAAGTAAAAGAATCCCTGAAGATTTATGCCCTCATTTTTTTGGTTTGTTTGATAACATGGTTGTGCGGGATTCTGTTTTTAAAAAACAGTTCGGAGTACAGAATTTTTGGTTTTTCGGGGATTCTTCTGGTTCTTGCAGGTTTTGTTCTTGTCCCTTTTCAGAAATTGGCGGGATTTCCTGATCTGCTCGATAAAAAACATCACATCAGAAAACGTTTTTCCGAACCGTTTGCAATAGGATTTTTATTTGCTATTGCTGATATAGTTGTTTACATACTGATTCTTCATCCTGAGGCCTATTCCTCTCTCCCACCCTTCCTTCAACCTTTTCCGTATTCCCTTTTGCTTTATTTTTCAGGTGCTGTTTACTGCGAGGTTCTGTATCGGCTTTTGCCATTGACTTTGATCCTTTCTGTTGTGACGTTGCTCAATCCTAAAAAAGTAAACAACAGGTACTTCTGGATTCTTGCTATCGTTACTTCTCTCTGGGAACCTCTGGAACAAACAGGGAACGCAATACTGTGGGTCATGGTGTACAGTTTTACCTCCGGATTCCTTTTTAATTTCATACAAGCTATATATTATAGAAAGGCAGGGTTCCTCTCATCCCTTTCCGTAAGGCTGGGCCATTATTTTCTATGGCATATCCTTCTCGGAATATACATTCAGATGAATTTGGCTCCCGGGAATAATTGAAGCCGAGAGGAAAAGCAGGGATTATTTAATGTGAAAACCAGTTAAGGTAATAAGCCAGTTTATTCCACTCTGTGCATGTGCCAATCTCCTGAAAGAACCAGTTCCATTGTACGTCCGAAAGGACCTTCTTCCACAGCAGCAACGATTTCCCATTGACCCGAATAACTGTCCTGATTTTCCGTACGTTCGCCGTGATACATCACCTCATGTGATTCACGTTCCTTATCGGTAATAAATGAACCGTCTTCAGCCAGGGCAAAAAAATACGGGAATCGTTTTACGAAACTGATCATACCATCTTCAGCAAAACCTTCTATGCTTGCAGGCTGACCAAAAATTCTCAATGTTTCTTCATCGGAACAGGTGCCACTCAGATCACCGTCAGCATCCAGGATTTCCAGAACAAAAGATACTTTCTTATTCCGGAATGTTTCAGGAAACATTTCACCGAAAGTGTATTCGCCCGCCCATTTGCCGCTAAGATTCATATAATTTCATGTTTCTAAATGGTAATATACTTTTTTTAGTATTTGGTAAATTAAATCATATTTATTAACAAGTTAAGTACAATTGACATATGTTAAACACCTTGGTCATTTTAAGAAAGGTTCTCCCGAGGGAATGAAAGACACATCTGCGTCAGGAAACAGTGTTTTAATCCATCGGGCACATTCTTTCATTCCTTCTTCTTCTGAAGGGATATGACCAATTACAACAAGTGCCTTCTTTTTCCCTTGAAGGGATGCATCCCGCACATATTCTATTGTTTCCCATTCACGCGATTCGCCTACCAGCAACACTTCCACATCGTCGCGCCGGAGGAACTCCATTTGAAGATCACTGCCGACAGCTCCCGGAAGAAATCCAACCTGTGTAATTTTCATGGAGGGATCGCCAACCAGCCTGATGTGGGACGCATGTAGTTTTTCAGCGAGCATTCCCTGAAGTTGCTGCAAAGTAACCGGAGGGATGATAAAAATTCCTTCCGCATTATCCTTCCGGTAGTCCTCCCAACCAAGTGCACGGGTCATTCCTTCCAGGATCCCGTCAGGCTTTCGCATATGCCAGTGATCATGAAACCGCCAGATGATTAAATTATGGTCATTGATATAACGGATTTTATCAAGATAAACCGGATCATTGTTTTTCTCAAACTCTGAGGTTTCATCGAGGTGGTTATAGAACGCAGGTTCATGCACAATAATAAAGTTTTTTCCCGATGCAACAGCTTTTTTCAGTACAGTCATGGTGGGGAACATGGTAGTAACAACTCCCGTAACCACATTATCGGGGTTGCCTGCCTTAAAAACATCGACAGTAGTTTCCTGCCACGGAACCCCGATTTTTTGTTTTATTATCTCAACCATTTGCCGTGCGGTCATTCCTGATGGCTGCGCATGGACAATAAATGGAACGGCAACTGCCAGCAGCACGACAATGCTGTAATATTTTGCTCTCCTTCCTGATCGGCAGATACCTCTCAACAGGTGGTACCTTCCCTGCAGAATGTGCAAATGTTGTAATGCGGTTTTCATAAAGAAACTCCTTTTGAAGAACAAAGATGATGATTTTCTTCAAAAGCACGAATGCAAAATAAAGTGAAACAGCAGAAAAGGGGATCTCATGGAACTTTTTCCCGACATCCCCCAAATGCAAATCCGCAGGCCGTTTCCGGCATGGTTTATGCTTCTCTGATTTTTTTCAGCAGAAAATCTTTTGATTTTACCCCTACAAACCGTTCAACCTCCCTGCCGTTCTTGAACAGGATCATGGTGGGAATACCCCGAATTTTGAAGGCAGCAGCAGTATCCCTGTTTTTATCCACAT
This sequence comes from Bacteroidota bacterium, assembly GCA_029571215.1. GTDB lineage: Bacteria > Bacteroidota > Bacteroidia > Bacteroidales > JAAYUG01 > JAAYUG01. The sequence continues at coordinate 72,732 of JAKPTE010000036.1, forward strand.
CCAGCTTGCCAATGACAGCAGTGCCGTCGAGCGTGTCAGCCAGTTCATTCAATACCGGGGCCATTGCACGGCATGGTGCACACCAGGCAGCCCAGAAATCGACAAGTATCTTGCCATTCTTTATCTGATGTTTAAAATTCCGGTCATCAAGAATTTTTATTTTTTCATTCGAAGGCACCAGGGGTATATTTTTCATTCTCCGGAGTGAAAGGAGAATATAGAAAACCAGCAGAACAACAAATACTATAATAAAAAGAAGTGTCTTACTCATAGATCATGCCTTAATTGATTTTTACTGCTTCAGCCTGTTTTTGCTGACGAAAGGTATAAACATATTGTGCTGCTGCCAGGGCGGCCACTGTTCCGTCACCTACGGCAGTGGTAATCTGTCTGAACCGCTTGGCTACAGCATCTCCTGCTGCGAAAACCCCATTGATACCGGTTTCCATATTGGCATTTACAAGAATTTCACCGTATTCGTTCAAATTCAGCTTGCCACGAAGAAACTCAGTATTGGGAACATATCCTATAAAAACGAATACACCGTCAATTGGCATATTATGGAGTTCGCCTGTTAAAAGATTTTTGATATCAACCGATTGCAGCTTTTCATTTCCATGAAATGCGGCAATGGTTGAACTGAGGATAAACCGGATGGAAGGATTGTTTCTGGCTTCCTCAATGGCATATTCGAAAGCCTGAAAATGATCGAACTGATGAACAATCGTTACCCTGGAAGCATATTTTGTAAGTGACACCGCCTCTTCCAGAGCAGAATTCCCTCCACCAACCACGATGATCTCCTTCCCGGTAAAGAAATCTCCATCACAGGTTGCACAATAGGAAATACCTTTCCCCCTGAAGGTTTCTTCTCCCGGAACACCTAACTGGCGGGGACGACCTCCGGGTGCAAGAATAATGGCCGATGCACTGTATTCCCGGCCGTCAGAAAGACGGACCATTTTAACAGGCCCTTCCAGCATCAATTCCCTCAGGGAAGCATTACCAACTATATCGCAACCAAAGGACCTGGCCTGTTTTTTCATTATGCCTGACAGCTGATAACCGCTTGTTGTTTCCACGCCGGGATAATTGGCAATTTCATGTGTCAGCACCATCTGGCCCCCGACGGTTCCTTCATTGATGATTAATGTTCTGATGCGGGCACGGGAAAGGTAAATGCCTGCCGTTAATCCGGCAGGCCCAGCTCCCAGTACAATTACATCATAATGAATATCAGATTTCATCATAGTAAAGGACTCTTTTATGCAGTAACCGGCACTCCAAATTCCTGGTTCAAAATGCTTTTTACCTGATCCATCGTCTGTATGCTCGAAGTAGCCTTTACTATTTTCCCGTTTTTGTAATAAACGGTAAAAGGGAGACCCATAAACCCTCTGCATTCAGGAGCTTCCCTGATAACACGGGCATCCGGATTGTCAAATTCCATATCATAGAATTTAACATGCGGATATTGGGGTTCCAGTTCTTCCATAATTTCATAAACCGGAATACACATTGGACCCATACGGCCACAGCAGATCATTACATTTTCATTTTCGCTGATTACTTTCTGGTGTTCAGCAGCACTCTCAATGTGATTTAAATTGGTGTACAACATATTGATAAAGATTTAAATTATTCGGTAACCTGTATTTCATAAGTCAGCTCCATAGCTTTCCTGTAAGCAGCCGAAACCCCGCAGTAACGGTCCTGCGAAAGTTCAACTGCCTTCTTCAGTTTTTCCATATCCAGGTTTTTTCCCTGAAACTTGTAGATAATGTGCATTTTAATATAATGTTTCGGATGTTCTTCCGTGCTCTCGGCAACTACTTCAATAGAAAATTTATCGGGCTCGGAGCGCATTTTTTTCAGTATGGAAACCACGTCCATTCCGGTACACCCTGCCAGTGAAGCGAGCATCAGTTCTTTGGGCCGCGGACCAGAATCCTCTCCGCCCACAGCTTCTGAAGCATCCATCACCACATGGTGTCCGCTCACGAGGGCATCAAATTTCATGTTTCCCAGCCAGGTAGTTTCTTGTTTTACTTGCATATTCATTTATTTTTTGAGGTTACAAAAGTATGTTGTTTCAATCTTGCATTACCTGATTCATAACTCCTATCCGATCATCTTTTGATTGATATTAAACAATTGTTTTATTGATTTAGTTCTACCTTTGCTATGAAAAACATACCGAATGAAAGCACTTTCCGAAACGGACAAGGAATACATCTGCGAAATACAAGCTCCCTGTTTTCAGGATCTCAGTTATGAGGAAGCTGCCCTGATCAGAGCAGGAAAAACCCAGATTCTTTTTCACCGAGGCGAAAATTTGACAAAACAGGGTTTTTTCGCCTCATCCGTTCTATTTCTTATCAGTGGTTATGCAAAGCTTTATATAGAAGGGAATAACGACCGGAACCTTAACCTGTCTATTCTGGTTCCGGGTGATTTTGCCGGGATTTCAGCCATATTCGGGCTGAATAAATTCCCCTATTCCATCACTGCACTCTGTGACACACAAGTGCTGCTGATTGAATCAAATATTCTTGAGAAGGTGCTAAGAAAAAATCCTGCCTTTGGCTATCAAATAAGTTCACGGAACTGTTCATTTGATTCTCATCTGCGCGATAGCCTTTATTCTTTAGCTTTCCTTCAGATGAACGGCAGAGTTGCTTCGGTATTACTTTATCTGGATGGCATTGTAAGCGAAGGACATAACGTATTTCCCCTGCTTTCCAGAAAGGATATTGCTGAATTTGCGGGTCTCTCAACGGAAAGTACCGTAAAGATTCTCAAATCGTTTGAAAAAGACGGTCTTATTAAACTTCATGACAAGAACATAGAGGTTCTTGATCCGGAAAAATTAAAGAATATCAGCAGGTTGGGATAATGTGTGTTTGAATTTTTCTTTAAGCGGGAAGGCTTTCTGCAAGCTGCCCTCATCAACAATTGACCATTGGCTTTACCGCTGATCGCTCCTTATTTTTGCTATTTTGCTGAATATTTTTCGCTATTGGACCTTCGGCAGGTAAAGGGCGTTTGTGTTAACTCCTAATATTAAAACAGGCCCGTAACTTTAACCGCGGGCCTGTAATTTATTAGGCAATTCACGTTAACTGATTAAATGCTCCTTCACTTTTACCGTAAAGGTTGCATGGCTGAAGAAAGGAAAAAGATTACAGGTACCTCCCATAGGGTCTATTTCCCCTGCGAGAGCTCATTTGTCAGCCTTTTCGCCTTATATATGTATTTCAGTGCATTATAAATTGCCAGAGAATTTACTCCAACTGCCCGGTTCTTTTCGTCAACATAAATGAATCTTCCGGGCAGACTCTCCATATTCCCGTCAAAGACAAGACCTACAACTTCCCTGTTTCGGTTGATCATCGGACTTCCAGAATTTCCTCCTATGATATCATTGGTCGTTACGAAATCCAAGCCAGTGCGCAACAGCTCCTGTGGCGGATTCTTCCAGCGTTCGGGCAAATTCCATGGTTCCTTGCCATTAAAAGAATAATACCGGTCATAAAGACCGTAAAAGGTTGTTTTATATGGCGCAATTGTTCCATTGTATTCATACCCCTTTACCACACCGTCGTTGATGCGCAAACTAAAGGTTGCATCAGGTGGAATGCGGGTGCCATATAGATCAAACAACATTCTTCCCAATTTGCTGCGGTTGGACGACAGACGATCCTGAACCGATTGATAATCGCCCACAATACTGAAATACCGGTCGACCTGCATCTGGGCAATTGCGTATAAAGGATCCGTTGCAGCTGTTTCGGGAAGGCTGTCATTTAATAATTGGGAACGATAAACAGCACTACCCAGGGATGTGCTGGCGAGAAGCCATCTTGCTGCTTCGGCAGGAGTGCGGTTCTGAAGAGCCTGCTGCACCAGCGGATCATCGGTACCCAGAGTAGCTTTTAACGAAGTAAGATAAAAGGCAAGGAGGCGTTCTTCTACCTCCGGGGAAGAAGGATTTGTAAAAGCTACCAGCCTTTGTTTCATCATGCCGGCCCTTCTGTCGCCGGATTTCTGATATTGTTTCATTTGCGCTACATTGTTGGCAAATGAAAGATACTGTCCTGCAAGAAAAGGACCTGGATTCATCATGTTCAGCGTCATAAACAGCGAAGGAAGCTTCTCATTATCGGCAGCAATGGCATCCCAAACATTCAGTTGGGATGCAAGGTCAGGTCGAGCAGCAACATCTTCCCTGAATTTCTTCTCAAAGGCAGCTTTTCTTGCCATCAAATATGGATCCTTCAAACCGTCCAGCTCGCCCCGCAAGGCTTTGTAACTGTTCTCCAAACCAAAAATAATATTTTGAATGCTGTCTTTTCTCACTTTGGCATTGTACTCCTGAAGAATGAGAGAAACGCTTTTCAGAAAAGAAACCTGAAACGGCAAATAAACATCCCTGCGAAATTTCAGATCGGCCATGGTGGATAACCGAAGCGTTGAACCCGGATTTCCAACCACGAAAACCGGTTCTCCGTCCTGAACGCCCTGAAGATTGAATTTATAATAGTCCTTGGTTTTCAATGGCTTTCCGGAATCATCATACACTCTAAAAAAACTCACATCAAGGCAATATCTCGGATAGGTAAAATTGTCATAATCACCACCGAAAAATCCAAGAGGTAACTCAGGAATAAAAACAAGGCGTACATCCCGGTAACGCTTAAATCCATATAGGGAGTACTTTCCTCCATTATAGAAAGTAATTAACTGCAATTCCAGCCCTTTCCATTCGTCGCGGTTCCCATAATCAGCCCTGATTTTTTCAAATTCTTTCTGAGCGATGGCGGCAGGGCTTGCTCCCGTTGTATCGGCTTTTACGGCTGCCTGAATCTGACTGGTAATGTCTTCTATTTTTACCAGCTGATCAACAAAAAGCCCGTCCACTTTTCGTTCATCGGTGATTCTTGAAGCAAAGAACCCATTGGCAGTGAGATTTTCTCCGGGCTTCTGAACAGAAAGCTCCGTGCCCCGGGCACAATGGTGATTGGTCATTACAAGCCCATTCTCCGAAACAAAAGATGCCGAACACCCCCGTCCAAAACGAAGGGCAGCCATCCGCACCCCACGAAACCATTCATCATCAGCAGTAAAATGATAGGTAGAGGTAAAATAGTCACTGGGTGGATAATCAAATGTCCACATTTTGCCCATATCGTATATACCGGCCGTAACGGTATCGGTAAGGAAATCGGTCTGGGCTGCCAAACGGTTTCCCAGACTGAATGTCGCTAGAAACAGGCCCAACAAAAGAATTCGGAAAATTTTGCTCATTGGAAAAGGATTTTAAAATTTAACGAAAATACCATTTTAAGAAAGAAGTAAAATATGATGTAAAGCATTCTCTCAGGTATATTCAAATATTCCGGTTTCGGATGCAATAGTTACTTTATTCGCAGTAGAGGCCTCGCAATGTCCTACAATAGTTGCCTCAAGGCGAAAAGAATTGGCAATCGCAATTATATCAGAAGCAATATCAGGAGGCACATATAGCTCAAAACGATGACCCATATTGTAAACCATATACATTTCACGCCAGCTGGTTTCCGATTGCTCCTGAATTATACGGAATAGCGGGGGAACCGGAAACAGGTTATCCTTGATGACATGAATTCCCTTCAGAAAATGGAGCACTTTAGTCTGCCCTCCCCCGGAACAATGAACCATTCCATGTATCTTTCCCCGGTGGCGTGCAAGAATTTCCATTACCACAGGAACATAGGTCCGTGTGGGCGATAAAACCAGTTTGCCCGCATCCAATCCAAGCTCCGCAATCCTGTCAGTAAGCCGATATCTTCCCGAATAGACGAGATCAGCAGGTACAGCATTATCAAAACTTTCAGGATATTTTTCGGCCAGGTAATGGGCAAAAACGTCATGCCGGGCAGAGGTAAGTCCATTGCTCCCCATTCCTCCGTTGTATTCTTTTTCATAGCTTGTCTGTCCGAAGGAAGCAAGTCCCACAACAACGTCTCCTTCTTGTATAGCATCATTGCTGATAACATCGGCACGCCGCATCCGGCATACAACAGTGGAATCCACAATAATAGTGCGCACCAGATCGCCCACATCCGCCGTTTCACCACCAGCACTATAGATGGGAAAACCAAAACTCCGCATCTCTTCCAGAACTTCTTCCGTACCGTTGATGATTGCAGAAATAACTTCGCCGGGTATCAGGTTTTTGTTACGACCTATTGTCGAAGAAAGGATCACCGGACCGGTTGCACCCACACATAACAAATCATCGGTATTCATAACAATGGCATCACGGGCAATCCCTTTCCATACAGACATATCGCCCGTTTCTTTCCAGTACACATAGGCCAGAGAAGATTTCGTCCCCGCACCATCGGCATGCATCACCAGGCAATATTCCGGATCTCCCGTTAGAAAATCAGGCAATATTTTGCAGAATGCTCCCGGAAAAATCCCTTTTTCCAGACTGCTGACTGCCTTATGCACATCTTCCTTTGCTGCAGATACCCCACGACGTTTGTACCGTGAATCAGAATTCATATGGTAATCCTTTTATCTGCCAAAGGTAAGATGCCTAAAGAAAGAAACAAAGATTTCCAGACGTTTGTCTGTTCATTTTTATGTCGGGCAAGTCACGTGACTCCCTTGTTTAACAGCCTCCCCAAAAAACGGAATAACCATACCCTCTTTCAGCTTCGGCTTATCAACAAAAAATGTATTTTCATCTCTTCCCCAATGCAGTTAATGAAAAAATTGCAACTAGGAAAAGCAACATTTCGTAAACTACACAAACCCTAAAACAAACATTTATCATGAAGAACAAGGCTGAACGGGCAGAAGTATATACGCTGGACGGGAAAAAGGTTTGCGTTTTTGCTGATTGCAACAGGCTGGATTTGTCGAAATTATCGAAAGACGTTTACATAATCAGGTACATGGACAAATGCGGCAATACCCTGCAACAGGAAAAAATCGTTCTCCGATAGCGTCAGAATAACTTTTCTTTCCCCGTTTGAAAGATGCATTTAAATAACCATTTTCGCACAATTCAGAGGAATTTCAATTACAGCTGGATTCCAAGGAAAAGCACATCATCTATCTGGGGTTGATCGCCTTTCCAGAGATCAAAAGTGCTTTTGATATGCTGGTATTGCTCCGTCATTGGTTTCTGATGAATATCTTTCAAAAGGTTTCTGAGCCGGGCAATTTTGAATTTCTTACCCAACGGACCGCCAAACTGATCGGTATAACCATCCGAAAACATATAAATCAGATCGCCTTTCGACATAGCATACACTCTGTCTTCAAAGACCTTGTCTTCATGGCTAATTATAGTACCTCCAACGGAATTCCTGCTTCCGGGTATGTACATCTGTTCTCCGTTGACGTAGAGAATTACCGGGCGCATGGCAGAAGCAATTCTGACGACATAGGTTTCCAGATTGATGTCACACAGAATCAGATCCATTCCGTCATTTGACCTTTCCGCCTCTATGTTCTGATTCAGGCGACGATGGATTTCATGATCAAGCAAGGCCAGCATTTCAGAAGGAGATTCCAGATCGCTGCGGTAGCATATATCCTTAATAAGGGTGGTGCCCATCACCGACATAAATCCTCCGGGAACACCATGACCCGTGCTGTCGGCGCATATCAGCAAGAACCGGTTATCTTTGAGTCTATCAAACCAGTAGAAGTCTCCGCTCACAATATCACGGGGACGGTAAAATAAGAAATATCCGGTAAAGTACTGACTCAACTGTGAGGCGGAAGGCAGCATACTTTGCTGTATGCGTTGGGCATACTCAATACTTTGAATAATTTCCTTGTTTTTCTGTTCAATCTCCTCTTTTTTCTGTATCACTTCGCGCGTACGCTCGGCAAGCTGTGTTTCTAGCCTCTTATTAAACTCATTCAGTTGCTGTTCACGATAATACATTATTCCATATACCGCAAGCGCAGTTGATGCCAGCATTACTAAAAGGAACCACCATTGCTTCCAGAGTGGAAGCCGGACATCAATGGTAAAGAATGAATCTGTTTCACTGCAGTCTCCCTGGTCGTTACAGGCAATAAGCCCGAATGAATATTTGCCGTCCCTCAGATTGTTATAATTAACGAAACGATTTCCTCCGGCATCAGTCCATTCGGGATCAAATCCGTTCAAACGATACCGGTAAAATACCCTCTCCGGGGAACGAAAATTCAGCCCAATAAATTCAATGCGGACACGATGTGTACCATAGGGCAGAACAATCCTTCCGGTCGGGTCGTATTCTTTATCATCAATTCGTAACGAAACGATATTCAAAACCGGAGCGATGTTCGTTCTCTTTTCCTTGTTCAGATTATACCCCACAAGACCTTCCGTCGTACCTATCCACATCATTCCGCCCGGATCAGAAACAAGTGCATTTGGGTTGCAATCTGCGGTAAATCCATATGCTTTGTCAAACACCTTTACCGACTTTTTTACGGGATCAATCCGGCTGATGCTCATCCTGTGCCCGAGCCAAATTTCACCATCCCGGTCGGAAGCCACTCCGTAAACATAATTCGAACCTAATCCGGTAGTGGTATTAACCTGAAACAGGGTATCAGGAAGGAAACACAGAACCCCCTGCCCCAGGGTTCCCGCCCAGTAGTTGCCATTAGTATCCTGCGCAATGGCTGAAAATTCAATCAGGGCAGAAATTCCTTCCGAACGATAGGTATGTTCACTCAGATTAAAAATTCCTTTACTGGCGCAGGCAAGCCATACCTTTTCATTTCTGTCGATAAATACCGACTGGATAATATTATACGGCAGACCGTCCGACATGGTCAACAAGACAAAAGTATTCCGGTTCAGATCCACAATCACGAGTCCCCCATTGGTTGCAATAAATATGCTGTCACCTTTTCCGTTTATATGATTGATAACATTCTCAACTGCATTCCCCGAGAACCAAACCCGGCGGAAAGAAGCTGCATTAATATCGAACAGGTAACAACCACTTTCAGCAGTGCCAACCCAAACAATCCCTCTCCTGTCAGTAAACATGGTTGTTATTCTGTCGGCAGGGAGGCCTTTCGTTCCTGCCGGTATAAAAAGCCTATTCACCAGGGTATTTTTATTCAACACCAGAATTCCCTTTGGACCTGCCAGAAGAAGCTCAGTACCCCGCAGGGTAACGGCAGTAATACTTTTCCCGGTAAAGTCTGAAAAATCATAAAACTGAAGTGCTTCATCTGCAAAAGATACAACGCCACTCCCGTAGGTTGCCATCCATATCTGACCTTCTCTGTCCTGAAAAAACGAACGGATGAAGTTGACCGGTAATCCATTTGATGTATTGAAATGCCTTACACCGGAATATTTTCCGGATTCTTGGTTCCAGAGAATTTCTACAACCCCTTCTCCGGCAGCTGCAACCCAGATATTATGCTCCGTATCTTCAAAGACAGAGGTTATGCTCTGTTGATTAATGCCAAAGCTTTTCCCAAAATCACTTACCTTGAAAGAATTTCCACCGGCGGGATCAGCTTCAATCTGCAATAGCCCGTTATCGTCAGTTGCGGCAAGAATAGTCTGGGACGTTTGCAACTGTATGAGCTTATTTACATGGGTTTCAGGAAAATTTTCAATTTTTCCTCTCTGTTCCGGGCAACGGGAATTGCCAGATGGTGTAAATAGATAAATCCCGTCGTTGGCAGCAATCAGCAAATTGTTATTAGTGGTATAAAGTGCCGAAGTCAGTATTCTACCTGGCAAAACAGAATCACAACGTATTACCTGCCCGTTTTCAGTGACACCGAAAATACCGTTTTGTTGGGTTACAACCCATTTGATTCCTGTTTTGTCAGCTAAGATTTCTGTTATCTGGGAGGTTACTCCGGAAGGCAGATTGATCCGCCGGCTGTTTTTCCCGTCCCAAACAAAAACCAGTCCGTTGCTCATACCGAACCAAAGATTTCCTCTGTCATCATTAAAGATTCGAGTGGAGTAGGCTTTGAGTTCTTCTTTCTGGAAACGTATCGGAACAAAGGCAAAACCATCGTACCGGTATACATCCTCTCCTGTTGCCAAATACAGATAACCGTTTTTGTCCTGGGAAACAGAGTAAACAAAGGGATTCATAATGCCCTGCTCCCGTGAATAAACTTTGAACCGGATCTGCTGCGAAAAAAGGCCGTCAGATAACCACCCTGAAAAGAAAAGAACAAGCTGTAAACGAAAAATTAACCTCATGCAATATTCATTTTTCTATCTTACTCCGATACCATAAATAGGTTTTGGAATTCCACCAATCGGGGAGGAATAAAATTTCAATGCCTCATTGTACTGGTTTCGTATATGCATAACAACATTATTGTTCCGCACAACCGGCGAACTTTTTTTGATCATACTGATTGCCAATGAGGTATTATGTTCCTTGTCAAAAATTTTAAAATCACTCTCCACCCAGTTGTCTTCATTTGAAACTGGAAGAGGCTGACTTTTTCTAAGGACAGATGTTATCAGTATATAACCATCGTCATCCCAGTCGAAATTGGATTCCCTCACATTGATGGTTCTGTCATCAATATAAGGATAAATAACTGAAATCTGTTTGGGATCATCCCACAAACGGAAACAATATTCAAAGGTAAAGGCATTGGCTCCTTCAATGGGCTTATTTTCATCGGGTGATGTGGAAAGGAAATAACGGTAAAGATTTCCGTCATCGCCACTGACACCTTCAGCTATGATCTTAATAATGTAGCTTTTGAACTGTTCCACATACTCTCCTTCGGTTGGATTGAACGGGCCAAAAGTGAACCACTTCTGATCATAGCGGGGATCAACACCAAATGTTCTGGTAGCCAAAATGTTCCCCGCTTTATAATTTCCCTGAGGCTGTCCTGTCTGAACATCCTCATCAGTATAACACCCAACACCACCATACACTGTAAAACTGGTCCGTGTGTCAAACACACCTTTTAATTCATCAATCGCTCCTCCACAGTCAGGATCGTAAACCCGGATATAGACCGGACTTGTAAAATCTTTTGGTATTACAAAGAAAAAAGTCTGTGAAAAATCATCATCCCCCCAAGAAGTTTCAGCATTAGCACCGAAAGTAACCAAATAGGGTATATTTTCGTCTTTCCCTGGTACTGCCTGACTCCAGGTATGGAATAATGCTGTAAATAACACAATCCCGGTCAGGATATTCCTTTTCATTTGCGATGATCCATTCATCATATGGTTACTCTTTACTATCAGCAAATCTATTTATAATTCTCAGCAGCTAAAATAATTAAGTATACATCATTATTGAAATAAATTAATGAAATCTACAACTAATTTCCTTAACAGATTCTATAAGTATACTACAAACATTATGCAACACTGCAGATCCTTATCGAAAATTACGGAGACACTGAGACAGAAGGAGTTAATGTATAGTCACCCTCCACAACTACTTCCTTATAGGATGCGCGTGTTGCGAATTTTCCGCTTCCCTGTTCCTTTCCTGAAACTCCCAGGCGTACACGATATTTCCCGGGACGCACGTACTGGTATCGCACGGTTATCCCCATAGCCTTTGATCCGTCACCAAAATCCCAGTAATATTTTTCAGGTACAAAACTGACAAACCAGGAATCCGAGCCTGAAAATTCGACCCATTCATTGACCTTTATTGTATCAGGGCAAGCAATCCATGGTTGCTCAATCTTTTCAACAGGAAAATAATACGAAACCACATTTCGATCAATGGTTCCTTCCAGCTTATTCACAACATTCAGTTCAACGGTGTATTCACCGGTGCCAGGGAAGCAGTGGTAGGCTTCCAGACCTCTTTGTTTGCTTCCGTCGCTGAAGGTCCATTCATAGACTGCAATGGCCGTATCAATGACCACACCATTGTTTTCAAAAAAAGTATAGCATAGCCGGGGCACTTTTAAGGGCTCGGCACTACCAAATTTAGGTTCCGTTGTATAAAAATAAAACACATCGCTTGTTGTTCTGTCATACCTGTCGGAAGAGAAAAAACCACGGTCCCCGTTTCCTTCGGGAACAAAGCACAAATCGTTGTACCGCGAATTGAAAGGTTCCGGAATTCTACGAGGTTCAATCCACTGACCATTAATCAGTTCAGAATAGAATATATCGAACTTGCCCATGGTTTTATCAAGCCGGTTGGAAGAAAAATACAAACGCCCGTCGGGAGCACAAGTAGGATATACTTCGTTAAATGAAGTATTAATAACCGGGCCCATGTTTTTGGGTTCAGTCCATTGCCCTTTTACAAAATCGGAATACCATAGATCCATTCTTCCGAAGCCTCCCGGACGATCAGAGGCAAAATACATACGTTTCCCGTCCGGACTCAGAGCGGGATGACATGTATTGTATCCGTCGACATTGATGACCGCTATCAGTGCAGGTGTGGTCCACCGACCTCCGACAAAACTGGATTCAAAAATCCCGAGCAGGTTATTTGTACCCAGGTAATTTTTAAATCTACCCGGTTCTACAATATTTTTGGTCAGGTACATTCTTGTTCCTTCCCGGTTGAAAACCATAGGACCTTTGTTGCTTCCCGAAATAAGTTCGGAAGCAAAAACCCTTGGCGAACCGGTAAATGCACTGTCTTTCCTGCGGGTAACATAAAAATAATTCTCCAGAGGTGTACCTTTTTGGGTACTATGCTTGAACAACCCTCCGGCACTTCGGTTTGCAACAAAAATAAGCTGATTACGCGCATTCAGCCAAACAGGAGCATACTCATCATAAGCAATACTCGAAAAGCTGAGTCTTTCAATCCGGTAAAGGCTATCTGTCTGCCCCCAAACCGAGAGCATTCCTCCCATATATAAAACCACCCATAAGAAAATACTTCCGTATTTCATAAACTCAGAAAAACCTTGGACTTACAGCATTTACCTTAAAATTAAAATTATACCGCACCGAAAATTCCATGGAACCAGCCGTAGCCTGACGTATTATCCCGGTAGGATAATCCCATGAGAATCCCAGTTTCAATTGATTCAGCAATTGCAAATCGAGCATGGCTATTACCGTACCATCGGCACGGTAGCCTCCTCCAATCCATAAATAATCATCAAACAAAACAAAACTTCCGTTCACATCATACTGAAGACCTGAAACAGGCTGATATTTCAATAGAAAAGTCGGTTTGAACCAGAACCTGTCGGTAATTTTCAGATAATAACCTCCGGTAAAAAGAAAATTGTAATGCGTCATAATGCTTTCTCCTGTAAAGAAAGAAGATAAAGAACCTCCCGAAGGCATGGAAAAAAACCACGGGATGGAGAAACCGGCATACATTCTCTGGGAAAAATAAAACATTCCGAAACCAAAATTTGGCATTATGGCACTTCCCTGCAGGCGGTTTTCAGCAAATAATGGATCGGCAGGATCCCTGATATCACCTTTGAACGGATCTTCCTGGAAGAGGTTCAATGCCGTGCGCAAGCCAAACGACATTTTTCCCTTCCCTAAAATAAAACGGAAAGCATAATCGAGTCCTATCTCGGATGTGCTTTGGTTCAACACTTTTTCCTGGCGGAGGATCAGACCCATTCCCAGCTTACTTTTGGCCATGGGCCAATGAAATCCCGCAGAATAATCGACCGGAGCACCTTCAAATCCGAGCCATTGCTTGCGGAAAGTCCCGGCGAAGCTCAGCACATCATGACTACCCGCATAAGCCGGATTAATCAACAATCCATTGAACAAATACTGGCTGTTCAGCGGTATAAGATCGCGCTGACCGTACATAATGTACGGTGAAAAAAGAACAAACAGTATCATCAGATTCCTTTTCATTCCTGTTTCACCTTCGTAAAAGAATATATTGACCCGGCTTTCCGTTCTTATTGTAAATGCGCCCGTTTGCCTTGATAATGTAATAATAGATTCCTTCGGGCACATCCTTACCCGTTTTGTAATGCTTCCCATCCCAGCCCGACCACTCAGAACTACCGTTTTCCTGGTTGCTGTAATGGTACACCACTTCTCCCCACCGGTTCATGATGGTGATTTCAAATGACTCCAGGTTTTCCATACCCTCTACCCAGAAAATATCATTGAGTCCGTCACCATTTGGAGAAAACCCATTATAACCCCGAATGTTGGAAAAAATCACATGTACGCTGTCGGACTGGACTGGACATACGTTGTTTTTTACTGTCCACAACAACAGGTAGTCACCAAAATGATCTTGAGGAATACGAATCATAGTTTGCCCTGAGGTGTTGTTTTCAATCTGAAGTTCTGTTTTTCCTGTTTTTTCAAAATACGTCCAGAGTCCGGTTTCAGTCGGTCCAGTTATTGGTTCAGTACTCAGAGGATACTCAAATTCGTAATAAAGTGTTGTATCAGAAACAAGAATCTGATGGGGAGGCATCCTATACAAAGCATACCAACGTGAAAGGGAATCGGTGCAACCATGGTTATCAACCACCCAGAATAAATGTACCCACTCCGTTGTATCAGAAGAAGAACTTATCAACAGGGAATTCTTCTGAAATGGATCAGAAAGAGAGATACTGCTTCCCGCTCCGGAGGGCTTCACCGCATTAATTTTCCAGACACCTGTACCCACATCCTGATCAACAGCGAGCTCCAGCGATTTTCCGCAAAACTTCATCGTATCCTGAGGAAGGATGATATCAGGTTTTTTATAAACATCCACGGAATCTTTACCGATAAGGAGGTCTGCCTTGCATCCGTATTTGTCAAAGAGTGAATCGGGTTTATAGACAAAATGGAATTGTTCGATTCCGTATGGTGGATGTGGTATATCCCTGAATTGCTGATTCTTGGAATTCAGGGTGATAGCAAATGATGAGTCTCCCCGGCTGTAATACAGCAGATAGGGTGGTGATCCTGTGCTGGCAGCAAACTGCAACCTGACAGGAGTATCCTCACATACCCCGCTGCCAAAAAGCGAGACAAAGGAGAGACTTGCCCGTGGCAGGGGATGCAAGGCAATCACTGTAGCAGCCGATGTATCCTTACAACAATCATAAGGTCCGGAAAAAATCAACCGTCGGTATGATGTCTGCACTGAAACCGGGCCCGGATCATAACCGGATGTACTTATGCCTGCTAAATCATTCCATCCACTGCCCGTGTTTCTTTGCCACTTGTACCGATAGGAATTGTCACCTCCTGATGGTAATGAGGCGGAAAGATTTCCGGGGGAAGTGTTGTAACAAATACTATCGGAAGGAATCAATAAATTCCCTGTAATAGCAGGCAAAACAGTAACGACAACTGTATCACTGAAAGAAATGCACTTACCTGAACGAACCAGGCGCATGAACAGTACATTGGTCACAAGCTTCTGAGTATAGGTAAAGTCTCGTGCAGCACCCACTGAATCCCAGGAAGGATAAGAAACCCTCCATGCATAATTGTAGGTCGAACCATCTCCGCCAGACAAGGCCGGAGGGCCAGACCCTCTCAATAAACCGAGCATGGAACCAAAACATTGGGTGGTATCCCGATCACCGCTGTGCTGAATCCAGATGGTATTCCCCTGGATTTTAGGTTGAACGGTAAGCTTCACAGCATTGCTTGTATCCTTGCATGTATTGTTGAGTCCGGAAAAAATAACCCGACGGTACCAGGTTGTGATGTTCATTACCCCTGGATCATACAGGGTATCCAGAGGATTGCTCTGTACCTTTTCGGTAGACCATACAGTCTGATTCAGGCTCTTTTCCCAATAATAGGTATAATTGCCAACATCACCTCCTTTGGGATACCTTCCCTTGAGCAAATCAGCCTGAGTTGCTTCGCATAATGTCTGGTCAGCGGAAATAAAATTGTTGGTAATAGGCGGGGTAACTCTTACCCTCACCGTGTCACTGATGCTTTTGCAAACCGTATCAGATCCCGACCATACTATACGCCTTAGAAAGATTGTATCTGTGAGGTTTTGTGCAACATAGTTCTTCAGCGCCGACAATCCGGGAGCATTTTGAAACTGGCTGGAAGGATTATCAGTACGGTACTGCCATTTGTACACGTAAGCATTGTCCCCTCCGTTTGGTTGACTGGCCGAGATCATCGGAGACCTCCCGAAACAAACCATGGTATCGGGCGTGGTTATTTTATTGTTGCCTATAAGAGGCAGGACAGTAAGCGTGACTGTATTCGATGTATCGCGGCAAACACCAGAAACAACACGCCTCCTGAAATAGTTTGTCTGATATAGTACCGGAGGATTGTAGTTTTGTGTTGTCGCAATCCCCTGATTGGCTGAAATGAAAGAAGCATTAAGACTATTATCCCAGTAAATGCTGTAAGTTCCGTTACCTCCCCCCGGCCATGGACCCGTCAGCAGGCCAGGGTCCTGACCATAGCAGAACGTATCGGAAGCCGCAATGGTATTCATGGTAATGGCAGGATATACCTTCACAGTATAGGTGAGGCTTGTGTCGCGAATAGTATCTCCCGGAGCAATGCTGAGTATAAGCCGCTTGAAATAGGTTGTTGTATCAAGTTCCGGAGGCTGATAAAAAATATTGGTAGCCCCTGTGATTTCTGAATAGGGTCCTTCTTTGGAAAGGCTCATAAACCATTTGTAATAATAGCTGCCCGGACCATTTCCTCCTTTGGGGAAGGATGCTCTGATTTCTTTTGGTTTGGTTCCAGCACAAATGCTATCGTCGAGGGGCATAACATTGAACAACCAGCCCCGGGTCTGAACGATAAGATTATTCCGGGTCGATCCGTTTGCTCCGTCGCTGGCTGTTGAACCCCCAACGCTAGTCCCTTTCAGTCCTCTGGTAACATTCCTCGTAAAACTACCTGACTGAGGCTCAGTATACCAGATGAAACCTCCTCCCCCTCCCCCTCCCGCACCAGTATTAGACGCATGCGTGGTATTTCCTCCGTTTCCTCCTCTGGCTTCGGCCGTAAGACTCCCCACATAAGCGGTAATATCGAGAATAATGGCTCCACCGGCTCCGCCGCCCCCTGCTCCTCCGTTACATGCAGCAGGCGATTCCCCGTTAGCACGAATGAATTTCCCGTTTCCAACAATAGCGCCTGCCATAATAAGCACAATTCCACCCCCATTGCCCCCAATAGAAGAACTCAATCCAGGAGTGTGTGTACCACCACCTCCTCCACCACCAAAAAATATGCGTTTCTGGGTCACGCTGGAAACATCATAATATGATGCCAGGTTTTTCCCTGATTCACTTTGTATCCCTGACGAACAATCATTCCACTCTTTCCCGCCGGCACCTCCCTGACCGCCATTGCTGCCTCCTGCGCCTCCTGAATTCTGCCCATTGCCACCCCCTGAATTGGAACCAAGATACCCGTAACCCTTGGCATATGAAGGCATAAAATGCACAATACCTTCACCTTTCCAGCCTGCCGAGTCGGAAGTTGCCGAATAATTTCTCTGCTGAAAAGACGGATCATCATTCGAACAACCATAATTATATATTTGTCCCGCGGCTCCCCTGAACCCTTTCCCGCTGACATCAATATCCGCATTGAGCCATAAGGTATCCGATATGATTAGCGCCAGCACTCCTCCGGTTTTCCCATCCCAGGCCTTACAGGTCAAAACTCCGTCTACTCTTGCTTTGCGATACGATTTCACTTTTATCAGTTGCAGGGTATCTTCGGCGGTGTAGCTTACCCTGTATGGATAAACCGGAGGACCGTAAAACGAAAGATTTGTAGTAAAAATGACCAGTCGGTTTGCAACCTTTACCTCATTCACCAGAAGAATTTCATAACGTCCCACATAACTCCCCAGAAAGCTTGGGTAGTTTCCGGTCGCAGGGTCAACCTCAGCCCCCTTCATCTGATAAAGCATTACCGTGTCTCCCTTGCTCAGTCCCGTCACATCATATAACTTCACGGAGTCAATATTGGCCGGGTTCTGATTGTAAACTGCTTCTACCCTGTAGTACGAATTCACAACACCGGAAAGAGATACTACCTGAGCATTCTGGGAATAAACCAGGGAGCTAAAAATCAGCAAACCACAATAAATAAACAACTTAGGCCGCAACATCTTTGATCTGGTCAACGGAGCAATGTATTACAGCGAATTTAAAAATTAATAACAAAAAACGTTATATCCATTAGCTGTTTTTAGAGAATTCGGTGACAGAATCTTCATTTATTTAGGGTTTTTCAGGGGCGGGAGCGTAAAATAAAATTGAGTTCCTTTGCCGGGCTGTGTTTCGAACCATATTTTACCACCCGCATGTTCAATAATTCTTTTTGAGATAGCAAGTCCTAAGCCCATCCCGGTGGACTTTGTCGTAAAATTCGGCTGAAATATCCGTCCCTGCATTTCTTGCGGAACTCCCATGCCATTATCGGCAACCATGACCCGGAACCCTTCGTTTGTTTTTCGTATTTCAAGCACAACTATGCCCTTCCTGTCGGAAGGAATAACCTGAAGCGCATTCTTAACAAGATTTGTCAGAACACGATTGATCTGTTCTTTATCTGCAAGCACAAAGGCTTCTTCCATTCCGTTCAGCTCGAGTTGCACATGGGCAGATTCATTCCCCTCAAATAGAAGAGAGGTTGACCGCAAAATGTCGACCAGATTGATCGGTTCAGCCTTCCCTTGCGGAATATTGGCAAAACTTGAAAAAGATGCGGCAATGTATGACAAAATATCAATCTGCTCGGCCAGGGTGGAAGCTGTTCTTCGAAGCAACTCGTCAAAATGGGGGGACTTGTCTTCCCATGCTCTCTGCAAATGCTGAATGCTCAGTTTCATCGGGGTAAGTGGATTGCGTATCTCATGAGCAATCTGCCGCGCCATTTCACGCCATGCCATTTCCCGTTCCGACCTCGCCAGCAGTTCCGCACTCTGTTCCAACGCAATCACCATCCGGTTGTATTCTTTTACCAGGCCTGCTATTTCGTCCATCCCCGGATAATCAATAGGTTCCGATTTTCGGCCAAGTTTTACCTGCGCCATTCGTTCCTGAATCATCCGCAACGGCAAAGTAATCTGCCTGGAAAGCAGAACCGCCAGGCTCACCGATAACAAAATCAGTAAAAGATAGATATTCACCAGAGCAACAATCAGATTGGAAATATCCGCAGCCAGCTGATTCTGACGTGTGAAATAGGGCAAATTCAGATAGGCAAGGAATTCACCAGAACTATTTCTCAAAGGTACATAGGATGAAAAATAACTGAGCGTCCCTGTCTGCTCCTTCTGAATAAATTCCGCACGATGCAAAATCCGCATTTCACGATAGGCCACCGGATGCATCAGATTTCCTGCCAGATGTCGATGAAAAATCTCAGGACGCGATGTGGCTATCAGAAACCCCCTCTGATCAAAAAGATTGATGTCACAATAGAACATGTTGGAAATCTCGGCTAGTAATTCATCCAGATTGCCAAAACCGGAAGATGACCAATCCGAAGAAAGATCCTTCTCCTTGTGCACATATCGGTACAATTCGAAATAAACCGATTGCATTTTTTCCGTCAATGCTTCTGTATGACGGGCATTGTATTGCCTCAGGCTGAAATAAACTGCTCCGCCTCCCAGCAGAAACAAGGATAGAAGAAGAAGAAATATCATTGAGTACTGAATCCTGTTACGGAAGGTACTTTTGAAAGCCGATTCAAGAATTCCTGCACTGGTAAAGAGAAGGAAAATAGCTACCGATAAAAAACAGAAAATGAATATATAGGAAAAAGCCGTCAACTTTTCAAAAAAGGTAGGAACGGGTTTGCTTAGCACAATAAGATTATCTGCCGAGGGCCTGAATATGAGATGTTGAAACCCCTCTGCTCTTTTTAAGGCAAATTCCTCCTTGCTACGGAACATGGTATCAACGAGACTGTATGGATATCTTCCTGACTGAGTGACCAGTTGCCCTCTGTAATACTTGGCATATGTATACCCTTCAGTTTTTAATACCGAGGATGTTTTTTCATCTAGCAGTAATTCCGGGTAGCCCGGAGCTTCAATTATCTGCCTTGAGGTAATCTGAACAAAAAGGTCTGTTTCTTTATTGCGGGGTTTAACAACATAGCGAAACCTCCCGAAGTAACTAATTCTTCCGTTTTGATTATTCAGGTAGTAAAAACCGGTATCAGAAAGAGGATAACCGTAATTGTTCAGCATGTCAGAAAAAAAAGAGTAACAATGCGTCATGCGGTTTTCAGGCTGAACCAGAAGAGAATCGTCTGCATCGCATATGGTGATTTGAATATCATAGCGTGTCCAGTATCCCCCAAAATATCTCCTTTGAATGTAATTATAAAGATCGTCATAGCGAAATACCGATGGTTGAAGCTTCAGGGATATCAAAGTATCGGAAGCAAGAGCAGGAGCTATCTCACCAAGCATCAGTTCTGCTACGGGATCATGTTCTGCTGCCAGACTCGTTGCGATTACCTTTCCCCGTTCCCACTCCTTTTTCCACCCAGCTTCATCAGCAATAATTACTGTATAAAGCGAAAATAAAAGAATCAGACCAACATAAAACGAAAAACCGGCGTTCCTTTTCCGGTAATACACCGAATGAAAAATGAAAACCGAAGCAACCAGCATAAACACCGACAGAGGCAGAACCCCATCAATCCGGCTGACAAGCAAAATACCAATCGCAAAAACCAAACCAGCTATAAAAGCCTTGGAAGATATAGCTGCAGCAGCAGCAGCCTCTGCAAACCTTTTATAAATAAGACCAACCGCAACAAAAAACAACGCTATGGAAAACAATCCAATAAAAGTGTAGACCGTAAGATCGGGGATGTTCCTTATTTCAAACGAGATATCACTGTCAATCACCAGACTGTTAAACAACAGGTGAAGAAAAACAGCAATGACAACAAAACAAAGGTGGTATAGAAAGGCCTGCACCAAAAGAAAGATTTTGCCTGCGCGGAAGAAAAACCGACAGGAAATATGACGAAAAACAAAATAAGCCAGCGAAAAAGCAAACACGGCATTCAGAAGAAGATCTCCCAGGGAAGGCAAGGCATGACCAGCAGCAAAATGAGCCGGACTAAATAAACTGGTCCTGTAAAGCGGTGCTGGCCACTGCCATTTAATCATCACTATCCGCAATAATATGCCAGTGGCAAGAAAAACCAGGAAAATAATCCATTTTTCTCTGGCAGTCTTCACTTGATACAAAAGTTTTCTAACTAACAAAATCAATAAAAGAAAAAAAGCAGCATAAAACCAGGGAACAAGCTTTCGGATGGGATGATTTTTCAAATGATAGGTATCAAAACAAAAATACAGTATCTGTGTGCCTTTTTCATTTCTCAGGGGAAAACAGTAAAGCTCATCAGCAGGAGCTCTCGTAATCTCAACCGAAGAAGGCAGGTGAAAATCAGGATTAAATGTATTTCGCAAATATTTATTTTCGTATGGATAAAGATGTTTCATCAGAACAAGACCCAGGACACTGTAAGAACCCTTTGTTTGCAAAACAGAAGCATAATATGCATTCCCAAGTTTCAGGAGAGGATAAATCAATGTATCTGCCTTCAGGGTAACGGGATAATCGGAATGATTGTCCGACCAAAAGCAAAGACTGTCATTACGATAAACCAGTATGGATAAATCATTTTGTCGGATATTTCGTAACAGGGTTAATCCTTCCTCAGGAACTTTGCCCGGCTCTGAATTGGCGGAAAATATATCAGCAACACGGCTCACTTTGTCCTTCAGATTTTTTTCCTTATGCAGAAAAATTCTCTGAATTCTTCGCATTTGCCACTCTCGTGCCTTGCCGCTCCCGGCAAAATATTCAATTCCGTTTGAAACAAACAGAAGGAGAATCAGCAAAAACAGGTAATATGGCAGGGATAACTTCTTCAAGAATGCCTCATTTATTACGAATATCCTGATTTCTTATTCATGGTGATAGGGTTCACCCCTCAGAATCGTCAATGCCCGGTACAATTGTTCCAGGAACATAATCCTGATAACCTGATGGTTAAATGTCATATCCGAAAGGGAAAGCATGAAGTTGGCCCGCTGATATACCTTTTCCGAAAAGCCCCATGCCCCGCCTGCGACGAACACACAGCGTTTCAGTGAACGGTTCATCATTCCCTGAAACCACTCCGCAAATGACTCTGAGGTGTGCTTATTACCGCGCTGGTCAAGCAGAACAAGATAATCAGAGTCCTGTATCCGGTTCAGCAGGGCCACACCCTCTTTTTCTTTCACCACCGCTGCATCATTAATTGTTTTCTTCTGACGAACTTCAGGAATCACAACATATTCAAATGGGACATACTTTCCGATTCTTCCGGAATATTTTTCTACTCCAACGGTTATCCATTGTTCAGCATCTTTTCCAGTTACCAGAAAAACTACCTTCATATATCCCCTTTTTCTACCCTGCAAATTTTATTCCCAAATTAACAAAATCTGGTTCGATTTTTGCATAGTTCACATATAATGAAAAGTATTATTTTTGAACGAAGAAATCCTGCATCATGCTGATGTTTTACCGTTTTGGTATTTTGGTTATTGCGGTAGCACTGTCTTTTCTGGGAAAAGGAGAGCCTCTGCCCGACAAGATACCGCCTGAAATAATTACAGCCTTCAAAACAGGTAACTACCGCGAACTGGGAAGAAGATTCAACAACAGCGTTGAACTGGTTGTTCTCGAAAACGAGAATGTTTACAGCAAAACACAGGCCGAAATCATTATGAAGGATTTCTTTTCAAAGTATCCGCCTGTGGGTTTTGTTGTCCGCCATGAAGAATCAAGGGAGGGTCTCTGTTATGCCATCGGGCGGTTAACAACGAAACAGGCTTCCTTCCGGGTGGTTATTCTGCTTAAAACCAAAGGAGAAGAAGTGATTATCAATCAGTTACGCATTGAGAAAGATGAAACTGCCCGATGAACACTTCCTGTTGAAGCGTCTGTTGGAAACTGCTCTGGCTGAGGACATAGGCGATGGCGATCATACTTCGCTTGCTTGTATTGATGCTTCTGCCACGGGCAGGATGGTTCTGATCGTTAAGCAAAAGGGTATTTTTGCCGGGGGCCGTATAGCCCCCCTTGTTTTTCATGCCGTTGATCCGAATCTCCGCGTAAAACAACTGATAGCCGATGGTGCAGGTATTCAACCGGGCGACATTGCCCTTGAAGTCAGCGGATCACAACGATCCATGCTACAGGCCGAGCGCCTTGTGCTGAACATTCTTCAGCGGATGAGTGGGATAGCGACAGAGACACATAGATATACTGAAAAAATTAAAGGTTTTAAGGCCCGGATTACTGATACACGCAAAACCACTCCTGGGATGCGTTTGCTTGAAAAAGAAGCCGTTCGCATTGGTGGCGGAATGAATCACAGAATGGGCCTCTATGATATGATTCTCATCAAGGATAACCAT